>NZ_JAMPLX010000024.1:0-184028 GCF_028477825.1 Providencia sp. PROV267 | reverse complement strand
AGAGATAAAGTTTAATCCCTTATTTAGGGCGGCTTATTTTTTCAAATATGGGTTATTCCAATAGATAGATTAAAGAATTATTAGTAAGAAATTTATCAAAGCCCTTATCTATTTCATACCTTACCTTCCATCACTCCCCTTCTTTTCCCATTTTCTCTATTTTTGGCGGATTCCAGCCAGCATTACTAGTACTTAGTATCTTTGTCTCTGTATAGGATATAAATAAAAATTCTAATAAATATTGATGTTTATAATTGAATAGTTTTTATCATAATATAAATAGAATCATATAGTTATAACCATGCTATATATAGCAATCAAATTGTACCAAATCTAATCACTTGAAATAATTTCAATTAGTGTTGAAAGACTCGACAATGATGGCAACTTTGGTTAGATTATTTAGCATTCTAGAAGTCTAAACGTATAAATGTATAAAAGGGGAAGATGATGCCAATTCGTTTACCTGATGAGTTGCCAGCGGTAAATTTCTTACGAGAGGAGAATGTTTTTGTCATGACAACGACAAGAGCAAGCCTTCAGGAGATCCGTCCCTTGAAAGTGTTACTACTCAATTTGATGCCTAAGAAAATTGAAACTGAAAATCAATTTTTACGTTTACTGTCGAACACACCGCTACAAGTTGATATTCAGTTACTGCGAATTGATCAGCGTGAATCTAAAAATACGCCTGCGGAACATCTGAATACCTTTTATTGTGACTTTGAAGATATCCAAGACCAGAATTTTGATGGATTGATTGTGACTGGTGCTCCTTTAGGTTTAGTGGAGTTTTGTGATGTTGCTTATTGGCAGCAAATAGAAAAAGTGATTCATTGGGCGAAAGATCATGTGACCTCGACTCTATTTGTTTGCTGGGCGGTGCAGGCTGCATTGAAAGTGCTTTATGATTTACCTAAATGGACACGGGAAGAAAAGCTATCTGGTATTTATCAGCATGATACGCTTGAGCCTTTTGCCCTATTAACCCGAGGATTTGATGGATCTTTTTATGCGCCTCATTCACGCTATGCTGACTTCCCTGAATCATTGATCCGCAAACATACGGATTTGGATATATTAGCTAGTTCACAAGAAGCGGGGGCTTATCTATTTGCATCTAAAGATAAGCGATTAGTTTTTGTTACAGGTCATCCAGAATACGATGCGGATACCCTCGCTCAAGAATATTGGCGCGATGTTGATGCTGGAATTTCGCCAAATATCCCCTGTAATTATTTTAGGGAAAATAATCCGGAAAAGGATCCCATTATTACTTGGCGTAGTCATGGGCACCTACTTTTCTCAAATTGGTTAAATTATTATGTGTATCAGATCACACCTTTCGATCTTAGTCATATGCAGCCGACGTTAGATTAAAAAACCACCTATCTACTGCCAGATACGCTTATAACAACGTATTCGCCTAGTGTAATGATAAATTACAGCGATTTCATTTAAGTTGAATCCTAATTAAAGAATTTAAGCAGCCCTGATGAGGCTGCTTTTTTTGTTTTTTAGTAAATGATTGTTATTTTTACAACACATTGATTTAACTTAACTTTAACATCTTTTGTTGTGAAAAGGGAACCTGCAATCATAATTAGAATCTTGTTAATTTCATTATATATCAATATATTGTGTTTAAATTAAAATAAAATGGAAACTGTTTTTGATTTATTTTTATTTTGAGTTAGTCTTAATTTATCGGCAGATATGAGAGAGGATCGACCAATGGATCAGCAATTATCAGCATCAACATTAACATTTACTAAGAGTTTTAATCAGCAAGATAGCAAGGTGCTAACGACTGAAGCTATCGCGTTTCTTTCTGATCTGGCAGAAAAGTTTTCCGCTAAAAGAGATGTGCTATTGAAAGAAAGGCAAGTTAGACAACAGAAAATAGATTCTGGCATGTTGCCTGATTTCATTTCAGAAAGTGATTCCATTAAAAAGGCTGATTGGAAAATTCAAAATATCCCTGAAGATTTACGTGATCGCCGAGTTGAGATCACTGGCCCTGTAGAGCGTAAGATGGTGATCAATGCGCTTAATGCCAATGTTAAAGTTTTTATGGCTGATTTTGAAGATTCACTCTCCCCTTCATGGGATAAATTGATCGATGGGCAAATTAATTTAAGAGATGCGGTTCGAGGCGATATTTCGTATACCAACGAAAATGGAAAGGTTTACCAATTAAAATCTAACCCTGCTGTATTAATCGCGCGTGTTCGTGGTCTGCATTTAGATGAAAAACATGTTTTGCTCGATGGTAAGCCAATCCCCGGAGGGTTATTCGATTTTGCGCTCTACTTTTTTCATAACTATGAAGCGCTACTAGCAAAAGGAAGTGGCCCTTACTTCTATATACCCAAACTTGAGTCTTGGCAGGAAGCTCAATGGTGGAGTGATGTATTTAGTATGGCCGAAGACTCTGTTGGTTTACCACGAGGAACGATTAAGGCCACTGTACTTATCGAAACACTGCCAGCTGTTTTTCAGATGGATGAAATCTTGTATCACATGCGCCAGCATATCGTTGGTCTAAATTGTGGCCGTTGGGATTATATTTTCAGTTATATCAAAACATTAAAAGAGCACGCAGATAGGGTATTACCTGATCGCCAAGTCGTGACCATGACACAACCTTTTTTAAGTGCTTATTCTCGGTTGCTGATTAAAACTTGCCACCGTCGAGGGGCTTTTGCAATGGGGGGGATGTCTGCCTTTATCCCAAGTAAAGATGCACAAGAGAATAAAGCTATTTTAGAGAAGGTTAAAGCTGATAAGGAATTAGAAGCCCGTAATGGTCATGATGGCTCATGGGTCGCACACCCTGGGTTAGCAGACACCGTCATGGCGGTTTTTAACCAAGCACTGGGCGAACACCAAAACCAATTACACGTATCGCGCGATTCAGACGAAGAAATTACCGCTCAGCAGCTATTGCAGCCTTGTGATGGCGAAAGGACGGAAGCAGGTATGCGAGCGAATATCCGAGTTGCAGTTCAATATATTGAAGCGTGGATATCTGGAAATGGTTGTGTGCCGATATATGGCTTAATGGAGGATGCTGCAACGGCAGAAATTTCTCGTACCTCTATTTGGCAATGGATCCGCCATGGTAAGTCGCTTTCAAATGGTGAAAAAGTCACTAAAGCCCTCTTTGAAGAAATGTTAGATGAAGAATTACAAGTCATTCAAAAAGAGCTTGGTGATCAGAAGTTCCAAAGTGGTCGTTTCCGTGAGGCCGCTGACTTGATGCGAAGAATAACAACGCAAGATGAACTCATTGAGTTTTTAACAATACCTGGTTACCAATTTATTAATTAAACACGATTAAAGCCGTTCCGATAGGCCCTACTTAAATTATAAGGAATACGAACATGACGATATCACGCGCAGAGCAGATTGCCCAATTAGAGAATGAGTGGAAAAAAGCACGTTGGGAAGGGATCACTCGCCCTTATAGTGCTGAAGAAGTGGTGAAGCTGCGTGGTTCAGTTAACCCAGAACATACTCTAGCGACCAGAGGGGCACAAAGGTTATGGGATCAACTCCATGGCCATTCTAAAAAAGGTTATGTGAATGCCTTAGGTGCCTTAACGGGGGGACAAGCATTACAGCAAGCCAAAGCGGGAATTGAAGCTATTTATCTTTCTGGCTGGCAAGTGGCAGCGGATGCGAACACGGCATCAAGTATGTACCCTGACCAATCGTTATACCCGGTCGATTCGGTTCCTTCGGTCGTGAAAAAGATAAACAACACGTTCCGTCGGGCGGATCAAATTCAATGGGCTAATGGGATTGGGCCAGAAAATAAGGAATACATTGATTTCTTCCTCCCTATCGTTGCTGATGCTGAAGCGGGATTTGGTGGGGTGCTAAATGCCTTTGAACTAATGAAAGGTATGATTGAAGCGGGAGCTGCTGCCGTACATTTTGAAGATCAGCTCGCGGCGGTTAAAAAATGTGGTCATATGGGTGGAAAGGTACTAGTACCAACCCAAGAGGCGATACAAAAGTTAGTTGCGGCTCGTTTAGCAGCGGATGTGTCGGGAGTACCAACGATTTTAATCGCGAGAACGGATGCAGACGCCGCCGATCTTTTAACGTCGGATTGCGACCCGTATGATGCCGAATTTATCACAGGGGAAAGAACCAACGAAGGCTTTTTCCGTACTAAAGCGGGCATTGAGCAAGCCATTAGCCGTGGGCTCGCTTACGCGCCATATGCTGATTTGGTCTGGTGTGAAACATCAAAACCTGATTTAGAGGCGGCTCGCCAATTTGCCGAGGCGATCCACGCGAAATACCCGGGTAAATTACTGGCTTATAATTGCTCACCTTCCTTTAACTGGAAGAGAAACTTGGACGATGCGACGATTGCTCGCTTCCAAGATGAGCTTTCAGCGATGGGTTACCGCTTCCAGTTTATCACATTGGCGGGTATTCATAGCATGTGGTTTAACATGTTTGATTTAGCTCATGCGTATGCACAAGGTGAAGGTATGAAGCACTACGTAGAGAAAGTTCAGGAGCGTGAGTTTGCTGCGATTGATAAGGGTTATACCTTCTCTTCGCATCAGCAGGAGGTGGGAACGGGTTATTTTGATAAGGTAACGACTGTGATCCAAGGTGGAACATCGTCAGTCACTGCGCTGACAGGTTCGACGGAAGAAGAGCAGTTTTAACCAGAAATTTCTTTCATTAAGCCGCGCATATTTTTCTTTTGTTCATATGTATCTGTTTTTTGTTTTACCGGCACTTTCGAGTGCCGTTTTTTGTCAGGAGCTACTATGACACTATCGACTGAACAGATAATTTCTCAAACCATTTTACAAGGTTTTGATGCTCAGTATGGTCGTTTTTTAGAGATTACATCAGGTGCACAGGAACGATTTGAACGGGCAGATTGGCATGCTATTCAAGATGCGATGAAACAAAGAATACAGTTGTATGACCACCATGTAGGGTTAGTCGTGGCTCAGTTACAATTTATGGGTTTGGTTCAGTCATTAACGCCAGAAATGCTTTCGAATATTAAACGGGTATACACGGCATTGTTACCGCATTACCCGCGTTTTGAGATTGCAGAAAGTTTTTTTAATTCGGTGTATTGTCGTTTGTTCCAGCATCGGGAACTGACGCAAGACAACTTATTTATTTTTACCTCTCAGCCAGCTCGGCGTTTTAGTGACCTGCCTAGGCCATTAGCTCGAGAATATCCGGTTAAGGACAGTTTGTTTAATGTACTGGAAGAAGTGCTAAGTGCATTGCCGCTACGTTTGCAGTGGCGCTCTTTAAGTTGGGATGTGCAATGCATTGTTGAGAGCCTAATAGAACGATTCCCTAATATTCGCAATGAAACGGTTACTTTCCAGATTGCGAATGAATTGTTTTATAGAAATAAGGCAGCGTGGCTGGTGGGAAAATTGGTCATTAATAATGAAGTTCACCCCTTTTTATTACCTATTCATCATGACGCTGACCACAAAATTTATGTTGATACCTGTTTAACGGGGTTTGATGAAGCCAGCATCGTCTTTGGTTTTGCTCGCTCTTATTTTATGGTTTATGCCCCATTTCCAGCCGCATTGGTTTTTTGGTTACGGGAAATTTTACCGAGTAAATCTATTGCTGAACTGTATATGGCAATTGGCTGCCAAAAACATGGAAAGACGGAGTACTATCGTGAATATCTGGCTTTTATTAATTTTTCTCGAGAACAGTTCACGATAGCGCCTGGTGTGAAGGGAATGGTAATGTTGGTATTCACTTCGCCTTCTTTTGATCGCGTATTTAAATTGATTAAAGATGAGTTTGCTCCACAAAAAGAGGTCACGAGGGAACGTGTACAGGAGTGCTATCGGCTTGTTAAAGAACACGATAGGGTTGGGCGAATGGCGGATACCCAAGAATTTGAAAACTTTATTATTGAAAAGCGTTATATCAGTGATGAACTGATGGCGGAATTACTTAAGGAAGCCCCTTCCCTGATAGAAGATTTAGGCGACAAAATATTGATCCGTCATTTGTATATGGAACGGAAGATGACGCCATTAAATATTTATATGGATGAGGCTGACGAAGCGCAATTACATCATGTGATTGATGAGTATGGTCAGGCGATAAAACAGCTAGCGGCAGCAAATATTTTTCCAGGCGATATGTTATTTAAAAATTTTGGTGTGACACGTCATGGCCGCGTTGTTTTTTATGACTATGATGAAATTTGCTATATGACCGAAGTAAATTTTAGGAAGATCCCTGAACCTATGTACCCAGAGCAAGAACTTTCGGGGGAGCCTTGGTACAGCGTGGGAGAGCAGGATGTTTTTCCAGAGGAGTTTGCGTTATTTTTATGCCAAGACCCTAAAATACGCGGTTATTTACAGAAGCGGCATGCCAACTTATTTACGGCAGAATATTGGCAAGGCTTACAAAATAGGATCCGCAGCGGCTATATCGAGGACGTCTATGCTTATCGAGAAGATTTGCGCTTTAGTTTACGTTTTGGGCAGGAGCCAATGCAGCGACTTAGTGGCTGAGTTAAGCAAATAGAGCCACAGTATTGGGATACTCTGGCTCATATTGATATATCAAATTTAATTATTGCTGAGCGCCTTTAATCGCTTCTTCTGCCAATTGAGTGATTCGTTGATAATCACCGGCTTCAAGGGCATCTTCTGGCACTAACCATGAACCACCGATACATAATACACTTTTCAAGGCGAGGTAATCGCGGTAGTTAGCTGGCGATATTCCACCCGTTGGACAAAATTTAACTTGTGAGAAGGGGCCGGCAATTGCCTTTAATGCTTTTACACCGCCATTGGCTTCGGCAGGGAAGAATTTAAACTCTTTTAAGCCATAATTCATACCGAGCATTAATTCTGAAACGGTTGATATACCTGGAATTAGAGGGATACAACCTTTTGTTGCTGCACTGAGTAACTCTTCGGTAAGACCTGGGCTAATAGCGAATTGGGCGCCAGCCTCAGTGACGGCAGTGAGTTGTTGAGCATTAATCACAGTGCCTGCTCCGATCATCGCCTCGGGCACTTCATTGGCAATAAGACGAATTGCATCAATGGCACACTCAGTACGCAATGTCACTTCAAGTACTCTAATTCCCCCTTTTACCAGTGCTTTTGCGAGAGGAACCGCCTGTTCAAGTTTATTGATCACAATGACGGGAACGACAGGGCCTGCATTGAGTACATCTGCAGCAGCTAACTTCCAATTATGCATAATCTTTTCCTATTCACTGAAGGAGTTAAAAATCGAGACTACAAGCCCCTTCTTCGGCACCCGAGAAGTGGTTTCTTAATGCACTAAAGAGCTCTCGACCACAGCCTGAACGTTGGGCACTTAAATCTGGTTGATAAGCCTGACGAGCGGCGAGTGTTGGTTCATCGACTCGCAGAGTCAATTCACCCGTTACACCATTCACACGAATGATATCGCCATTTTCCACCTTAGCCAGTAAACCGCCATTATGTGCTTCAGGGGTGACATGGATGGCCGAAGGAACCTTACCTGATGCGCCGGATAATCGACCGTCTGTTACTAGTGCAACTTTATAACCTCTATCCATCAGAACCCCTAATGGAGGCATGAGTTTATGGAGTTCAGGCATACCATTTGCAGATGGGCCTTGGAAACGGACAACAATGACGCAATCACGATCTAATTCTCCAGACTCAAACAGCGGCAAAATATCGTGTTGGTTATTGAAGACGACAGCAGGAGCTTCAATGATTTGATTCGCTTCCGGTATTGCGGAGGTTTTCATGACGGCGCGTCCTAAATTCCCTGATAAAACTTTTGTACCACCATGATGGGAAAATGGCTGATTAATATCTGCGATGACGTTCAAGTCAAAGGAGGTATTGGGGCCGTCACGCCACGCTAAATGACCGTTGTCTAGCCAAGGCTCCATGGTATAGCGCGAGAGGCCATCACCAGCAACAGTATGAACGTCGTGATGGAGTAATCCTTTGGATAAGAGCTGGCGGATAAGGAGAGGTACTCCGCCTGCGGCTTGAAATTGATTTATATCTGCTTGACCGTTGGGGTAAATGCGGCAGATTAATGGGATCACTGCTGATAGCTCAGAGAAATCATCCCAATTAATGATGATCCCTGCTGCTCGTGCAATAGCCACTAGGTGCATAGTTAAATTAGTTGAACCGCCAGTTGCAAGTAAGGCGATAATACCATTCACAATGACCTTTTCGTCAATTAATTGGCCTATTGGCAGGTAATTACCTGATTGTTCGGTTAAACGAGTAATTTGGCGTGCTGCTGCCTCGGTTAAGGCGTCGCGTAAGGGGGTATCTGGCTGAACAAAAGAGGCCCCCGGTAAATGTAGCCCCATAACCTCCATGACCATTTGGTTAGAGTTTGCGGTACCGTAAAAGGTACAGGTGCCAATACCATGATAAGAGGCAGCTTCAGCTTCTAATAGCGCGTTTCTATCTACTTTGCCTTCAACATATAGCTGGCGGATGCGGACTTTTTCTTTATTCGGTAACCCTGTTGTCATTGGGCCGGCAGGAACAAAAATAGCGGGAAGGTGACCAAAGGACAAGGCACCAATCATGAGACCGGGCACAATTTTATCGCAGATCCCAAGGTATAACGCGCCGTCAAACATATTATGTGAAAGGCCAATTGCGGTAGACATTGCAATCACATCACGGCTTAGCAGAGACAATTCCATGCCATCTTGCCCTTGAGTTACACCATCACACATTGCAGGCACGCCAGCGGCAACTTGCCCAATAGCACCCGATTCGAGTAACGCTTTTTTCAGACGCTCAGGGTAATGGTCATAGGGGCGGTGAGCTGACAGCATATCATTATAAGAGTTAATGATCGCAATATCAGAGCGTGTCATGCTTTTGAGGATCTTTTTATCTTCAGGTTGGCAGGCTGCAAATCCATGAGCGAGGTTACCACAAGCAAGTTCTGCACGATGAACGGTTGTACTACGTGCTTGCTCAATTTTGTGTAGGTAATGCTCTCTTGTTTTTTTTGAGCGAGCGATAATACGTTTGGTGATCCGCATTATTTCAGGATGAACGGAGGAATAACCGTTCTCTATCTTATTGGAATTGCTCATAATTACTAACCTCATCACAGAGACTTTTTATCTACCAACACGCATTTATCAAATAAGGGCGCTGAAGAGACTTTATTTGTTTAGCGATATGTTACCGGTAACATTGTTAATTGAAATGCATAGAGTTGCAATGGATCGTGGACAGATTTCGAAGTATCTGTGATCTGAATCAAGATTACTTGACTTGTTGATTGAGGGAAAATTGTGCTGTTTTCGATTAATAGGCTGAATTTTGTGAATGATTTGTGGTCTAGTAATAGGCTTACACATTGATTGAGAAAGAAGGTCTATAGTCGGGGATTCATGCTAAAACGGTTTATTGCAGTGGCATTACTGTTCACATCGTCTTTAACATATGCAGAGACGGTATTGGAATCAGGCTCGCTATCAATACTCAATGATATTCAGCAACGTACAAAAGGACTGAATGAAGAGCAGCGGGTTAAAGTGATAACTGAAACATTGCTAGGCACGCCTTATAACAGTCACACGTTGAACGCTTCTTTTTCGGCGAAAGAAACGTTGGTTATAAATTTAAAATCAATGGATTGCATGACTTTTATTGAATATACAGAAGCATTTAAAAGATCAGAGAATTATGATGATTTTATTCATAATCTAAAAAATATCCGTTATACGCAAGATAATATCTCCTATGTGAATCGACGGCATTTTTTCACCGATTGGTTGTATCAAAACGACGGTATGGTGTTTGATATCACACAAACCATCAGCCCTAACGCAGTTCAGGTGTATAAAAATCTTAATTTAAAAAGTCATGGGCAGCGCTTTATTCAAGGTCTACCGGTAACGAAACGCGTAGTCAGCTATATACCGACAGAGTATATTGATGAGGCTGTGTTAGATGCGCTACAGACAGGGGATTATATTGGGATTTATGCTAATCGGGCTGGGCTAGATGTAAGTCACGTTGGGATTGCTATTCGTCAGGGCGGTAAAATTTATTTTAGAAATGCTTCCTCATTAAAACTTAATTTGCAAGTTATGGATATAGAGTTAATGCGCTATTTGCGTGGTAAGGCTGGGATCATTGTCGTCAGATCCACAGTAGACTCATCGACCGGATATTAGGGGATTACTTCAAGTTCTGATATCGCCATTAGTTAAATTTACAGCTTTAAATATATCTTTATGGAGCTGACTGTATTCAATTTGAATTGGATTTAATTTAATATTTAATTCATAAATTATGATCTACCTCATATTATGGATTGTTGTTACTCATTTTTCAGGAATTCTAAATATTGTTTAAAGTGTCTAACTATTTCTAGAGTTATTTAAAGTGTAAATAGTTATTAAAATATTAAGTATAAATAATTAACTATAAAACTAATTGTAGGCGTGATAAAAATAAAAAAATGATTAAAAAGCAATGAATTGCTTTTTTAAAAAAGGAATAAATTTGTTTAATAAAATGAATGATAACTATTAACTATCAATATGTTAAATTTTGATTGCTGATAACTATTTTTAAAGAGGGGGGGAAATTCTATAATAGTTGGGCTAATAAAATAATATTATTTCCTTTTCTAGGAGAGGGATATGGCGATAAAAAAAAGAGAAGATGTGTATGCTTTATTAGGTCACCATTTGCGTCAAGCAAGAATGAAAAGAGGATTATCTGGTCACGAATTAGCAAATATTATTAATTTAAGTCAGCAACAAATCTCGCGTTATGAGCGTGGCGTAAATAAATTGAGTTTAGATAAACTTATTGAAATTATTGTATTTTTAGATATCGATGTTAAAGATATTGTGAGGATTATTACGACAGAAGTTGAACATGAGAAGCGAACTTTCTATACATCAATAGAATAGGAAATTTATTTGAGATTAGGAGGTCTGACGAGATTCTCTAATTTATTAGAGGAATTTTTAGGCTGTTCTGATAAAGACTAAAACTTTGTTAATAATTTTAATCTAATATAGTCAATGTGACTAGTTATCAACGCGTAATATGTGTTCGAGCACCTCTATGGGTAACTGGTATTAAATTATCGGTTACCCACTCAAACTGTAAAATATACTAATATAATTGGTGAATATATCACTCAAGGTATGCTTATTTACCTTAGTCATCCATGACTCTTTCGTTATACATCGGATAAATAATCGCGATTGAAGGTCAACTTATATCTGAACTATCAAGACTAGATAAATAAACATGTGGTTTATACTTAATAAAGTATTCCGATTGATTATTTTTTATCAGATTAATTATAAACTATTCTAAAATTAATCATCTATCATATCAATTTTTGATAATTTGATTTTAAAGAAACCAGACCGTTTTCGTATTTTTACCCTTTTATTAGGTTTTGGTTTTAACTATTAACCAAATAAAGGCTATATTTGATTAAAGTAAAATAGTAACTAGATTGATAATGGTAACCTAAACCAATGAATTAAACTTATGCTAAATTCTTTTGAAACAAATTAGAGATAAAATAATCAACCCATTTAAGGTAAGGATGCCGTGCAGGCTATAAAGCATTTTCCGTGTATATGATAGCCTGAATCGAACGGTTAAAATGCTCAAAATAACGGTTACGCATTTTGGCTTAAGCATGGGTAAAAAAGGTATTTCAATCGTTTTTTTTAATATGGATAATGCCCTATTTTTCTTGGCGATTTAGCTTAGATAATCGTCTATTTTTATTTTGTGTATTCTTTGTAAACAAATAAATAGGTAGAATGCCTGTCAATTTAACATAGGGGCTATAAGGACAGATTGAATGATCCGTTATTTATTAATTCTAATGGTTTTTATTATTTCAGGTTGTTCAACGCTGTCACCACGGCAGGGATACTATGTTGATAATCGCTATCCGTCACGCAATACGAGTGAAAGGGTCCAATATGTGGTTTTGCACTATACAGTGTCTGATGACAATCAATCTATCTATCTGCTCACTAAAGGTAATGTGAGCTCCCATTATCTGATCCCAAGTACTCCCTCACAGGAAAATAATAAGCCCGTGGTATTACAGCTAGTGCCGGAATCGCTAAAGGCATGGCATGCTGGTGATAGTCATTGGCTAAATAGCAGTAATTTGAATGATACTTCAATTGGTATTGAAATTGTGAATTCAGGTTTTTCCACGGATCAGAATGGCCGTAAAATATGGGCTCCTTTTAATCAGTCGCAAATTTTAGCTTTAATCCCGTTAGTGAAAGATATTATGCAGCGTTATAATATCCCTGCGCAAAATATCATCGGGCATAGTGATATTGCGCCATTACGCAAAGAGGACCCCGGTAGAGCCTTTCCATGGGAAGAATTGGCGAAACAAGGCATTGGCGCATGGCCTGATGCTGCGACAGTAAAAGGTTATTTGTCGAATAGAGGGAAAGACGAGCCGAGTAATGTGCTATTGTTACAGAAGGCGCTAAGGTTTTATGGCTATGCGGAAATTCCGCTATCAGGGGAGCTGGATGGGCAGACGCAACAGATCATTAGCGCATTCCAAATGCATTTCCGTCCACGGAACATTGATGGAAAAGCCGATGCTGAAACTGAGGCAATTGCGTTAGCGCTTATTGAAAAGTACCGTGATATGCCACGTTTCTTATCTACAAATTCATTTACGCATCCACAGGTTCAGCATATAACTAATTAATAACCTTATTTTTATAGGTTAGCGGATCGCGCCATATTCACGACTGATCTCTTTGGCGGCTTTGATCACCATAGCGCCGAGTTCAGTCACCCGATCGTCGGTGATCCGTGAAAGTGGCCCTGAAATAGAGATGGCAGCAAACGCCTCTTTGTGTTCATCATAAATACATGCGCCAATGCACCTGAGTCCTAAAGCGTGCTCCTCATCATCATAAGAGAACCCTTGTTTTTTCGCTTGTTGCAGGTTTTCTTTAAGGGCAGATGGCGTCGTTAAAGTATAAGGTGTATAGGCGTGAAGCCCTTTTTTACTCAATAGTGGAATGAGTTGTTCTTCCGGTAAGTTGGCGATAAATGCTTTACCTGCACCGGAAGCATGCAGAGGAAGTTTCCCACCGATAGGGGCAGACATGCGCATTAAAGCATTACATTGCACTTGGTCGACAATGACTGCGTCGAATTCACTATGGTCAAGAATAGCAAGGTTGACGGTCTCACCGGACTCTTCCATTAAACGACGTAAAATAGGGTGAACTAAGGCCAGTAGGTTACGACTTTCAAGGAAGCTGCTCCCAATAATAAACGCATTAGAAGCAATCACCCATAAGCCGAGATCGCCAGTCTGACGGACAAAACCGTGTTGTTCGAGTGTCATGAGCAAACGGTGGGTTGTGGAGTTAGGTAGACCCGCTTGTAGAGCAAGGTCGGTCAACGCAATCCCTCCCGTTGATTCAGAAATATATTCCAAAAGGGTTAGCCCACGACTTAATGACTGGACTTGACCTGCCGCAGGTGCTCCACTTGCCGGCCCCTTTGCCTTTTTTATTTTTTTACTGATTGATGCAGTCGCCATTAAGTCTCTCCTGACTGGAATGAATTTTTGTTTCTATTATGGATGATTTCACCTCAAAATACTCATCGGATCAGTGAAAAATTAGATCTTATGCAACCTGAGAAACTCTCATCATGAGGTGGAATTCTCAACGTAAAAATTATGATAGGATGAATGTGGCACTAATTTAACTTATGACTTTGGTTGTTGTTTTTTAGGAGGCAGGGAAAGTGGTTTATAAAATCAGTATGTTAGAACAAGAATTACAAAAAAGGATCTTAGTACTGGATGGCGCAATGGGGACGATGATCCAGCGCCATAAGCTAACCGAAGAACAATTCCGTGGTGAACGCTTTGCGGATTGGCCTTGTGACCTCAAAGGAAACAACGACCTCCTTGTTTTGACTCAGCCTGAAATTATCCGCGATATTCATGATCAATACTTTGCGGCTGGGGCAGATATTGTTGAGACAAACACATTTAACTCAACAACGATTGCGATGGCAGACTACAAAATGGAATCGTTGTCTGCCGAAATAAATGAAGCCGCTGCACGTATCGCCCGTGAATGTGCCGATGAGTGGACACGTAAAACACCGGAACAGCCACGCTATGTTGCTGGTGTGTTGGGACCGACTAACCGCACAGCCTCGATCTCCCCTGATGTTAACGACCCCGCATTTCGGAATATCAATTTTGATCAATTAGTTGAAGCCTATCGTGAATCAACGCACGCCTTGATCAAAGGGGGTGTCGATCTGATCATGATCGAAACAATTTTTGATACGTTAAATGCAAAAGCGGCGATCTTTGCGGTTGAAACAGAATTTGAAGCCTTGGGAGTGACTCTGCCGGTTATGATTTCGGGAACGATCACCGACGCGTCTGGGCGTACCCTATCGGGGCAAACTACCGAAGCTTTCTATAACTCATTGCGTCATGCTAGACCTTTATCCTTTGGTCTCAACTGTGCTTTAGGGCCAAATGAATTGCGCCAATATGTGTCTGAACTATCGCGTATTGCGGAGTGCTATGTCAGTGCACACCCTAACGCAGGCTTACCCAATGCTTTTGGCGAATATGATCTCGATGCACAAAATATGGCGGAACAAATTCGTGAATGGGCACAAGCAGGCTTTTTGAATATTGTCGGGGGATGTTGTGGTACGACACCGTTGCACATCAAAAAAATTGTTGAAGCCGTTAAAGGAATTGCGCCGCGCGCCTTACCAAAGTTACCTGTAGAGTGCCGTTTATCAGGGCTAGAACCACTTAATATTGGCAAAGACTCGTTATTTGTTAACGTCGGCGAACGTACGAATGTGACGGGATCGGCGAAGTTTAAACGTCTCATTAAGGAAGGAAACTACCAAGAGGCATTAGATATTGCTCGCCAGCAAGTGGAAAACGGCGCACAGATTATCGATATCAACATGGATGAAGGGATGTTGGATTCGGAAGCGGCGATGGTGCGTTTTCTTAATTTAATTGCTGGCGAACCTGATATTGCCCGTGTTCCCATTATGATCGACTCTTCAAAATGGGATGTTATCGAAAAAGGGCTGAAATGCATTCAAGGCAAAGGCATTGTGAACTCAATTTCGATGAAGGAGGGGGAAAGTGCCTTTATCGAACATGCCAAATTGGTGCGTAAATATGGTGCCGCAGTCATTGTGATGGCATTTGATGAGGTAGGCCAAGCCGACACCCGTGAACGAAAAATCGAAATTTGTCGTCGTGCCTATCACGTATTGACTGACACGGTCGGTTTCCCTCCAGAAGATATTATTTTTGATCCAAATATTTTTGCCGTCGCGACAGGTATTGAAGAACATAATAACTATGCTGTCGATTTTATTGAAGTTTGTCAGGATATTAAGCAGCAGCTTCCACATGCGATGATCTCTGGTGGTGTCTCTAACGTGTCGTTTTCATTCAGAGGCAATGATCCCGTTCGTGAAGCGATCCATGCTGTGTTCCTCTATTATGCTATCCGTAATGGCATGGATATGGGGATCGTCAATGCGGGGCAGTTAGCTATCTATGATGATCTGCCTAAAGAGTTAAAAGATGCGGTCGAAGATGTGATCTTAAACCGCCGTGAGGATAGCACTGAACGCCTGTTGGAATTAGCGGAAAAATATCGTGCATCAGGCAGTGAGGAGCAGCAAGTTCAACAGGCTGAATGGCGCTCTTGGGCTGTCGAAAAGCGTTTAGAATATGCGTTAGTTAAAGGGATCACCGAATTTATCATCCCAGATACGGAGGAGGCGCGCCAACTCGCAGCAAGCCCTATTGAAGTGATTGAAGGGCCATTGATGAATGGGATGAATGTCGTGGGTGACTTGTTTGGTGAAGGGAAAATGTTTTTACCACAGGTTGTTAAATCCGCTCGAGTGATGAAACAAGCAGTTGCCTACTTAGAACCTTATATTCAGGCACTTAAACAATCAGGTAGCAGCGCGGGTAAAATTTTATTAGCGACCGTTAAAGGTGATGTTCACGATATAGGTAAAAATATTGTCGGCGTCGTTTTACAGTGTAATAACTATGAGATTGTTGACTTGGGCGTGATGGTACCTTGTGAAACCATCTTAAAAACAGCCCGTGAGCAGAATGTTGATGTTATTGGCCTTTCTGGGTTAATTACGCCTTCGTTGGATGAGATGGTCCATGTGGCTAAAGAGATGGAGCGCCAAGGCTTTACAATCCCTTTGATGATTGGGGGAGCGACAACATCAAAAGCTCACACGGCAGTAAAAATAGAACCCAATTACAGCCACTCAGTGACATATGTACAAAATGCATCGCGCACTGTAGGCGTGGTTTCCGCGCTACTTTCCGCAACACAAAAAGCGGAGTTCGTTGCTCGAACTCGCCGTGAATATGAAATCGTTCGTGAGCAACATGGACGTAAAAAACCCAAAACCCCGCCAGTCTCCCTTGAAATTGCTCGCGCTAACTCAGTGAAAATTGATTGGCAAAATTACCAGCCACCTGTGCCACGTTTCCTTGGTGTGAAAGAGGTCAAAGCATCGATTGAGACATTACGTCATTATATTGATTGGACGCCTTTCTTTATGACATGGTCGCTCGCGGGGAAATATCCACGCATCCTAGAAGATGAGGTGGTCGGTGAAGAGGCGCGTAAATTACTAAAAGACGCGAACAACATGCTAGATCAACTCACGAAGGATAATGCCCTGACGCCAAGAGGCATATTTGGTCTATTTCCTGCAAACAGTGTAGGGGATGATATTGAAATATATCGTTCCTCGGCTCGTGATAGTGCAGATGTTATCGCTCTCAACCTACGTCAACAAACAGAGAAGAAAGAGTTTCCTAACTACTGTTTATCTGACTTTGTCGCCCCTAAAGCCAGTGGAAAAGCGGATTATATTGGTGCTTTTGCGGTTACGGGGGGGTTAGAAGAAGATGCCCTTGCAGATGGATATGAACAGCAACATGATGACTATAATAAAATTATGTTGAAGGCGTTAGCTGATAGGCTTGCGGAGGCATTTGCGGAATACTTGCACCAGCAGGTGAGAAAAGAGTATTGGGGTTATGCCCCTGACGAGGATTTGCCGAATGATGAGCTGATCCGTGAAAAATATCAGGGGATCCGACCGGCGCCGGGGTATCCAGCTTGCCCTGAACATACCGAAAAAGCCAAAATTTGGCAGTTATTAGATGTGGAAAATCGAGTCGGTATGCAATTAACCAGTTCTTATGCAATGTGGCCTGGAGCGTCGGTTTCAGGTTGGTATTTCAGCCACCCTGAAAGTAAATATTTTGCCGTCGCTCAGGTGCAGCGGGATCAGGTCGAGGACTATGCAAAACGTAAGGGAATGTCAGTCAGTGAACTTGAAAGATGGCTCGCACCAAATTTAGGCTATGACCCAGAGGATTGAATTTCCGGAGGGTCGGCACCATCTTATCAGTAAGACACTTAAAGAGGCTGAACGATGAGCTACGAATTTATTATTGAAGATAGGCTGCCGAACACGGCAGTTTATCCTTATAAAATCCAAAACAGTGCGGCACCTGAGACATTTTTCATGAGTGAAGATCTGGTGAGCGCCATGATGAGTATTTTGCAAATCATGGATAAGCTTGATACCGATGAGATGTTAGATGACCACTGTTTCAATCAAATTTGGCTAAAAAGTGAATTGACACCGGCTCGTGCGGAGGAGATTTATCTTTATTTAGAAGATGCACAAATGGTTGAGCCTGTTCCTTCACAAGAAGAAATTGACGCATTCCACCAAGCACAACGCGATGAAGATAAATTATTATCGAAAGAAAGCCCGAAAGAGGGAATGATCCCTGTGCATAAGTTTGCCACCAATGACGGTTGGTTGGTCACCATGAAAGAGTGTGGTTGGATAGCTGAAGTTTTCTCCCCTGAATTAATCGGGGAAAACCAATTTGTTGTGTCACAAATAGCGAACCTATGTAAGGTCAGCCATGAAATGCTGGAATCCATGCTAGTGGAATGGGGGAAATTTAATTTATTCGCAAGCAAACATGGCGGTTATCGAGTCAACTAATCCCCTGTAGGTGGTGAACGGTTTTTCACCACCTAAAATATGCCTAAATATTCTATTATTCGTTGCTGATTTTAGGAGCTGAACGCTTATGCTTTTCCATGAGGAGTGTTATGTTATAAGCATAATGCTGGCGAATGGATTGATTGAATGAATTTACGACCCTTAATATTTTTGCTTTGTTTAGGCAGTGCTGCTTTTGTGCAGGCTAATTCCAAGGAAACATTATCGGTACAAGGAAAACAGCAACCGCCAGCTTCTCTTGCCACACCCCCTGAAAACCTTCCTGTCGAGTTTACTCATAAATTAAAAGAAGCTGAGTCTGGTGATATTGATGCCATGCTCAATATTGGCCTTGTTTATATGGATGGTACTGATTATTTATCTCCTGATGCAGATAAGGCTTTCATTTGGTTTAAAAAAGTCTCTGATCGCGGCAGTGCCGATGGTGACTATTATTTAGGGCTTTTAGCACAACAGCAGCAAAAATATGCAGAGGCAGTGCGCTGGTATCGGAAAGGGGCAGAAAAGGGTGACCCTGATTGCCAATATAGTTTAGGTTTTTTGTATGAGCGCGGCTTAGGCTTGGAGCAAGATTATAAACAAGCTAAAGCATGGTATACGAAGTCCGCCGAACAAGGGGGCGCGTATAGCCAGTTGGCGTTAGGTATGTTTTATTACGATGGCTTAGACGGTGAGGTTGATTATCAAAAAGCCAAAATGTGGTATGAAAAGAGTGCACAGCAGGGAGTGGCTGCGGCAGTCAATAACTTAGCTGTCTTATATGAAAAGGGTGAAGGCGTTCAGCAGGACGAGGAAAAAGCCATTGATTTGTATCGACAAGCAGCAAATATGGGTTCAGCAATTGCACAAATGAATATGGGGGATCTCTATTATGAAGGCCACCGTTTGATTGAAAAGAACCCGTATCAAGCGATGTATTGGTATAAGCGTGCTGCATCACAGGGGTATACAGATGCACTGTTTGTGATGGGGCGGGGCTATGAAGAGGGTGATGGTGTAGGCAAAGATCTTGGCAGTGCCTTTGAGTGGTATTTGCTAGGCGCCAATAATGGTTCTGTTCCTGCTGCAATGAAAGTCGCGGAGTTTTACGAAAAAGGGTTAGGCGGTGTCAAAGCCAATCATGGAAAAGCCATTGAATGGTATATGAGCATGGCCGAGGATGATATTGTCGAAGCACAAACAAAACTCGCTGAATTGTATATTGCAGGGCAACTCCCTGAGATAGATATTCAAAAAGTGGTGAGTTGGCTACAAGCCTCAGAGCAGGATGATATCCAATCAAAAAATCAATTGGCCATTTTTTACTTAACGGGAAATGGGGTAAAACAAGATGCGCGAAGAGCGCGGGAATTATGGCAACAATCCGCGTTTCAAGGCCTCAGTGATGCACAAAATAACCTTGCCGTCATGTATGCCAAGGGGCTTGGTGGCGATAAAAATATCTTTCGAGCCATCATGTGGTTTGAGCGGGCGAGTCAGCAGGATGATACAACAGCACAAAAAAATTTAAGGTTGTTAAAAGAGAATGCAGCGGTGACAGCAGCGATGTTGGAGTACACGGCAAATGTACAAAAGGCGATGGCTAAGATAAAGGGAGGTGATGAATGATAGCTGAATTGATGGTCGCATATGTACTCGCGGCAACATTGCTAACAATAACACCAGGTATTGATACCGCACTAATTTTAAGAACATCAACGGTTCAGGGAACACGAACGGCCTTTGCCGCCGCGGCAGGAATTGGGTTAGGGTGTTTGGCGTGGGGGGCTATGGTAGCCTTTGGTTTAGGCGCACTGATTGCCGCCTCTGAACTCGCTTACTCTATTTTAAAATGGTGTGGTGCTGCCTATTTGTGTTGGCTTGGTGTTCAAATGCTATTGAAACCGAGAAACCATTTTTCAGGTAATAACGCGACATCCACCAAGCAACAAAATTGGTTTATGCGAGGCTTTTTGGGCAATTTACTTAACCCAAAAGTAGGTATTTTCTATGTCTCATTTTTACCGCAATTTATCCCTGCCGGAAAAGATGTAGTGATGTGGACATTTTTGCTGGTGGGGATCCATGTCATTTTAGGGATTATTTGGAGTGGCTTGTTGATTGGTGCTACCCGCCCCCTATCGACATTATTTAAAAAACCGGCGGTAATTCGCTGGATGGACAGAACAACAGGGCTAATTTTTATTATGTTCGCGGCTAAATTAGCTTTCTCTCGCCGATAAAGTCAAAGGCGCCCTTTATCTAAGAGCGCCTGTCTTCTCAGTAAAGTGAGCCGTTATTCAAATAGATTTGAATGCAGAGTGCGCACTATCTCTTCCGCGTCATTACCTGGTACCAGTAGGCAGATATTATGGCTGCTGGCACCGTAGCTGATCATTCGGATATTGAAGGATTCTAGCGCCCCAAAAATTTGTTTGCCGAGGCCATTTACTTGCGACAGTTCGTTACCAATGATGGCCACTAGCGCTAAGTTTTCTTCTACTTCTACGCGGCATAGCGCTGATAGCTCTGTCATCAGTGCGTTGGTGAGTAAGCTACCATTTGTACCTGTAGAGCCAGTGGTGTCTAATGTGAGGGCTACGCTCACCTCGGATGTGGTGATCAAGTCAACGGAAATATTGTGACGTAATAAAATCGTGAATATTTCAGCTAAGAAGCCTCGAGCATGCAGCATTTTTAGGCTATGTAACGTGAGCAGTGTTTGTTTACGGCGCAGTGCTAACGCTCTAAATTGAGGGGCATTCGCGGTTTTATCACACACTAAGGTTCCGCCAGCTTGTGGCTCTTTACTGGAGCCAACAAAAACAGGGATCCCAGCACGTACCGCAGGTAATAGCGTTGCTGGATGCAATATTTTAGCGCCAAACGTTGCCATTTCCGCGGCTTCGTCAAAAGCAATTTCATCAATACGCTGTGCTGCGGGTACGACGCGTGGATCTGTCGTGTAAATACCAGGAACGTCTGTCCAGATATCAACACGTGCTAAATTGAGAACTTCAGCCAATAATGCCGCGGTATAATCGCTACCGCCACGGCCAAGTGTTGTTGTGCGTCCTTTGCTATCTTGCCCAATAAAACCTTGTGTAATGACTAAAGAACCCTGTAGGCGAGGGAGCAAGTGTTGTTGGGCCGACTCTTTTAATTGCAAAAGGTCGGGTTCAGCGCGACCAAAGTTTGCATTTGTTTTCATTACTTTGCGCACATCAAACCATTGTGAGTTAGCCCCACGCTGGCGGAGGACTTCAACAAACAGCAAAGTCGACATAAGTTCACCGTGACTCACCATTTCATCGGTGAGCGCATCGGAAGTTGCCAGAGAAGCGGAATCTGCCAAATGAGCAATATTATCTAATAAACGATTAATCTCTTCGCGAATTACTTCCGCATGTTGTAAATGATCAATAATCGCATATTGGATCTCTTTAACTTTTTGCAGTAGCTGATTACGTTTGTCGGCATCGCAACCTTCGGCAAGCTCTATCAACAAATTAGTGATACCCGCAGAAGCAGAAAGTACCACTACGCGGACATTATTGTTCGAAAGAACAACGTCTGCACTTTTGTTCATGGCTTCAAAATTAGCGACACTTGTCCCCCCAAATTTGGCGATAACGTACGGATTATTTTCTGGCAAAGAGGCTACTGCATTCATGGTATCAATCCCTTTTGGCAATCTATTTTTTATATAGAAATATCGGGTTAGGCCGATGCCGTCAATGAAGAATCGATGCAAATCAGTAATTCTAATGATGACTAATTTATTATCGCTTTTCCCGATGGCTGTAATAAGCTCTGGAAAAATTGCAAAAAATTGCCCAATATCATAAGGATTGCAAGAACGCAGGAAAGTGATAGGTCAAGATGACTCGGCGAGTTACAATTATTTTTATTTCAAATATTTTGGAGAGTGTTATCCATGAATAGTATTAATCCAAGCCAAACGGCAGCATGGCGGGCGCTAGAGCAACATTTTGCGCAAATGAAAGATACCCATATGCGCGACCTGTTCAAACAAGACAATGATCGCTTTACCAAATTTTCCGCGACATTTGACGACCAAATTTTGGTGGACTACTCCAAAAACCGAATTACTCAAGAAACATTGGATAAGTTATTCGCATTGGCTGAAGAGACTCAGCTAAAAAGCGCAATGAATAGTATGTTCAGTGGTGAAAAAATTAACCGTACCGAAGATCGTGCTGTATTGCATATCGCACTACGTAACCGTGACAATACACCGATTTATGTTGATGGCAAAGATGTGATGCCAGATGTCAACGCGGTCTTAGAAAAGATGCATCAATTTAGTGAGCGCATTATTAATGGCGAGTGGAAAGGGTATACTGGCAAGGCTATCACGGATGTGGTGAATATCGGTATCGGTGGCTCAGATCTTGGTCCATTTATGGTCACCGAAGCGCTACGCCCTTATAAAAATCACTTAAATATGCACTTTGTTTCTAACGTTGATGGCACGCAGATAGCGGAAACGTTGAAAGTTTTAAATCCAGAAACAACTCTGTTTTTAATCGCATCAAAAACCTTCACGACGCAAGAAACCATGACGAATGCGCATTCAGCGCGTGATTGGTTGCTCGCACAAGCGAAAGATGAACAGCATATCGCAAAACATTTCGTGGCACTGTCAACCAATAGTGAGCAAGTCGCGAAGTTCGGTATTGATACGGCAAATATGTTTGAGTTTTGGGATTGGGTTGGTGGCCGTTATTCATTATGGTCAGCGATTGGCCTATCCATTATCTTGTCTGTGGGTTATGACAATTTTGTTCAGCTCCTCGAAGGGGCTCATGCAATGGATAAGCACTTTACCCAAACGGCTTTTGAAAAGAATATTCCTGTTCTCCTTGGCTTAATTGGCATTTGGTATAACAACTTTTTTGAGTCGGAAACTGAAGCGATTCTGCCATATGATCAATATATGCACCGTTTTGCCGCTTATTTCCAACAAGGAAATATGGAGTCAAATGGTAAGTATATTGACCGTAATGGCAACAAAGTTTCTTATCAAACGGGGCCAATTATTTGGGGTGAACCGGGCACGAACGGCCAACATGCCTTTTATCAATTGATCCATCAAGGAACTAAAATGATCCCTTGTGATTTTATTGCGCCAGCAGTAACGCATAATCCACTCGGTGATCATCACGATAAATTACTGTCGAATTTCTTTGCTCAAACGGAAGCGTTGGCATTTGGTAAGACGCGTGAAGTTGTTGATGCGGAATTTGCGGCTCAAGGTAAAAACCCTGCGGATATGGAGTATGTTGCTCCTTATAAAGTGTTTGAAGGTAACCGCCCAACAAACTCAATCTTGCTTAAAGAGATCACACCTTATTCATTAGGTGCACTCATTGCGATGTATGAACATAAGATCTTCACGCAAGGGGCAATTCTGAATATTTTCACCTTTGACCAATGGGGTGTAGAGCTTGGGAAGCAATTGGCGAGCCGAATTTTGCCTGAGTTAGAAAGTAAAGACGAAATCAGCAGCCATGATAGCTCAACTAATGGACTAATTAATCGTTATAAAGCTTGGCGTTGATAAGCGTCATAGCTACCTTTCACAGCCTGCCATAATGGCAGGCTGTCGCTATTTAATCATTTCTACTTGATCATTTTGTGTGTATGACTCATTAGCGTTAAAAATTATTTTAAGAAAATTTTACAATTCATGTGGGATTTGTGATTTTTTAACTAATTTGTTAGCTAACTTTAACCTTATCGCAAGGCAACGTGATATCCTTCATGCTAAGAACCAATATGATACAAAACCACACAGTATAGTGGTGGAATGATGAGTAATGGATGAAACGCTTTTTATCTCTCACCCGATAACATGGCTATCAGAAGATGATGACCTTGTTCCTGAAAATGTTTTAGATTGGCTACATGAACTAGGGTCGATGACAAAACGCTTAGAGCAGCATTGCCAACGTGTCACGGTTGTTCCTTATACGCAACGTTATGTGACTCAAGAGGCATTGAGCGAAGAAGAAGCGGCGTGTTTACCTGTCAGTGAATATTATTGGTTACGTGAAGTCATTATGTATGGTGATAATATTCCATGGTTACTTGGACGAACGTTAATTCCACAGGAGACATTGACTGGTGAAGACCGGAAACTTATTGATATCGGTGCTGTACCGTTAGGGCGTTATCTCTTTAGCCATGATAATCTTTCCCGTGATTATATTCATATAGGGCAGCAAAATTTGCGATGGATCCGCCGCTCTCTATTAAGATTATCTGAAAAACCTTTATTATTAACCGAACTGTTTTTACCTGAATCACCTGCATATAAAAGATAAAAAATAAAAGGAGCACAACAAATGGAGGGAAGTATGGCGCTAAGTAAATGGCATGCCTACAGCCGTTTGATGCGTATTGATAGGCCGATAGGGTCGCTATTATTGTTATGGCCAACCTATTGGGCGTTGTGGATTGCCGCTCAAAGTATACCGAGTTTACATATTCTTATTGTCTTTACGGCGGGCGTTTTCTTGATGCGTGCAGCCGGATGCGTGATTAACGATTTCGCAGACCGTCACTTTGATGGCCATGTTGAGCGAACGAAACACCGCCCATTACCCAGTGGTGATGTGACAGAAAAAGAAGCAAAAATTTTATTCGCTAGCCTCGTTGGTCTCTCATTTTTATTGGTACTGACGCTAAATTCAATGACTATCTGGCTATCTGTTGCCGGATTAGCTTTGGCGTGGATTTATCCTTTTGTTAAGCGAGTCAGCCACTTACCTCAAGTTGTTTTAGGTGCCGCATTTGGTTGGTCTATCCCGATGGGCTTCTCTGCTGTCAGTGAATCGTTACCATTGGTGTGCTGGGTACTGTTTTTGGTCAATATCTTGTGGTCCGTGATTTATGATACCCAGTATGCGATGGTTGACCGCAATGATGATTTAAAAATCGGCGTTAAATCAACAGCGATACTGTTTGGCCAATATGACAAGCTGATTATTGGTATTTTACAGATCGTGATGATTGTTTTATTGGTGTTAGTGGGTTCATTGGCTGATTTAGGAGCGGTGTACTATATCGCACTATCACTATCGGCATTGCTGTTTATTTACCAACAAAAATTAATGGTAGATAGGGAACGAGCACCGTGTTTTAAAGCCTTTTTAAATAATAACTATGTTGGATTGATCTTATTTATTGGGATTTTCTTAAGTTACTTGTAAACCATTTGTGGAATAGTAAAGGGGTAATGTGAAGCACATTACCCCTTTTACGTACTGACGACCCTACGTTTTTAACGTGGGATTTTGTTTATAAGGGGGAACATGAATTGCATTCCCCCTTTTGGTTTCTTTAGACTTAAAAGTTAGTCTTCTTTTGATTTTTCTGTCTCAGTAGCGCGCTCCTCTGGTTGACTCACGCTCTCAATAGTCAAACGAATTTCTGGCGACATTAAACGCGAAATAACCGCATAGAGTTTTTTCGCATTGGCCGTGAAAATATCGTTTTCATCATTATCAATGTAGCCTTCTTCCCGTAGCGTTTCGACTAAGATTGAAAAGACTGCTTTATCGAAGAATTCAGGAGCGTTAATACCGTGCAGCACAGAAAGACGCTGAGCTAGCATGCGGCTCTCCTTTTCTAATGTATTACGGCTAATTTCTGGACTCGCATTGAGTAAAGAAAGCGTAATCGCATAGCGCTGTAAGGTTTCGCGAACACCTGCTGCGAGCAACTGTAATGGGCGTATACGACGTGGATTAAGAATGACAATATCGTCTTCTTTTAAGCACACTAATTTCTGGTTATTTAGCTCATCAATTAAGGTATCAACGACTTCAACCAAAGAGCCACTATCAAAACGCATAAACAATTCAGCTTTGAGGAAGGGGTAAATTTGCCCTACTTGATAGTGGATATCTTGGCGGCTAATACTTTCATGATGGAGCACAATGCTCGAGATCAGTGATGGCAACACCAATAAGTGATGAATGTTATTACGATAATAGGTCATGAGAACGGCATTCTCACGAGGAAGAATGATAATGTCTCCCATACTATCTTTTTCGACTTCAAACTTATCCATCTGCAAAGCATGTTCTAACAATTGCTCCGCTGTTTTATTTGGTGTTGTTGCATCAGCCGTATAAGGAACATTACGCAATAACTGTAGGTAACAATCGACTTGCTCAATAAGTTGCTCACGCGTTAATGAACGTTGGCGCGACGCAAGTAATGCCGTTGAGCACAGGTTAATAGCGTTAGCTGCCGCAGCATTATTAATATTGACCATAATGTGATCTGCTAGCCCACTGACGATTGGGTTTAACCAACTCGGGCGCTGAGGTTCGATAGGGTCAATCGAGTCGCGCCAATCAGGTACACGTTTTGTGAGATATTGAGAGAGTGAAATAGGCTGACCAAAATTCACATAGCCTTGGCCTAAGTTACGTAATTTACGTAGGCCGCGAACCATCGAAAAGAAGCCTTCTTTCTCTTTTTCAGCACCACGTAGCTCTTTGGCATAAGTTCCCACTTCCAGAACATTTTCATAGCCAATATAAACGGGCACGATCGTAATAGGACGAGAGTCGCCACGTAGCATCGCTTGTAGCGTCATCGACAAGGTACCTGTTTTTGGCTGAAGTAAACGGCCTGTACGGGAGCGGCCACCTTCAACAAAATATTCAATAGAGTAACCCCGCGCAAATAATTCACTGAGGTACTCACGGAATACGGTTGAATAGAGTTTATTACCTTTAAAGGTTCGACGAATAAAGAAAGCGCCGAGGTGACGGAAAATAGGCCCCGCTGGCCAGAAATTCAAGTTGATACCTGCCGCGATATGAGGAGGAACTAAGCCTTGATGATATAAAACGTATGACAGCAGCAAGTAATCCATGTGGCTGCGATGAGAAGGCACATAAACGATTTCATGACCATCTTGCGCCAATTGGCGAACTCGCTCGGCATGCTGAACGTTGATCCCTTGATATAAGCGGTTCCAAGTCCAACTTAACACTCGGTCAGTAAGACGTATCGCTTCATAAGAGAAGTTAGCGGCAATTTCTTCCATCATATTGACGGCATTTTGCTGAGCTTTCTTCAGTGGAATTTTTTTGCTACGGGCTTCGTCTTCAACCGCCTTTTCAATGGCTTTTGAGGTTAGCAGCTTATTGAATAGCTCTTGGCGAACAGGCAATTTAGGGCCAACAGCAGCAAGGCGTTGGCGTGAATAGTGAATACGCGCGACCCGTGCAAGTTTATTCGCAATAATAGTATCTGTGCCATGTTCTTGCGCCATCAAGCCCATCGACACTGGAGGGGAAAAGCGAACAAAGCTATCTCGCCCAAGCCAGATTATGGCAAAGAACTTTTGAATACCGTTAAGTAAACGCAATGGCGGCGCCGGTGTATGCCCTTCACGCCCAGGAGAGCGACCGAACATGACAGAAGCCGGTAGCATTTGGATATCAAGATTCGGATTACTACGATGCAAATCTAAGTAGGCATGGAATACCTTCACCGATTCTTTACGTGGATTAGGAGAATAATAACGAAATACTCTAGGGCCATCATCAATAAAGACGTAAGCCGGTAATTTAGTGCCATTAATGTCATTATCGACCAAAGGATCAGGTAGGCCGATAGATAAGCATTGGTGACGTAATGTTAAAAGGTCAGATTTAGAATGATATGGCAGCACATATAATGTGGGCCGACTGGTGTCCAATTCAAGTTCTGAAATAGGGTCCGTTGGAACGAGTTTGCTCTTTACCAGTAATTTAAGTGGTAAATTCAACGTGTTGTAATATATTTTACGCCATAGTGACATAAATGATTATAGCCTCTTGTTAACAATGCTTCGCAAGCATACCAGAAATCAACTGGCAAATCTGTTACTGACAATTAACTTTGACCGCAAAAAATGATTATTGTTTTGTAATTTTGAGGAATAAATATGGCAAACCAAACTAAGGGATTTACGCGTGTAATTAAGGCTGCGGGTTACTCCCTTAAAGGGTTGAAAGCAGCTTGGGTCAATGAGGCTGCATTTCGGCAAGAATCCGTTGCGGCAATACTTGCTGTCATTATCGCGTTATGGCTGGATGTTAGCTATATCGACCGATTATTATTGATTAGCTCTGTTGTACTGGTCGCTATCGTAGAATTAATTAACAGTGCAATAGAGGCGGTCGTGGATCGTGTAGGAAGTGAATATCATGAGTTGTCTGGACGAGCGAAAGATATTGGCTCAGCGGCTGTGTTTATCACGATTGGGTTAGCTTTAGTTATTTGGGCGACGATATTGTGGCAGCATTATTTCGTTGGCTAGTCAGAAAATATCGAAAACAGAGCGATTATCGGTGAGATTACTGGCAAATATGGCATTCGAGTGATTTAAGTGTTTCAAATCTTCATTTACCTGTATATACTCACAGTCTGACTGTATAAACAAACAGGGGAACGAAATGAAAGCACTGACCGCTAGACAACAGCAAGTTTATGATCTGGTGCGCGATCACATTTCTCAGACGGGTATGCCACCTACACGTGCTGAAATAGCAGCAAGCCTTGGTTTTCGTTCGCCTAATGCGGCAGAAGAGCATCTTAAGGCCTTAGCTCGTAAAGGGGTGATAGAGATTGTTTCAGGGGCTTCTCGTGGTATCCGTTTACTGCTTGAAGAAGAAAATGATCCTGAAATTCAGGGGCTACCTTTAATTGGGCGTGTCGCTGCCGGCGAACCTTTATTAGCGCAAGAGCATATTGAAAGTCATTATCAGGTTGATCCTGAGCTATTCAAACCACATGCTGACTTTTTATTGCGTGTTAATGGGATGTCGATGAAAGATATCGGGATTATGGATGGTGACCTGTTAGCCGTTCATAAAACACAAGATGTCCGTAATGGGCAAGTGGTTGTGGCGCGTATTGAAGATGAGGTTACAGTAAAACGCTTTAAGCAACAAGGTAACCGCGTTGAGTTAATCGCCGAAAACCCAGAGTTTGCACCTATTATTGTCGATTTACGTCAACAAAATTTCACTATTGAAGGATTAGCGGTAGGTGTGATTCGCAATGGTGATTGGTGTTAATATTGGTCTTATAACCACCCTTCAAAATATTGCTGGCAGATTTTACTGTTTTCTAATATCAACCTAGGTTTGTCACTAGGTTATTAAATTAGATAAAAAGTCTGCCACTCTATTTAAGTGCTCCCTCAGCAAGTACCTACTATCAGCAGTAATTCTACGCCACTTCTTATTTCTTCTTTGTGATAACGGGTTGCTCATGGTTGTGTTCACAATGTTCATGATCCTGGCAAGTGCTGAGTTCGTAACATTCATGACATAATCCATGATTTTCTACCACAGTGTGTCTCAGGTGAAATTGGTGGCTGTTTGCAAGAGACATAATTGCTGTTTCAATTGTTGTGCAATCACTCTCTGTGACACTTCCGCAATGATCACAAATCAACATTACTGAGATATGACTCGGGTTATCGAAATGGTGACAGATAACATAACTATTTGTTGATTCTATTTTATGAATAAACCCTTGCTCTATTAAGAACTCTAAGCCTCTATAAATCGTTGGTGGTTTTGCTTGAGGCTCTACCTCTCTTAATAAATCTAATAAGTCATAAGCACTGATTGCGCCATGTTGCTGTGCAATCAGGCGTAAAACAGTTTCTCTTTGCGGTGTGAGCCGAACGCCTCTTGATTGGCAAATTTTTTCGGCCATCACTAGCAGTTTATCTTCACTCATTTTTTTCATGGTAATTGACCTTACATCAAAACTGAAAATTGCTGTTGTAAACAAGTTTACCATAACTTCATTGCAGATAGAGATGGAAATAAGAAGAGAGCAAAAGGGCTAACATAGAGAAAAATAGTTATTTATCAAAAACAAGAATGAAAATTTTAATCCGCAATATCGGACAAAAATAGAGTCATATTACATTTTAAATGTATCGCTTGAGGTTAATTGTCATAACACAGTTTGGGCGCTTTTCTTAACCGTCAGTAATTGTAAGGCTTTAGGCTAGGCTTTTCTGTTAGACCGATGTTTATCGGTAAACGGCACAAAACTGCCGATTTTGGGATGCTATAACCGTCTACGGTCATTAACCTTATAAAATTAAGGTGTAAAATTTAAAATTATGCATTTTGTTTTTTGTATCTCAATAGTGGTTAAATATTCTATTTAAGATGTCTTATTTAATTAAAATAAAGCGATAATTTGTGACTTAAGGTACTTTGTAAGTATTTTTTCGTCAATAGAAGCAACAATCACTAGGCTATTATGGGGAGTGTCTTTTTATGAATAGTTAAAAGATCGTCTGCAATATCAATAAACTTCATTAGTGGATAATTAATTTGTAATAAAAAATTAGTAGAGGCATAAATAGAGTAGTATTTACTTAGTTATATATTCTAATGTATTTATTTAGCGAATATTGTTTCACTGCCCGTGACCCACATAATCAAAAATAAATCTTGAATTTCATATCACTTTATTTTTCTAGTTATAAACTCATACCGCGAGAAGTCTTTGAAATACTTCTATCTCTTCTTTATAGATGAATATCTTTATATTCTCTCACTTCACCCTTAGATAAAGGAATATCATCGTTCACTGCTAAGCGACTGCATATGAGGCATGTTTCCCCTATCTATATAGGAGAACAGCGTTGATATGTTTAGGATTATCATGGTTTTTTAAAGGTAACGATTAGAGATAGAACATTGCTATTGAAAAATTATTCTTTTGAGTGGAGATACATCTTTGTATCTAAGTAAAGTAATGCCGTAAGTTTAATTAAAAAATAGCCACTTGGTGAAATTCTAAATAAAACCAAAGGGTAATCATTACACTCAAAGCGGATGACATGAAAAGTAAAGAACTGTTACATTTGGGGTGAATGTCAATTAAGACTTATCTTACAACAATTCAACCACATAGATTTAATTATCTTCTTTTGTGTGCAAATTGGTGTTAAGTATTGTTAGATTATAAAATATAGAATTTTATTTCAGCATATTCCTTTTTTATAGTTTTATATATAATGAAATTATTTCAAACAAATGGATACAAATGTAAATTTTTATAAATTATTTACCTTTTATAAATATAAATTAATCCAATTTTGATGGCTAAAAATATGATTTTTTAGCTTTTGTGGTTGTTTGTGCTTTTGTCTTGGTGTTTGTAAATATTATATTTTGTTTGTAGTGCTTTTTTGTTGTGTTTTTGACAAAAGATATTGTTGCGGTAATATTGGAACCAGTTGATGAGGATGTTTGGAAATATTCTTCATATTGAAAAAGATAATTATGCTACTACGTTTTGCTTTTAGAGAAAACGCAATTAGATAAAGATTTTGATATCTTTCAAATATAAGAAAACTCCTAACATTAAATATGTTCCTGATGTTGGCTATTATCTTTGTCTAGTTAATAGTTAATGAAATGACTAATTAACTAGGTTGAAAATTTTATCCATATAGCTATTTCTATATTGGCCATCACTTTCCTTTATAGGAATAGTATTTTTATTTTTTACTATAGGCGGTGCTCAGGAGTCTATTACTGGATAGCTGAAAGCTAACAATAAGTTAAATTCAAGAGCCACTAGAACCGTAAAAATACGACTACTTAATATGTGTTTTTGAGTATGTAAGTAGAAAGGGTAGTGCCTTTTTTAGAGTCAATTTTTTTGACTTGCCTTTAAAAAGGGGATTAAAAGGATTTTTTTAACCCTAATGGTGTTAGCTAAATAGGCTAATGCTGATTATTCAAGTTTATATTCAAAATTTTAGGACTGGATTTACAAGGATGTAACGAATTTAAATTTGAACATTAAATAACAATGTCTTTCACTACTACATGTTATAAATACAGAGGTATTTAAAATGTTATTCAACAAGAAACTAGTAACAATCGCAGTATTAGCAAGTTCAATGGTAGCTGGTTCAGCATTAGCTGCTGGTGAAGTAGGTAAAAAAAGCACTGAAGTACGTTTCAAAGCTCAATTACGTGCGGCTTCTTGTGATGTAGCTTCAACTGCGGAAGGTTCTGTAATTGATTGGGGTACTTTTACTCTTGACCAAACTAATGGTAAGAATGTTAAAGACCAATTAGGTTCAGATAAAAACTTCAACCTGATCCTGACTAACTGTTCTAAAGCAGCAGCAGAAGATGCAGCTATTTTCGTTCATGCAGAAGGTAAAGAATCTCCACTATTCCCAGAGTATTTTGCAAACACAGGTGCTAAATCTTTAGCAGTTGCATTATCTTCAGGTGGTAAAGATATCAAACCAAACGTAGACACAGAGCTGAAATTCTCTAACGCTGTAGATGTTAACGGTAGCACTACAATTCCTGTATTGGCTAAACTTTTACTGACTCAAGTAGGTGTTGCTCCTGATACATTAAACGTACCAGTTACTTTCTCTGTATCTTATAACTAATACTGATAAAGTTTAGATAATGGCATAAGAGGCTATTTACAGCCTCTTATTATTGAAGATGGAAAATGTAGGTTTAGATAATGCAAACAATAAAACTAAAACAAAGAAATTTGAATTTTTCGATAGATAATCTGCGATTGTTAATTTTACTGTTTGTTTTTATTTTACCATTTATTTCCGCGCAGTCATTTGCGAATGGTGGAGTAGGATTAAATGCTACAAGATTAGTCTATTCTCAAGGAGAGGAAAGCATTTCTATTAGTGCAAGAAATAATACGAGTATTAACTATCTTGCTAAATTTGCTATAACCCAAGAGAACGGTGGTAAAAATGTTCCTTTCGCAATTTATCCACCTTTAGTTAAAGTTGATAGTAAAAAAAGCCAAGATATTAGAATATTTATACAGCCTCATAGCCTACCAGTAGATAGAGAAACAGTTTTTTACTTTACAGGCACTATGATCCCCTCAACTAATGGACCAGCAACAGGTGCGGGTATCAATATTGGCTATAATAATATTATAAAATTATTCTATCGTCCTAATAATTTACCTATATCAATAGAAGATGCATATAAGAAGTTAGTGATCAAATCCTCTCCATCAGGTGTAGTAGTTGAAAATAACTCTCCTTACTACATAAATCTAAATAGATTAGTGGTTGGTGGAAAAAAGGTCAGTTTAAGCCTACAGAAAAAGAATACCATGATTGCGCCATATAGTTCTTATAGCTATACAGTCGGTGGAGGTTTGAATAATAAGCAAGCTACATGGGTTGTAATTAATGATCTAGGTGGCGAGGAGAAATATGATGGCCAAATACTTTAAATACATCAAACTTGGTTGCCTAGCGTTACCGTTTTTATTGGGTTTTAATAGCGTTGCAAATGCAGTTAAATTTGAAGTTAAAGGTAATATCATTAAAGGCTCTTGTAAAGTTGTCTCTCCTACATTAGATGTTACTTTCAATTTACCGATACAGACCAACACAATAAAAGAAGCTGTTACAGATAAAACGCATGTGAAGCAATTTTTATTTGGTTATGAATGTGATAGCTTTGATTTTTCTAATGGAAATGCGGGTGTACCATATCTGATGAAAATAACTTCGGGCAGTGGTACTGAAGTTAATAGCATGAATAAGATCTATCCCACTAATAATATAACAAATGCAGCGTTTGTATTATGGTCTTGTAAAGACGATGAGTCCAGTTGCAAAATAGTTGAACTTTCAAAATCAGAACATGTACCTTTTACTATAAAAGGGAATGGTAAAGCAGAAAATTTATTCGAAGTTAGTGTGGTTAAATTAGATGGTGAAAGTTCTTTAAAACCTGGAGAGTTGCTTTCCTCTATAGATATTACGTTAGAGCAACCATAATAAGGAATTATTATAATGAATTTTAAGAGAAATAATCTTATATTTGCGGTTACTTTAGGCGTGTGTATGTTATTTGGAAATGCAAATGCAAAGGATAAAGAAGGGGTAGACATAGAATTTAATGTGACTGTACCTAAAAATACATGTGATATCCTTATTGAAGGTACTTCACAGAATGTCATTGATTTTGGTTCAATCGCTTTGGCAAGATTAAAGTCTGATTCCGCTGAGGGAAAAGTTAAATTACCTTTTTCGATTAAATTAGCGGAGTGTAAAAATAATGACTTTGCTAATAATTATATTACTTTAGATGGTAACTATGTTGTTGAAAATAATGGATTCTTAGATGATCCTGGTGAGAGAACTTTTGCTATAAGAATCAGTGATAAAGAAACAGCTACGCAAGCTGATGATGTCTTTTTTGATAAAAATAAAAACAAAATTTGGACCAATATTCAAGAAAATGTCATGGAAAAACAGTTTTATGCCTATTTAATGTGCAAGAATGGGGTTAAAGACTGTGCATCTGACGCAAACATTGGTCAATTCAAGTCAACGTTCACGTTAACTTATATGGTTGACTAACTAAATTGGTTTTTCTAATGTTTAAAAAAATACTGTTCTTGATAGCATTACTGATGACATCCAGCGTATTCGCGAATGGAATATCTCTAAATAAAAGTAGAATTATTTTTTCACATAAGGATGTGAGTCAAGATATTCAACTTATAAATGACTCGAATCATCCACTCATTGTTCAAACAACAATGTTGGGCGAGGATAAAAAATCTCAGAATAATAATTTTATTGTTTTACCTCCTTTATTTAGAGTCGAAGCTAATAGTGGATACTCAGTAAGAATTAGACCCAATGACTACTCTAATCTACCTAAAGATAGAGAGTCGCTCTTTTACTTTAAGGCAAGAGCTATACCGCCAACATCAAAAAATAATGAACAAGAAAATAAGCTGAGTGTTGTATTTGTAACGGCGATTGTTATCAAGGCTTTTTATCGGCCGGAAGGTATATCCGCCCCTAAAACCTCGGATTATGAAAAAATTACTATCAATAAAAATAATGGTAAATGGGTTATTGATAATCCTACTCCATTTAATATGACTATTGTCGATTTTACTTACAATGGTAATGAGTTAAAAGAAACAATACTAATTCCACCCTTCAATAAATATGTTTTAGATAAAATAAAATTTAATGGCGAGAAAATGAGCGGTGGATGGCGTTTTATGAACGATTATGGTTCTGCTACTGATGTATATCACTATAAATACGGATCTGTTGATAATTAATAAATTTTAAAGGTGCTTTAGCTTTATATATCTAAGAGTTTCTAAATTATTAACGATTAACTTTGGGAATATAAAGGCAAATAAAGGTCAGTGAAATGGAAATGAAATTATTCAAAATAAGTATGTTATCGTCACTAATTTTTTTGTCTCTATATTCCTATGGTGACGATTATTTTGATCCAACAATGTTAGAAAGTCAGTTGGGGGTTGACGCATCTCAGATTGACTTATCTAAATTTACTGCAACGAATAGTGTGCCTCCTGGTGAGTATTTGATCACTGTTGAAGTAAACCGTAATATTCTGGGTAGTAAAAAAGTTAATTTTAAATTAAACCCTCAAGGTGAGGTTGTTCCCGAGTTTACTCCAAAACTTTTGGAGGACTGGGGCGTGGCTACTAAAACTTTACCGAGTTTCAATGGCGTTAATCCGGATACCTCTATTTTAGACCTTTCTAAATATATTCCAGATGCTACGGTGACACCTAACATCCAAAACCTAAGATTAACGTTAACTATTCCTCAAATAGCTATGGATAACAAGGTATGTAGTGGTCAACTAAAATTGGCCACTGTTTTAGAGTTTTCCCAATATAATCGTTCTGACTCATTGGGAGTTAGACCACCGTTATACTGATGTGGCCTGAGTTGACAGTAATATCCAATGATGTAGCGAGTGATCTCTTGTTGAGCCTCAGCAAAGCTACGATAACCCACCGTTGGCACCCATTCCGTTTTCAGACTTCTAAAGAAGCGCTCCATCGGCGCATTATCCCAGCAATTTCCTCGGCGCGATAAACTCTGCTTTATTTGAAAACGCCACAATAATTGGCGGTATTTACGACTGGTATAGTGACTACCTTGATCGCTGTGGAACATGACACCTTTAGGCTTACCACGAGACTCATAAGCCATCGAAAGAGCTTTGCCTGTTAGCCTAGAATCAGGTGATAACGACATCGACCAACCAATCACTTTGCGGGCAAAAAGATCGATAACAACCGCTAAATACATCCACCGATTACCTGTCCAAATATACGTAACATCGCCAGCCCAGACTTCATTTGGCGCAGTAACCGCAAACTGACGACCTAAGTGATTTGGAACTTCAATATGTTCTTGTGAAGCTTTTCGGTAACGATGTCTTGGTACTTGGCAACTCACTAACCCAAGCGTTCTCATAAGCTTTGTCGCTCGGTATCGGCTCAGATTTACACCCTGATTTGTGACTATATCTGCAATGGTTCTCGCACCCGCAGAGCCATTGCTTGCGGCATGAGCCTCACTGACCAAGCTGCGCAGTTTTACTGTTTCAGCATTAATTACCGTTGGGCGTTTAAGCCAATAGTGATAACTACTTCGATGAACATTGAAGACTTCGCATAATGTTTTTACGCTGTAGCTCTGCTTGAGTTTCTTGATTATCAAGAATTGTTCAGTGAGTCCGACATCAACAGAGCCGTGGCTTTTTTTAATATTTCATTATGCTCTTCAAGGCGAGCCAACTTCTTTTTTAATTCCCGAATTTCTATTTGTTCAGGGGTCATCGGTGAAGCTTTAGGTGTTTTTCCTTGGCGCTCTTCTCTGAGCTGGCGAACCCATTTATCCATAGTGGACTTGCCCACATTCATGGCTTGGGCTGCTTCAGTCACTGAGTAGTTTTGGTCTAGGACTAACTGCGCTGCTTCTAACTTAAATTCTGCGCTAAATAGTCGTCTTGTACGTTTTGTCATAGTGTCACCTGTTAACTTATGAGGTGATGATATCACCTCTAACTAAGTGACCAAATTCACTATGCCACTACAGTACAAGGTTATATCGATCCTAGCTTATTAGATGATGGTGTTCCTGCATTATTTTTTAATTATTTTGTCAGTGGTAACAAAAGCAGAAATGACGCAAATGAAATAATTAAAAATGAAAATATGTTTGCGAACATCCGTGCAGGGTTAAATGCAGGACCTTGGAGGTTAAGATCAAATTTAGCATATAGTAAGTCTAAGGGAGAAAAAGACCAAACGAGTTTCTCTAACACTTATGTTATGCGTGCACTACATTCTATCAAATCCACTTTTTCTGTCGGGGAAATCAGCTCAGGAAGTGATGTTTTTGATGCCGTCCCATTGAAAGGGATGAAAATTGCATCTGATGAGCAAATGTTACCTAGTAGTATGAGAGGTTTTGCACCTGAAGTTAGAGGTATCGCGCAGTCAAATGCAATGGTCACTATCCGCCAGAATGGTTATATTGTTTATCAAACTTATGTTTCCCCTGGTCCGTTTGTCATCAAAGATATTTACGCTACAGGAAACGCGGGTGACTTAGATGTCACCATTAAAGAGGAGAATGGTACTGAGAAAACATCAACAGTTGCCTTCTCATCTTTACCTGTGATGCTTCGTCCTGGTGGTTATAAATATGAGGCCGTTGTAGGTCGTTATGATGGTGGATATACCAAAACCTCTAGAGAATCTGATTTCTTTTTAGGGTCATTTATTTACGGATTACCTACAAATAGCACACTATACGGTGGGCTATTGATGGCTAAAGACTATTTTTCTGCTGCGGCAGGTCTTGGAATATCTTTGGGAACATTTGGGGCGTTATCTGCAGATATCACCCATGCGACAGCAAATATGGATGGTAATCTTGGTGATCGTTCAGGGCAGTCATTCAGAATAAGATATTCAAAAAGTATGGCATCGACAGGGACATCTGTTGACTTGACAGCTTTACGTTATTCAACTCGTTCGTATTTTAGTTTTGCTGATTTTAATAACTATGACCATAAGCTAAAAGATAATGTGGCACCGTGGTTAAATCAACGTCAACGTAGTAGCTTCACGACGGCACTAAGACAGTCGTTAGGGGAGTACGGAAGTGTTTATATCTCCGGTAGTATTTATGACTATTGGGAAATAGATAGGAAAGTGAAACAATTATCCATAGGATATAATGGTTCATTTAAAAAAGTTAACTACTCAGTAAACTACAGCATTGACCGTATTAAAGATAAAGAAAGTTGGCCTGAGAACAGACAAATATCTATCAACGTAGATATTCCATTTAGTATATTCTCTAATAATGAATTAATAGAGAATATGTATAGTACATATTCTTACAGTCAAGATAATGATGGTTATATTAACCAACAGGTAGGGATCAGTGGTACTTCCAGAGATGGTAGTTTCTCTTATGGAATTTCTCAAGCATATGGAAATAAAGGAGTTGGTGGAAGCGGTACGCTAAGCTCTAGTTACTCTGCGCCTAATTTTGGCATATCTGCGGGTTATAATTACTCAAAAAATAACCAGTCTGTGAATGGTAGCTTGTCCGGTGGAATGTTATTACACGAAGGCGGAGTGCTGTTTAGCCGTACAATTGGTGATAGTGGTATTATTATTGAGGCTCCAGAAGCAAAAGGAACAAAAACGAATAACCAAAATACCGTTGTTAACGGGCAAGGTTATGCGTTATATCCATATGCAACACCTTATAGCTCTAATATTGTGACCCTAGATGTGAATACTTTACCTGATGATGTCATGCTGAAGGAGACAACCAAGACTATTTATCCATCGGCTGGGGCTTTTGTTAAGGCTAAATTCGATACAAAAGTGGGTTATCAGGTGCTCTTTAATATACGTATGGCAAATGGAAGTGCAGTACCTTTTGGAGCCATCGCTACATTAGTAGAAAGTAACGTGGTAGAAGAAAATACAGGTATTGTAGGTGATAATAATAAGCTATTTATGAGTGGATTACCTAATTCAGGTACATTAAATATTAGCTGGGGAAGTGGTCAAGAACAACATTGTGTATTGAAATTCACCGGCCTAGATAAAGTTATCACAACAAGTACGCAGCCTGTTCGTACTCTTGCTGCAGAATGCCGCTAGCTTGTTATTAATACACTAAAAAGTAAATCATTTATTTTATTGATAGCGTTCAAAATGAACATGAGATGAATTAGCGCATTATAAATGATTGACTGTATATTTGTTAAGGTAGGTTCAGTTATGAGTAAAAGTATTTCTAAATGTTTGAAAGCGATTTCTTTATCAGCTATGTCGATAGGGATGCTTTTTTCTAATGCGCATGCTGAAGGTCCAATGCAGGCAGGTCAAATGATTGTACAGCTCTATGGTATGATTGACCTAGATGATGACGTTCCTGTGGGAACACCTCATCTACTTGAAGCAAGGATGATGGGGGTGACATCGATTACGATGGGGCCTCCAGAGTATGGTATTTATACCCAATATCCTGAATATAAACCGAGCTACCCTGATTCAAGGCTTCACAATAGAGAATGGGATGATGAGTTCGCAATAGTCGGTATCTCTGACTATTCAGGTCGTTGCAGAGCAGAGACCTTTAATGCATCAGAACATACGGTATTAGGTCGGGGTCAAAAATTTGCTTTTAAAATGAAACACACAGACGCTTCTGGTTTATTCGCGTGGGTTGTTCCTAGCTTTAAAGTTGATATCAATTTAAACTTACCTAACGGCACTCAAGGGTTAAAGACATCATATTCGGGTGTTCTTGGTGAACCGATAGCAAACCTTATCACAGTTGACCGAAAAGATACCAAAGGTTTAAATTTATGTTATATTCCACCAGGTAAAATAACTATAGGCTATGGTGGAACCAAACATGTTCAGTTTTCTATTGCTAAGCCTTTAGAAGTCTATTTAAATGGAAAAGCGGTTCCTGGTGACTTTATAATGGATAATAGTGCCTTTAGGCTTGTAACCCTAGGAGGACATAAAGGTTTTAAAGCTGATGGGGAGATAAAGGTTCGCTTTATTACCAATGTTAAAATAGCCCGAGTTTGTCGTATAAGTGCAGCAAGTGGTACTGTATTCCACGAAACTTTTGGTCGTGCTGATTCAATCCCATTAGAATCGCGGTTAACATTTAACTGTAGCGGGCAAGGGAATCCGTTATATATGTCTGCAATCCCGAGAATGGGTGAAGCCAAAGGTGACAATTTAACGAAGCTGGAATTAGAACAAATTGATTCAGGTGAGAAGAGTACAGTAAAACCTTGGGTTATAGGGGCACCATATTTTGATGGTGGTAATATCCCTGCGCTGAGTTGCGACGCAACGAATCAATCAAATTTAATTAAGTTTGATAATTCAGATATTCCACTAAACAAAAATGCGCAAGCTGAAAATGATAACTTAAACATACGTTGGTTAATGTGTAAGAATCGTGATGTAAAACCTGGTAAGTACAAAGGAAGAGTTGAATTACTAGTGTATACTAAGGTTTGATCAATATTAAGCATTAATAGTTTAAGAGAGTAATATGAGACAGCTAGGCAAGATAATATTTATTTTAGGTGCTCTATTCTTTTTGTCGATGACATCTGCATATAGTAACATTCCGGATAGTATTAGCTTTCAGTTAATACGGAGTACTTATGTTGAAGGTAATAAAAGTATCTCTATTTCTTTACGGAATAAAGAGAGTCTCCCTTATCTGATCCAAGGCTCTATGGAAGCATTAGATACGAATACGGGCATTACTTTATTGAATAGTAATACTGAAGAAATCCCTTTCATTATTACGCCACCATTACACAAATTAGAGGGTAAAACTCGCTATTATTGGCGAGTTATCTTTGCTGGTGATGTGTCAAAAATGCCCAAAGACAGAGAGTCTGTATATATCGCTAAATTTAGAGCAATACCAACCTCTGAAGTACCAAAGGAGGGTGATAATGTCGAGCATAATTCTGAGTTATCGGTAGTACGCGTGATGAATTTTAAAGTATATTACCGACCAAAACAGCTCGAATATTATAGAATTAAAGAAGAGTTGGATAAATTACAATTTAGGGTGGAGAATAATGAACTTATTGTTACAAATAATTCACCTATATATATGACTTTCGAAGATATTTCAGTGAATTCTATTGAGATTGATAGAAATGAAACATTTAAACCATTGATTCCTAAAGGAGAGCAAAGGTTTAAACTGAAAAATAAATCTGTTCCTAGTGGCGCGAAAGTAACTTGGAGAGTGCTGGACGAGTTTTCTATGCCTTTAGAACAGCGTACAACAACGTTATAAACGACTCATCTTAGTTATTTCCGGTCTAAAACTCAGAAAGAGTAATATTTGGTAATTAGTTTACACGGTTTTCGAATGAAAAAAATATTCTATATACATAAAATACTAGCGCTTTTTCTGAGTTTTTTTATTTTATTATTCCCATTTTCTTTTGCAATGTCTCAACAAAATAATAATTTTAGGTTATTAATTCATGGAGGAGCTGGTGATATAACAGAAAAATCACTTATACCTCAATTACAGAAAGAACATGAATTAAAGTTGAAAGAAGCTTTGCAAGCAGGGTATGAAATTTTATCAAAAGGTGGAGACAGTATTGAGGCTGTACAGGCCGCTGTGATCATCATGGAGGATTCTCCATTATATAACGCGGGTAAAGGCGCTTCTTTAACCACGGATAATAAAGTAGAACTGGATGCTTCCATTATGGATGGACGTGACCATACCGCGGGGGCCGTCGTTGGGGTTTCTAACATTAAAAATCCAATTATAGCGGCTTATAAAGTTATGACCAAAAGCCCTTATGTTATGATGGGTGGTACCGGTGCAGAACAATTTGCAAAAGCTGAGGGGTTGGAACTCGTTGATCCTTCTTATTTTATTATTGAATCTAGACTTGAACAGCTAAAAAAAGTCAAAGAAATTAGCCATAAAATTGATCAAGAAAAAGGGCTAAATGCTGCCTTATTTGAAGATCCTCTGCTTTATGATTATAAATATGGCACGGTAGGTGCAGTAGCTGTAGATAGCCGTGGAAATGTTGCTGCGGCAACCTCTACAGGTGGCAGCACCAATAAGCATTACGGTCGTATTGGGGATTCGCCTATTATTGGGGCAGGAACATATGCTGATAATAATACAGTTGCAATTTCTACCACGGGGTTAGGTGAAGTTTTTATTCGTGGAGTGGCCGCTTATGATGTTGTGGCACAAATAAAATACAGTAATACACCGTTAGCAGAAGCGGTGATGAATACTTTAAACTCTGTGAAAAATATGGGTGGTACGGGTGGTATCATTGCGATAGATAGCAAAGGTAATTTTGTTATGCAATTCAATACGAAGGGAATGTTTCGTGGAACGATCGGTCAGGATGGCATTCCACAAGTAGCCATATTTGGGCCTTAGTTATTAACCCTTTTGAGTGTTTTTCTGAAATTTTCACGGCTGAGCCTACTTTTTCTAAGTAGGCTTTTTCTATTTATCAGCATGGCAAGTAAATGATGAGTAGGCTTCATCTTTGATAATGTAAATATTATCATCCATTTTAGTTAAATTAATATAATAGTGTATTTTTTCTTCTTCAAGCTGAATAAAGTTTGCAAACAGCTTTTGAGGAACGTTATCTGAACTTGTGATCGATAACGATTTAAACCGTATCGAATAATGGTTATTTTTATCAATCGCGTGGTAGCTAAAATAGAGCGCTCTATCAAGGCGATAAAAAATATTATTCTCCTTGATATAACCATACATATTCATTCTTCCGGTATTATCATCTGCGACGAGTACACTGGTTTTTGACTTCAGCATAATCCCATCATCGGTACCGTTATCTTTTATCCATAAAATATCAGAGTTACAAATATTCACATCATTATCTTTATTATAGATAAATGTTGTTGTTGCCACAGCCGAAATAAAAACAAATAAAAACAATAGAATATATTTTTTCATTTAAATTCTCTGATCATTGATTGATACACAGTCATATTGAGCCTTTTTTTCCTTACAAATACTAAGGGATATATTTTTATCAACAGACTGAATACTATTCGGCTCTGAAAGTAAGATAACACGCTTAGGCTCTTGACAATTTACATTATATTTATCAAGTTTTTTATTCACAAAATCGATGCTATCTTTTGTTGAGCTTTCAATGAGATTAATAGGTATTTGTATCAAACATTTGTCTCGCTCACTGACTGTCATGTAGCTATTTACTTCCATGCTTGCATTAGAATTAGTGGTGTAATAGAAAACAAAAATGAACAAAAATAATGACATTGCAATCAAAGCGAACAAAATAGGGTTATTTTTAAACTTACCCTTATTCTGTATTTTGAGCAGTTGTGGCTCTTCTTGTACGGTTGATGATAATTCTGATATCGAATTATCTTGTCGTGGTTGATGAAGATGCTCTTCTATAATTGATTTCTGATCAACAAAATGAGTTGTTGCTTCTTCAGCATTTTTTTCACTATATTGTGAAGAATGCGTAACGGAATGTTCATAATCATCTAAACCTAAAGTAACATCACTGCTATTTAGTACGACTATCTCTTCTTCTGGCAAATATGGCGTATCGTTTTCATCAGTGATGGTTTCTAAGGCGTCACAATCAAAACGAAATCCTTTTTTAGGAACGGTAACAATAGATTTTGGGTCGATACCGATCAACTCAAATTTCTTTCTTATTTCACTAATATAAGTATTTAAGTTATTGTTTGAACCTACTAAGCCATACTCTTCCCAAACTTTTATCAGTAGCTCTTCTCTTGTAGCAATTTTGGATTTTTGGTTAAGTATGATGATTTCATTCAATAGTCGTGATGCAGGCTTTGATAACTCAACGAACTTATCAACTTCATTCTTTATAAAAATGAAGTTCTTACCTGTCTCAAAAATAAATTTATTATTTATGAGATAGTCTTTGCTATTTTTCATGAACACGGTTGCTCTCTCTAATTTCTAATCCTAAGACGGCGAAATCATGATAAAAACTGAATAATTTTCTAAAATCTAAAAGTATTAGTAAAAGTATATTTTTATGAATATTTATAATTCCTATAGTCTAAATACGGAATCAATTAACTTCAAGTATTGCGCTATGAGACTTTGATGAGTTTAGACTTAAATATATAGATATAGCTGATAAAACAGAGTTGTGTAATGTATAATTATGTAAAGTTAGAATTATATATCTGTATATAGCATTAAATATGTGTAAAAAACCATATATCACTAAAATATAGGTTTGGCTATGATAATGGGCTTAAGAGATTAAATATTATTAAGACGAATCCTAAGTACAAGCACCTATATTATTAAATTTTATTTGAAAATAGTGATTTAATATAAGTCTTATTATCTATTTAATTATTAGGTAAGAGATGAACCTCTTACCTAAATTAATTGATGGTTAATAGTTATATTCAAATCCCAACCAGTAATTACGACCCTCTTCAATATATCCAGAGGTATATTGATATGACTTATCAAATAAATTATTCACTGACGAATTTATAGAAATTCCATGACCTAGATCATAATTAAAGCGAATGTCCGTTTTTGCAAAACCCCTAACTTTCTCATTACTATCAATATAATTAAATGCCCAACTTCTTGCTTCTTCTGTTACTGTAATGCTAAATGGTTCATTAGGCATAAACTTAATCCAAACGAACGCTTTATGTGTTGGTAATTCTGCAACATGTTTTACGCTATCGTGTTTTGGGTCAGCATGAATATAACTATAACTTAAACCCGCAGCCATCCAGTCAGTAATTTGGCCATGACTGCCTAAATCAATCCCAGCATAATTAACCTTACCGCTATTACGATTTTGATAAACGTCGCTGCCCGCGGCGGGGTCATAATGTATGTAGTGTGCCATGATGGCATCAGAGACATGATTATAATAAGCGCTAGCATTGTAGGACCAATCGGCGGTGAGGTAGCCTTTATAAGTGAGATCAAATGTTAAAGCACGCTCTGCATCAAGATGCGGGTTGATGATAAAACTATCATTGTTTTTCATCTTATTTTTAGTGTAGCGCTCTTTTTGGGTTGGGAAACGGCTTCTATCTGACACTGAAAATTGTACCGTATCATTGTTTGCTCGATGATAACGGGCCATAAGTTCCCAATTGAAGGCACGTTGGCGGTTATCTTCATAGCTTTCAATCCCAGTAACGACATTTTGTTTATTGTATAAATAACGCTTCCCATCATCACTATTGCGCCAGTCGTAGCCAAGCCCACCAATGATATCAAGCTGATCGGTTGCAACCCATTGGTATTCAGTGGCGATTGACCAAGTTTGATCTTTATAACGATCATAAGGAACGATTTTATTACTACGTGCGCGGTGGATATCTTCTTTCCAGTGGGCAGCGAACGACAGCATGTCTATTTCACGAAGGGTAAAATCGATACGCATATCGGCACCATTACTGTAATCGTCATAGTGGCTGTAATTGTATTTGCCTGCTCGATAATCCTGAACTGATTTGTATTGATGGAGCGTATTTTTGAATTTGTCGTGATAGAGCCGACTTTGCAGCGCAATATCATTGGTAACTTGGGTCGTACCATTAAAGTAAATACTCTCTTTGTTATACTCTGGCCACTGCCAAATTTGCTGTTTTTTATTATCAGCACTGGGGGCGCTATTTTTATCGCCATCTTGTTTTAAATAAGTGACCACATACTCATCAGCGTCGCGTGGCGTCCAGCCCATCTTTAACATTAAACGCTTATCGTCTGTGGCTGAATTAGTTCGACGACCGTGACTACCGGCTAATGGGTTATTATCAGCCGAATCAGGCAACCCCATAAAACGCTGTTTGTATTGACTACCACTGAGCTGAATAAAGCCAAGATCGTTACGACCGCCTAAACGAGCGCTGATATTGCGCGCATTATCAGCGCCGCGAGCAAAGCCTTGATTTAGATTGATATTGGCCTCTAAAGGTTTTTTAGGTGTGGCGGTCGTTAAGTTTATGGCGCCACCCATCAAGTTGGGGCCTTGTAACAATGACGTATAGCCTGTCGACAACTCAACACTAGCGAGTTCGCTGGTCATAAAACGCCCAAGATCTAATGTTCCATCATAAGGAACATAAGTTGGGATACCATCAAAAAACACAGGTACTTGGCGACTATCAAAACCACGGACATTCACTTGAGTTTCATTACGATTACCTGATTTTTGGATCACTACACCAGGCATTGTACTAAGCGCTTGAGCAACATTTGTTTTATTCAGCTGCTTCATTTGCGCTTGAGTCATGATGTTTTCATCGGCTGCAAGTGGTGTACTCCAAACACTCATCACATCACGATTAGCTAATTTTTCAGAGGTGGCTGCAAAGCTGTGTGTAGTAAATAGTGCCATCCCAACTAAATAAGTGATCTGTTTTATTTTCATCATAAAATTCCAATTTGCCTAAATCGATATGTTGTTTTTTATATAACGATGTGCGTCGTTTATTGAGAAAACGAACCCTTTGCAACATAGGGTTCGTTTAAATTAGGTCTATCCTGTGAAAATGTTTACTTTGATATCTCTGGGGGGAGCGTAATAAGGAGCCGATGTGACAAACAATGTAATGCCTGTTTGCGCATACGCCTCTATTGTTTGTAAGTTGATCCCTCCAGCCGCAGATAGCCGACATAAACGATTTTGTGTTTGTATTTGTTGATGCAATTGGCGGATTTGTGCTGGGCTGAATTTATCTAATTGAACAATATCGGCGCCAGCCTCAATGGCGAGTGTCGCTTGTTGTCTATTATCTGCCTCAACAATAATCTGTTTTTCAGGGGCGGCTTCCCTAAGTGTATGAATATGCGAGTGCCAATCATCGGGGTCGGCAAGACAACGACGATGGTTGGTGAACAATAGAATGCTTTCCGCACTCCCTGCTCGGTGAATAATAGCGCCGCCAGCAATAATAGCGGTCAATGCAAGTAACTTTGTTCCCGGCACCGTTTTTCTTGTACAGGCAAGTTGGGCATCAGGTTGATAACGCTTTAAGAGACTGACCATTTGGTGGGTGTAGTGACTAACACCGCAGCACCATTCAAGGACGTTTTGTACGGCTTTCCATGCTTGATGAAGGGCTTCTACTGTTCCAGAGGCTTTTATTAAGCAGCTATTTTCTGGAACCACGTCGCCATCACGATAATTAGCTTGAAAATCAATACCGAGTTTATTTAGCATGCGTGAGGCAATATCAATACCACTGATACACCCACCCTGTTTCGAAACCAATGTCATTGTGCCTGCTTGAGTATGCAGGCCTAAAGAGCGTGTTGTTAAATCGCCATATTGAATATCATCAAGAAGTAGCTGGTCGATAAAACTATCGGGTAAATAAATCATAATGTTAGACTCATTTCATCAACAACATCCCATGACACCATGGCCCAGTTGCGCGCAGGATAGGGAATGCGCTTTCCTGACGCGAGTTGCAGGTCGTAATATTGGTGTAATTTTGCAATCTCTTCATCAGAGAGATTTTTGAGTGACCAATTGACGCTTTCGACAAAATCTTCAACCTGTTTAAATCCGCCTTTATCTGGGCTGTTAATAAAATCGACTCGCGCATTTATTCCCATTTGATGCAAAATATTCACCGCATAGATGTAAGTCGGTAAGCGAACGACTTCCCGACCAATAAATTGGATGATATTTTCATCAATAAAGGTTGGGTTTACAGTATGCGTGGTGTAAACACGTAAGTTTGCTTGGCGATTGAGCTTCAATAAGGCTGTTTTAAGGTCATCGACTAAAGTGGACCGTGAAGCGACGGCGATATCGACTTTAGGTAATTGCGCCCAGTTATCTTCCCATGCTAATTGTTCAAATCGAACATTATTGATATCCATTGCTTTCGCACGCTCTTGGGCAGCATCAAGCATACCTTGGCTGTAATCAATACCAATGATGGTGGTGAAATGCTTTGCCAGTGCCAAACAGACAGAGCCCGGCCCACATCCGACATCCAATAAGGTTTTTGCACCAGTAAAATCCATGAGTTCACGAAAACGAATTAAGTAGGGATCTTGTGGGTTTGCACAGGTTTGTGCCATTTTTTGCGCTTTTTTATCCCAATGCTCAGGCTCTTTGCGTGAACGCTGGGCTTGTTGCATATGTTGTTGGTACATCTGAGCAAAATCTAATTGGTCAATAAGCATAACTTTCACCTTAGCGAGTAAAATGAGCTGGAAGCTGAAAATGAGCGGCAATACTCTCTTCATCAATAGAATAGAGCCTTGCTAGGTTGGTAAGTGTTAACATACTTTCGGCAGAGCCTTGTCTTACGCCAGCATGTTTATCCAGTAAGATAACATTATCCGCAATGGCGGCAGCATGTTGTGGGTGATGAGTCGACATGAGAACAGTGATCCCATCTGCTTTTAATTGTTCAATTTGCTTCAATAAACGGATCTGGTTACCAAAGTCTAAACTCGCGGCGGGCTCATCCATAATTAACATGATTGGTTTTTGGATTAAGGCTCGGGCTATCAATACTAACTGTTTTTCTCCCCCACTGAGGGTGCTGTATAAACGCGAGGCAAGATGCTCAATCCCCAGCTTTTTTAGTTGTTCTAGCCCGAGTACGCGTTCTTTGGCGCCGGGAACAGAAAAGAGTGAGAGGTGAGGCGTCAGCCCCATCATGACCATATCTATGGCAGTAAAAGTGAACGGGGTATCATGAGCTTGAGGTACGTAAGCAATTACTTTCGCTATATCAGCCGGTTTATAAGAGGTGAGAGACTTTTCTTTTAATAAAATGTGACCTTCAAGAGCAGGAAGAAGCCCTAATAAAGTTTTCATTAGCGTTGTTTTGCCGCACCCATTCGCACCGAGAAGGCAGGTCATCGCGCCAGCTTGTAACGCGAAATTAATTTTTGTCATAATGGCTTGATGATGATAGCCAATCGCCACATTTTCCAGTCTGATTAGGTTCATTTGGCACTCCGTGTTTGTAAAAGGATTGCCAAAAAGAAAGGGGCACCGACCGCTGAAGTTAATATGCCGAGTGGAAGCTCAATGGAAGCAATAGTGCGAGCGAGTGTATCGGTAATGAGTAACATAATGGCTCCAATAGCCATTGAGGCAGGGAGTTGATAGCGGAAGTTAGCGCCCACTATCATTCGGGTGATATGCGGAACGATTAAGCCAATCCAACCGATGATCCCTGCAATGGATACCGCACTGGCGGTAATCAATGTTGCTGAAATAATAAATATTGTTCGCATTAAGCTGACATTGATCCCCAAACTTTTCGCTTCTTCATCAGATAGACTCAGTAAATTCATGCGCCAGCGCAACAGTAACAGTGGTATAATGCCAACCAACATAATGGGCAACACAGACAGTAGGTCGCTTTGGGTGATGGATGAAAGCCCGCCTAATAGCCAGAAGGTGATAGAAGGCAATTGGGTATAAGGGTCTGCAAGAATTTTTATTAAAGAGATGGCTGCACCACATAAGGCGCTGATCGCAACACCAACTAAGACGAGAGATAAAATGGGGTCATGCTGGCGCGCCATTCGGGCAATTAGGCACACTAAAGATACTGCCAATAGCCCACCAACAAAGGCGGCTAGTTGAATGTAGAGCAGCGATTGACCTAAAAATATACCAATAACAGCACCTACCCCAGCCCCCGCTGAAACCCCAAGTATATCGGGTGATACTAATGGATTTCGAAACATTCCCTGATAAGCCGCTCCTGCAATCGCCAGTCCTCCTCCAATCACCATCGCGGCGAGTGTGCGAGGAAAACGTATTTGCCAAAAAACAGTGGCATTGCGTGGGTCATCGGCGAGAGTTTGTGAGGTAAATTCAGACACAACTAAATCAATGAGCTGATTAAGCGTAAGTGAATACTTACCACTAATTAATGCAATGATCAGGGCGCCGATAAAAACGATAACAAGAAGTAACGGTTTGATTGTGCGACTCATGATAATTCCATCAATCTATCAATTTGCGTATCAGTCACCGATGAGTGATAAAACAGATGGAAAAATTGTTTGATGTCATCGCGTATGGTGGATTCGATTTGTTGATCAAAATGGCTTTGTAACCGGCGCATGCCTAAGAGGCGGTTAATTCCTGGGGGGCCATCAAGCCAACCAAATGGCATTCCTCCAAAGGTCAGTAATTGGTTAGTGGCAACCGCCGTTAACCCTTTCCATAACGCGGATTGGCGAATAAATTCCTCGGCTTCTTGATATTGAGTAATAATAATATCGGGGTTCCAATCATACAGTTGTTCCATTGAAACCTCTGTTAGCCCCCTAAAATTAGGAATATCGGCGACATTACGGAAACCTAATATTTCTATGGCTTCAGTATGAATAGAGCCTCGGGTGCCTGTTTGTAAACCTTTGGCGCCTCTAGCTAGGTAGAAACTGGGGGCATTCGCATGGTGTTGTATGGCGAATTGTTTCGCGTCTTGCAAATAGTGTTTGGCAAGTGTGCTGAGCGTTTGAGCTTGCTGCGGTACATTTAAGGTCTCACCGAGTTGAAGTAATTGCTGTGGTGAATCTTGTAGCCCTCCGGCTATCAGTAAATAAGCAATGCCTGTTTGTTTGGCAAGTTTCGCCGCCTGAGAGCGATAAGTGTCATCAATATTTCCAGTATCAATTATTAACTGTGGGTTATAATCGAGCAGCTTTTCCAAAGATAGCGTACTTCCTCGACCTGCTAGGCGACCATAAATAGGCAAATCTCGCCATTGTTGAGCAAATAGTTCGTCATGCCCTTTTTGCAAATGAATGGATGAGAATCCAACCATTTTTTCAGGGGCTAAAGCAAATAGCAGTAAATCTGCAGGTGGACCAGAACTCATTACACGCTGGATTTTGTTTGGTTGTGGTAATACACCAAACAACGCTTGTTCAATGCGCCCATAAGCAGGCAAATAAGCGAGTGCCGCTAACGCCGCGCAGGATTGAATAAAGAGTCTACGATTGATTCCCATAGTGCTAAAAAGAAATTTCGTTATATTTATTGATATATAGCGCGGAAGTTAACGGAGTCATACTAAGGAGTCAATAACAAAAGAGACATTAGTCGGAAAACTCCGCTATTCTGTGATGTAAATCAGTAACAAACATTGCTATCCATACAAAGATCGCTGAACATAGTCACTCGCACTTGCGTAAGTTAGAAACACGGAATATATGAAGAAAAAAAGACCCTCACTACAGGATGTTGCCGACAGAGTCGGTGTCACGAAAATGACAGTTAGTCGCTTTTTGCGAAACCCAGAGCAGGTTTCTGAAGTGTTACGCGGTAAAATTGCTCAAGCGGTGGAAGCGTTAGGGTATATTCCCAATAAGGCCCCCGATTTGCTGTCTAATGCAACCAGCCATGCGATTGGTGTTCTGTTGCCGTCGCTGACCAACCAAGTTTTTGCTGAAGTGATCCGCGGTATTGAAACAGTGACTGACCATTATGGTTATCAAACCATGCTAGCACACTATGGTTACCTTCCTGAAAAAGAAGAGGAGCGCTTAACTTTTCTACTTTCTTACAATATTGACGGTGTGATCTTAGCAGAGCGTACCCATACTGATCGCACGCTTAGAATGTTGAAGACCGCGGGGATCCCTGTGGTTGAGATCATGGATAGCGTCTCTCCGTGTTTAGATGTTGCTGTCGGTATTGATAACTTTGAAGCCTCACGGCAGATGACAGCAGCTATGTTAGCGCGTGGCTGCCAACATGTGGTGTATCTTGGCGCTCGATATGATGAACGGACCTTTATTCGGCTACAAGGCTATGAGCAAGCGATGCGTGATGCGGGGTTGGAGCCTCGTAATGTGATGACGCAAGCAAGCTCTTCTTATTCATTAGGCGCTCAGTTACTTCATGAGTGCAAAGAAAAATACCCCGAGGCAGATGGTTTATTTTGTACCAACGACGACCTTGCCATCGGTGCTATTTTTGAGTGCCAGCGTCTTGGCATTAAAGTTCCTGAAGATTTGGCAATATCAGGTTTTCACGGTCATGATGTTGGGCAAGTCATGACGCCGAAATTAGCCAGTGTTTTAACCCCTCGGGATAGCATGGGGCGTAAGGCCGCCGAAGTACTGCTCGCGCGCATTAATGGTAAAAAGTTACCACAAACGTTATTTGATGTTGGTTTTGAGTTACTGCCCGGTGAAAGTATTTGAAATTAAAAAGTGATGCAGCATATTAGTGAGAGAGGCATCACAGATCTCTTTATTTCCCTATCAAGATAATTGCTAAAAATAGCCGCACTGCTGATAATGTTACTGGTAACTGTTACCGGTAACAATTCGGTTTCTATCATCGGTAAACAAAAAATAAGCGTACCTTTTTTATTTAACACCTGAGGAGTTTCCCATGAGTGATACCCAAGCACAAAATTATACATTTGTTTTTATGGGGGTATCGGGTAGCGGTAAATCGGCTGTCGCAAGCGGTGTCGCTCAAAAAACAAATGCGGCTTTTTTAGATGGTGATTTTCTGCATCCGAGAGCAAATATTCAAAAAATGGCTTTGGGCCACGCACTGAATGATGAAGATCGCCAACCTTGGCTTGCAGCATTAAATGATGCCATTTTTGCAATGCAGCGAACCAACCCTATTTCTTTGGTTGTATGCTCTGCATTGAAAAAAAGTTATCGCGATAAGTTAAGAGAAGGTAATAAGAATCTCTATTTTATCTACCTGAAAGGGGATGCTGAGCTCATTGAAAATCGCCTCAAAGCACGTAAAGGGCACTTCTTTAAGCCTGAAATGTTGGTATCACAATTTCAGGCACTGCAAGAGCCTACATCAGAAGAACAGGATGTTCATGTTGTCGATATTCGCCCATCACTTGATGAAGTGATTGAAAATACACGTACGGCTATTCATCAAATTGTTTCTGGAGGCAATTCATGAACACCCCAGTTGAAGCATTAAGCACACTGACACTCGTTCTGACTGCGGTCGGCTCTGTGGTTTTATTACTGTTTCTTGTCATGTACGCCCGTTTACATGCTTTTGTTGCATTGATGATTGTCTCTATCGGCGCTGGATTATTTTCAGGTATGCCAGTGCAAGACATCACAGAAACGATGCAAAAAGGGATGGCAGGAACACTCGGTTTCTTGGCTATCGTTGTCGCACTTGGCGCCATGTTTGGGAAAATTTTACACGAAACAGGCGCGCTCGATCAGGTTGCGACAAAACTACTCCAATTATTTGGGGAGAAAAGAGCGCATTATGCTGTAGGGATCGCCGGTTTAATCTGTGCATTACCACTATTTTTTGATGTTGCGATCGTGCTGTTGATTGGGGTGGTATTCGCTGTAGCAAACCGCACAGGTCATAATGTTGTTCGCATGGCTATTCCGTTGTTTGCAGGGGTAGCAGCTGCGGCTGCGTTCTTACTCCCAGGGCCTACACCAATGTTGGTCGCTTCACAAATGGGCGCCGACTATGGCTGGATGATCTTAATTGGTCTGTGTGCGGCAATACCCGGTATGTTATTGGCAGGTCCACTCTTTGGCAGTTTTATTAGTAAACACGTCAGTATTGATATCCCAGCGGATTACCAAGCACCAACGATGGATCACGGCAAAATGCCAAGTTTCGGGTTTAGCCTATCTTTAGTCTTGTTCCCATTGGTATTAGTAGGCCTGAAAACCATCGGAACACACTTGGTTGAAAAAGGCTCTACGCTTGAGCATTGGCTTGAGTTTATTGGTCATCCATTTACGGCTTTATTATTAGCGTGTCTGCTAGCTGTTTACGGTTTAGGTTTCCGCTATGGCATGAATAAAGAAAAAGTCATGGAGGTTTGCTCTGCGGCAATCCAACCTGCGGGGATCATTTTATTGGTAACGGGTGCTGGTGGTGTCTTTAAGCAAGTACTTGTTGACTCCGGTGTTGGCCCTGCATTAGGTGATTCATTAATCGGTGCAGGCTTGCCTATTGCCGTTGCGTGTTTTGTCCTTGCTGGCGCTGTCCGTGTGATCCAAGGCTCGGCAACGGTAGCCTGTTTAACAACGGTTGGGTTAGTCTTGCCTGTAGTTGGTGAGTTAGGTTATTCAGGGGCACAATTGGCGGCATTAGCGACTTGTATTTCTGGTGGATCACTCATTTTAAGCCATGTGAATGACTCCGGTTTCTGGTTGTTTGGTAAGTTTACGGGGGCAACGGAAGCTCAGACATTGAAAACGTGGACCATTATGGAAACTATCCTCGGTACTACAGGGGCAATAGTCGGTATGATCTTCTTCGCTTTCTTGTAATTTAACGACTCCCCGAAAGCCAATCGCGTTCGGGGAAGAGCAAAATAGGGCAATTCCAAAGAGATTCAATAAGCGAATTTTGTATGACCACTCGATAGGATGCGTACCATACGAATATTGTTGTTTATTGGTGGCGATGGTAATAAGAGTGGCAGATAATGCGATGAATGTATTTGCTGCTAAAAAGAATGGCGAGAGCGTATCTCGCCATTTGCTTTTTAGATTAGTTTAATAACTGGCTAAGCTGTTGATAAAAGCCTTGCGCACTTCTTTTATAGCCTTCGGCAGATAAGTGAACATTATCAGGTCGTGCAAGATCCTGTGCGGCCCATGAACGAATCGAGCAAGGCCCACCCATAAAATCTTGCCAATCCCAGAATAGGGTATTTTCTTGTGCTGCTATCGCTTTTTGGATCTTGATAACATTCTTTAAATGCACAGGCATTTTGGCATCGCAGCTTGTGGCATCGTTAAATTTAATTGAGTCATTAGGGCCGACTAAAACGATGACACTTTTTGGCATATATTGGCGGATTTGACGAATTTTCTCACGCAAGCTTTGCTGGTACGCAATTAAATCTAACTTGTCGTTGAATGCTTCGTTAGTGCCATAAGCTAAGATCACCATATCGGGTGACATCTGTGCCAATGTTTCAACCCATTGTGGCTGCCATTTATCAATCATATTGATTGTCGCGCCATTAATGCCGATCGCCGATAACATAACGCCCGGACGATTTGAGCGCAACAGCCACCCTCCTAGCTTGAGGTTATTGTCATTACTTACAGTAACTTCAGCCGGTAACTGAGTATTCACAGGAGAAGAGAAGCGCCAATAATTGCCTGTTGCGGGTAATGCAACGGGTGATGAAGCCGCAGGGGAGACACTCATCTGACTGCCCGCTGTGTTTTGGTAAAGAGCTTGCAGTTGATAAACCCCATTTGCCGCTTGCAATGGCATCAGTTGTACAGTGCTCGCCGATGTCATTGGTAACGCGATAAGCCCACCAAGAGGGTAATCGAAACGCTCATCCTTACGGCTACTAAACAGTTCCCATTGCTGTTTATCGCTTCTACGGTTAATTGTCGCAGTGCGCTGCCCCGGAATGGAAATCGCAGGTACAAAACCTGGCCCCGCATCACCATAGCGTTGTTGGAACAATGTTCTTAAATTACCGCTAAAGAAATCGGCAGCAGTATGAGAATCCCCAATTTGAACAATATGGACCTGTTGATGACCTTGCTTTAGTTTGCTCGCAAAGTGGCTGAGGTTTGGCTCAGCGTTATTGATGAGCTGCCCACGTACATTCACATTTGTGAGTGTACCACCTCGTGTTGAACCTTGACTCGTCCGCTCGGCATCTTGTTGACAGGACAACAAGCTTAGCGACAGCAAAGCGATGACGCTAGCTGCCGCTAACTTGGATTTGGCTTGACGCAGTTTGTTCTGCTTCATGAGGTATCTCTTTTTCCTCTTCAAAATGAATTAATGAAAATACTTTTTCAGCTATCGCTTGTTGCCCTTTGGGGCTGAAATGGATCCCATCACCACTTCTGAGCTTAATTTTGCTGCTATCGTCGCCGAAATAATCGGAGTAAGTGAGGTCTTTGTATTTAAAGACATCATTCACGGAAAAATAAATTTCACCACTGTTTTCGACTTCGGATTGATAGAGACTCCTTAGGAACCTCATACCTTCTGATAGAGTAGATTTGCGCATATTGGGAGGGCCAACCCAGATAACATCGACATTATGTTGGCGCGCAGTCGTTAATATATCATTAATGCGAGAACGATACACCTGCTCCCATATTTCGCTTTTAAACTTCACATATTTATAGCCCGTATCTGGTGGCATATCCCATGGGTCATTAGGGCCAAGGAAAACCACCAGCACTTTAATTTTAGGGTTATCATTCAACGCCTTAGAAATGGTTTGCGGCCAATTAAAAAAGCGTGGATAAGCAAGCCCCGTGCTTTGCTTACTCAGGTTAATGCTATCGATATTATAGTGTTTCAATAGCATATTCTTCACATGTGGTGCGACACCTTGCATCATCGAATCACCCGCAAACAGAACCTGATCACCTTTCTCTAATTTCGCCACCGTTTTAGGCTCAATAGGCCCGGTATGAGCGACTTTTACTGGACCGAGTTTGTTGCCCTTTAATGTCGCCCGCGCTTGTTGGCGTTTGAGTAATTCAGGGAAGGTGACAGAGAGAGATTCTGCCGGATAGAGATAGCCATTAATAAAATGTAGCCCAACTTGATAGCCTTCAGGAAAGGTGCGTTTGCTATTTTCATTTGCGATGGCAAGTGCTTCTGCGTCTTTAGTATCTTGAGCATGTTGCCCTGACACATGATAGAGGAAAGTACTACCCGCAGCGAGTGAACCCTCATTTAAATAAGCACCATAATCCCAAACAGGGTTTCCAGACAGAGACGCCCAAGGGGGATCGCGGTGATATTTTTGCTGCCAAAAACGCTCTAATGAACCTTGATTGAGCCAAATTAATAATAGCCCTACGACCAAAACAATAAAAAAGACTTGTCCGGTTTTTATTAGATTTCTTTTAAACTCAGAAGTTAGCATAAATAAATCCCGGCATTCCTGAAGGTGAAAGCATAAACATAACAGTCAAAATAAGCGCGAGTGGAATAGGGTAATAGTACCAAGCTATATTTTGGTACTTTTTCGCAATATAGTGATATGACTGTACAAAATAAGGGTACAACAGCAATAATGCCCAAAATGCGATTAATAGGCCGAGGTTGGAGCCTATCGATGCAATAAATCCAGGCGCCCCAAACTGTGAGATCATCATGAGTGCGTCATCAAAGGTTTGGCTGCGGAAGAATATCCAAGCAAAGCAGACAAAATGGAATGTCACAATGCGCGATATAAGTGTGGTCGCGGTGTGATTAAATCGATTATTGGCCCAACCTAATTTTTCCATCCATAAATTCTTAAGGTTGAGTAAGACAATCCCTAGGCCATGAATGGCTCCCCAAATAACAAAGGTCATTGCCGCACCGTGCCATAATCCAGAAATCACCATTGCCAAAAAGACATTCGTATTCATCCGACTAAAGCCTTTTCGGTTGCCTCCTAGTGGGATATAGATATAGTCACGGATAAATGTCGAGAGGCTAATGTGCCAACGCGCCCAAAATTCCTTTAAGTTGGCGGCCATATAAGGCGCATTAAAGTTAACAGGAACTCGAAAACCTAAGAGTAAGGCAATACCAGTTACTAAGTTGGTATAACCTGAGAAGTTAAAATAAATATTCCATGCATAGGCATAGGTTGCGACGAGTATTTCCCCTGCACTGAAGCCTGCTGGCGCATCAAAGACAGGGTTCACAAAGTTTTCCGATAAATAGGCACTAAATAGAAACAGTTTAACCAGCGCTAATGAAATAAGTAGGATTGCTTTTCGCGCATCCAGTATTTCGCGGCTTTCTGCTTGAATTTGTGGAATAAAATTCTTTGCTCGGTTAATTGGACCAGCGACAATACTCGGAAAAAAGCTAAGGTATAGCACGACATCGAAGAAATCGGCTTTGGGGATCTCTTTGCGGCAAACTGAAAGTGTATAGCTGACGGAATGGAAAGCATAAAAAGAGAGTCCAAGCGGCGCTAATAATTCAATAATAGGTAAACCTACATTAAGCCCCAATTTATCGAAGGTTTGCTGGAGTGTTTCTTGAAAAAATGAGTAGTATTTAAATGCAGTAAAGCAACTGATTATTCCTATCGCGAGTAATGTAAATACCCATTTATTGGAAAGCCAATTTGAAACCCAATTAGTAAGAAAATAAATAAATAGGGTATAGCCGAATAAGATATAAGCAAAATCGGGATTAAAGGAATAAACAAAAAAATAACTTGCGGTTATTAGTAGCCCATTTTGAAGCTTCGCACTAGGCTGGCAGCTCCAGTAAATAAGGAAAAATACCAAAAAAGAGCCAAGAAACTCGAATGAGAAAAAATTCATATAAGACTCAGATTGTTAATTATTGTTGCATACTCGTCATACATCAAGTTAGCTGCGCTACCGACTACATTTATTCACACGTGCCACATAATAGGGGATCTACTTAGTGTGTGTTTCTGTATCGCTTAACGGCATCTCGAATTATTTGAAGTATAAATGTGTATTCACATCATATTAATAATCGGCCTGGTTGCAATAAGAAAAAATCCACTTTATAAAAAAGTGGATTTTAGATGAGTACTTGTACCTGGTGATACAAATTAAATTCGAGTCGATGCCGTTTTTTGAGCTTGTGTAATCAGTTCTTCATTGCTCACGTACATCTCTTGCAAATAACGGTTATAAGAGGAACCTAGTTGTGAATACCCTTTCATATCATTGATAAGCTTGGTTGTATCTAGCTCATCTTTTGATAAACGTTGTTTTGCTCTAGACGATCGTAGTGACTCGTAGGCATTGTGAGTATTCATATTCTTCATATAGGCAGACACGGTCTCTTCAACAGAGTTATAGGCGGAATAGCCTTTAATTTTCCCCTGATTGACTTGGCAACCTCTGCCGCATCTCATACCAAATAAATTACCGTTTTGCTGTGCTAGCTGTGACGTTCCCCAACCTGACTCAGTGGCTGCTTGGGTCGCAACCAAATGGGTTGGCATGATATCAACACGGCTTAACAGCTTATCCCAATTGACTCTATTTGGGCTGGTACAGGTCATACCATAGCTATTACATATTTGAGCTAGACGGCGAAGTTCTTGTGCGCTCCACTTTTTGTTTTTTCGTACAGAAAGTAACCATTTACGCTCAGCCATGATTTCTTGATTGACTTTTTCAATCACAGGGACAATCGTTTTTAAAAACGCTTTCTTACGTGGTGTACCGGATGGGTATTTTCGCAAATCAGGCAGAGGTGTATGAGCCTGATTTGAGCTCTGCACGGCCTTGTGAGAATACTCTTTCTTGAGTGTGGTACTGGTACTTGTTGAGCCAAAACTCAACCCCGAAAATAAAAATAACAGTAAGAAAGCGAAGACGGCGTTTGTCCTCATCGTTCGAGAGGGCATTTGCTTCTCCTAATTTCTCTGAACAAAAATCGAGCGAATAGTAACAGAATAATTTTTGGGTAGCTACTTTTATCCGGCTGACTTTAGCTAAATTACTGCATTTTCACATTGTGATTTATTTTTTGTTTAACTTATCCTTGTTTAATAATGTTTTTATATTTCTTGTGTTAATATTACACTTAAAACTAATAAATATTAATGATGTATTGATACAAAAAACAAGTTAACTTAACTCAAATGTGGGTAAATAACACACAGTTCACCTCGTTATTATAAGGTTTTTTTGCTTATTTATTAAGCGATCGATAGCCTGTTTTTTATACAAAATTGGTAATTTGCGTTTTTATCAAAGGGTGATGATATTAATATGAGCAGTTTTCGGGTGAAAAAATGAGCTAGAAAATGCGGAGGAGGGGGTGAAAAATCGGTGGAAATTTAGCCTAAGTGAGCAATCTCCACCTATTTTTGTTTAGGTTGTTTTAAAACGACAATCGCTGCTGCTGTTGATCCTGTTTTTGCGCTTTGGTGGATAAGGCTGGAAAATCAGCGACGGTCCAATAGGTTTGCGGAATAGGCAATTGGGCCATCTTTTTTGTCGGTAATAACCTAAGTTGCGCAAGCTGGTGTAAAACATAGCCTCGATACTCGTTAGGCAAACTTAAACGTAAGTGCTCAGTGGGTATCATTTGCAAAGGTATTAAAGGATAACGATTATCTGAGGTATCGTAGTCACGGGTTAACACAAGGAATTTTTCAGGAACTCGTTGGTAGCTATTCCACCATAAGCCATCGACACGGTCGAACATCTTCCGAGTTTGTGATTTACTATTCGCACCTAGCTGCTCCAATGCGATAGGCAGGGTGTTTTCCAGAGATTGAGAAAACATCGGCAATGATTGCGCTCTCCCCTGTAAAATTAATGTCATGGCTAAACGGGCGCCAAGTAGGTTGGAATAGAGGTCTTCTGGTGAAAAAGCTGAGATCCCCTCGGAAAAGCCGGGAACAGATTGGTAACCATACCATTGGGCAATTTCATGCCAAGCTGCTAGCTGGAATGCCAATTTTGCTGCTAAATAAGCGCTAAGTGTATAACGCTCCTGAGCGGAAGTCGGGGGCGCAAATGAGTGGAAGACGATTTGTCGGCTAGCCAGTTCATCACTTAATTTGAGCGTCCAGCCTTCCCCCAGTTTTGGGTAAATTTGACTAAACAAAAAGAGGGTATAGTCAGCCGTGTCCCTGACATGGGAAATATCGATAAACCCGCCTTTCTCGCTATATAACAGGCCAACCTTTTCCTTACTCACGCCCATTAAAGCGGCGGTGGCCCCGAAAAAGCTATCGTTATAATGATGTTCACCTAACTTATCGGCTTCGACGATATTATCAATCGTATAGAAAGGAACTGGGATACCCCAAAGTTGTGCGTGCAGATCATAGCCAAAAGCGCAACAGGCTCTTAGGCCTTGAGGCGGTGCTAGAGGGGATAATACTGGCCATGTCTGAGTCGCTGATTCGTGAGTATCACTACTCAGCTCAGGAAGAACGCTGGGTTGCTTGTAGGGGGTAGTGTTTTGGCATGCTGCTAATAATAAAGTGAATATAAGCATGATTAATCGCTGTAACATTAAAAAGCTTCCCCTACTTGAAAATAAAAACCAGTGCTATTGCGACCAACCCCAAAATCGAGCCGTACATTCATACGTGGTTTGAATTCAAAACGATAACCGACACCCGTGGTAGGCAACCAATGACCTTCACCTAATTCAGCCGTTTTATCGCTCATCGTGCCTGTACCTACCCAGCCGACGATACCATGACGCCAATCGAGTTTATGCCGTAACTCTAATTGTGTCGTAAAAATATTATTATCGCGATAGCGACCTTCATAGTAGCCTCGCATACGATTGGCGTTACCTAATAATGACAGCTGATCCCATGGTACTTCACCCGTGGTAAATCGTGCATAGTTATCGAGTGCTATGACTGTGTTTTCAGTGAGCTCGTGGTAATAGGCGTATTGTAATTGGGTACTTTGAAAACGTGTATCGCTGCCAAAACTCGGCGAAAAATAAGTGTAGACCGCTTCGAAAGCCTGCCCGTGATGCGCATTTGGCAAAAAGTCGCGTGTATCATAACTAAAGTAGGCACTCATGCCTGAATTAATAACAGACTGCCCGCCAATTGATTGTTGAAAATAATGTTTAGCACCATCATCAGGGCCGTTAGCATTAATAGAAGAAAAGTTCCAGCCGAGCCCAATATAAGTAGCGTCGGTGAGACGATAGAGTGCACGAGGCGTAATTTCAAATTCTTGAGAGTGATATTTTTCTTTATTATGGTCATTCTTACCGGCGGCGTAACCTTTCCCCCAATAGTAGGTTGGAATATTGTTTAACGTACCAGAAACAAATAACCGCCATTGGTCATGGTCAATAAAGTTATAGTTGGTAAAGTTAACGCCAAATGCGCCAGTAGAAGAGGCAAAGCCACTTAAACCTATTGAAGACGGTTGAGTCTCTTTATCATTTTTATCAATGCGGTATAACCCCACTAATGCAGTACCTATACCAATCCCCATTTCGGGGGTGTAGAAAGGGCCGGGCAATAACCCCCAATCAATGGTTTTACTCTCATCGAAATGGTTTGTACCACCAAGATCATTTAACCAGCCATCAATTTTTTGCCGATCAGGTAGCAGTTCCGCTTGCGTGGGGAGGGCAATAAAAAGGCTGAGCAGTGTCAGCCTTAATAAAGAAGAGTGTTGTTGCTGCAGCATTAAAAACGAAACTCACCTGAGATATAAAAACTATTGCGGTTATTAAAGCCAACTTCGGTCAGAACATTAAAATTGCGAGTCAGTTCAACGCGTGCGCCGACAATGTTATTCCATTTATGGGCAAGATGTTGTTTAACATCGAATTTTGTGTCACCGGGTGCAAATATCATCCATTTGCTTAAGTCAGGAGGTAGATCAAGCTTACTGATATCCCCTTTAAAACGTTGGGTAATATCTTGGTACATAGCACCAGTCCAAACTTGAATTTTTGTATTTCCTTGACCGCTAATCAGAGGATCAAAAATAAACTCATAACCCACACGTGGGGTAATAACTAAGGCTGAGATATCGCCGTCTAAAATATCTAGATTTGTTCTAGTATAGTTAGCATCTAAGGTTGTAAAGAATTGATTGTACCCGCCAGCAAAAGTGACACCACCGCCGTATGTTTTCCCTTCATACTCTAATTCGAAAGGTAAATTCTTCCCGATAGGGATAATCCAATCTGTGCCCCAAGGTAATTTCATTCGGGCTTCTACGTTATTTAGATTTGTTTTTGATGTTCCTTTTGTTTTTCCATAGAGCCCATACACATTCATAAAAGGAAACACCCAAGCATCAAGCTTTAAGACATGTGACTCATTTTTACTACGTGTATGCCCAGTTTCGATATGGAGTAATTTCTCTAAGTCCATATTTGAATTAGAAATAAAACCGATTTTATCCACGACAACATCTTGACGCAGGTTCATATAGCCGTAGCTCACACCAAAAGGCTCTGGGATATCGTAACCGCGGGCGCGTGCTTCATCGCCCCAAATTGGTAATACACGAGATTCGCTTGAGGATGAGCGCGTAATACCACCTTCGCTGTTATTTTGTGGAACGCCAGACTCACTCATGGTGATTGAAAAAAGTGGGCGATCACTATCAGCAAAGCTGACAGGAATAGAAAAACAACAAGAGAGTAGCAACGCTTTGCTAAGTTGAATGCGTGTCATAAATAGGCTCAACATTGAAATAAACAAGGGAAAACAAGTCTATAAAAGACGAGTGATAAGTTTAGCATAATAGGGGAATTAATAGATGGCGTTAAATGCTGTGTTTGAAGAAAACTTGAGCTTGGTCAATTACTTTTTATAGTCTATTAGATTGAGAAGGAAGTGTTCACAAACAATAAAAGAAGCGGGGAGCTTCTTTTATTGACGATCGTCTGATTATTTCTGTTTGTTTTGATGAAAATGCACACGCTCATGGAAGTAGGCTTTTAAATGATCTTCCATTTGGTGTACTTTTTGCTCTAATGCATTGATCAAAACATCATCATTGTTCATATCAAAAACACGCTCCATCGCGAGCTGATCAACGTACTGTTTTTGCTCTTTGGTGAGTTCTGCCATATCTAAAGCCCATATTTAAATGTCATAAAAGAGAGTATCCAAGAGGATAGTTGAATTAAGGTTATTGTGCCTGAGTGACTTCGGATTGAAAAGTAGAATAAGTTGTTGTCGAATAATGACTATTTCTAAATATACAGATAATCATTTTAATATGAATTCGTTAAGATTATTCACAATATAAAACGATAGACTAAGCTGCTATCCTTTGCCGAGTAAATAAATTATAGGCTTATATAATGAATAATAAACAACAATACCTCGATATTGCCGCCGGTAAAGGTGAAAAAGAAGCATCTATGATGGTGGCAATCCCTGCCTCTGAATTAACGTTATCTCTCTTAGAGCTACGTTTAGAAGAGCAAGACTATTTTACTGAAGGTGAAATTGATTATTTACCTGAAAGTGAAAGTGATTTTTTCTTTTCATGTAAACGCGGAGAAGAAGAACTGCGTTTTTATGTCTCATTAGTGGATAGTGACCCTGAGTACGTCATTAATCCCTATTTTTCAACCGATCCAATCAGCCCGGAATTGTATGCAGAGGCAAGCGCTGCACCGCAAGCGGTGATTGTTGAGTGCCTATTTCGAGACCAGCCATTGGTTAGCTATCTACAGCAACTAAAACTTATTCAAATATTAGTCCCTGATTTATTGTTGGGGCTTGATTTATCAGCGGCAGGGAAAGTCTTTACTCGTGAATGGTTAAATTTCCAACTTATCGATGACTTAATGCCAAGTATCGATTCTTTATATGTTGTTCACGCTATTTATGATCATGACGAAAGTGAAGAGCAAGAGAACGAGGAGCGTGGCCCAACCATGTATTGGTTCCACACGCATGGCCTTGCACGTTGTGGCTTATCCGAAGCGGAAATCATTATTCCACATCCGATTGCCTCCTATTACGGTATTCCAGAGCTATTTTGGAGCTTTGTTAATAACAGCATTACACATGGCAAAATTGAGTTTAATGAACCAATTTTTATCGGACAAACAGAAAGTGGTTATGAGTATTTAGTGGCGCTACCGTTTGAAGAAGGCTTAAAACATGTTGGGCAATCAACGCCAATTGATAATTTGAAACCACTCGAAGAGATGAATTATGAATTTGGCGATGCTGATTCCAACCGTTTTATGGGGGATTGGCAGGATCGTGATGAGTCTCATCAACATCCGTCTGTGATGCTCTTTAGAGTGACACAAGAAGAACCAGTTTTAGAAAGCTTTTTTAAAGGTTTTGAAGATCAAAACGCCATGATGTTTATGCGTACCGACGAAGAAACGGCGGATATGTCTCGTAAGGCTAAATTGCGTTGGGAATACTTTACCCATATGCTGGATAACTATGGTCCGAAACCTGTAGTACAGAAAAAAGGCTTCTTTTCTAAGCTACTTGGAAAATCAGACACCGAAGAAGAGAGCGAATGGCGTTTCTTGGTGAAATGTGGCATCGGTTATCGTGACGAGGAAGATGACTACGATGGCCATGAGCATATGTGGTTTGAACCCGTTTCATGGAACGGTGATCAGTTTGAGGGGCGCTTGATCAATCATCCTTTCTATGTGAAGACGATGCAGGAAGGGGAAGTATATCCTTTGACTCGTGATGATATCACCGACTGGACCATCTATTACCAAGACGGTAATTATACTCCGGATACCATTTATAAATTACTGTCTGGGTCTCAAGTGCATTAAATCTCTGCTTAGCTGCACTCGGATAATTTAGCGTATAGAATGGGTACTTTGAGTACCCATTTTTATTACAGAGTGTCGTATATGAATGAAGCTGAATTATATCAATATGCGTTATTTATGCTGTCTCGCCGTGATTACGGAACGGCGGAATTATCAGCACGTATGAAACGGCGTATGTATGAAAAAAATGACGGTATTATTGACGAGCCGTTGATTGAGCGGGTAATTGAACGTTTAGGTGAACAGCATTTCCTGAATGATACTCGCGTCATAGAGCTACAGTTACGTAGTTATATTCGTAAAGGTTATGGACCATTACGGATCAAGCAGGAATTACGCCAAAAAGGTTTTACTGCGACTTTAATTGAACAGCAGTTTGAGCAGCTTGATGTGGATTGGTTTGAGCTTGCGACGGATGTGCGTTGTAAAAAATTCGGCGATGAAATTCCTCGCGACTTTAAAGAAAAAAGCAAGCAAGTCCGTTATTTACAGTATCGAGGTTTTTCAGGTGATATGATTTTTGAACAGTTTCGATAACCCATCATTTAATTTTTTAATCACATTCCTGCGCGTACACGCCCCCTCAAAGCAACTAGGTTGGTGCGGCTAATCGGTTTTCTCCAATTCCAGATAAGTGCTATTTGCAATACGACGTGAATAGTTTTTACTCTAGGAGGCATTATTACGGCCTTGATAGTGCCTGTTTTTTTACACGCCGGACAAAAGACTTTCATACCCTCTGTAGCGATATCGATATCTTTCCGACTAGCAACATCGCTTCCTTCTAATACAGTACCGCCCGTTGATGTGGTATCTCCTTTTTGAATTACTTTACGGTTATCAATGGTGCAGCGCATTTTCTTCTTTGTGCCTAATCAATTCGTTTTCCTTGACGTACTAAATGCCAAATGGTTGTGCCTAGATCATTTTTACCCACATCAAAAGCAAAATCCCCTTGCTCAAAATAGGCCTCTAATGGAGATCCTGTTTCATTGTGGTAATACCTGTCCACTCCCCATTAATTAAGACACCCTTAACTAGCGTTTTCTAACTGTTGACTGATTTCCCTGTATTGCATGGCTAACTGACTGTCCTGTGGCGCGAATTCCCCGACACACTGAGATAACGTGCTGATAACGCGCTCTTACGCTTGTCGTCCATGGTGCAGTTGGTCAATTCGATATTGTGGCTCTGCGTCTGATATCTTTTGGCTGACCGTTTTCACTCGGTCAGGTTCTGATACTCGCTCATGCTCCAATACGTGAGAAACAGACTGATCCCTGCCAATATCAACACCAGTACGTCCCCTTTAAACGCAAATTTTTCCCTCCAGTTTATCCATCGCGATCAGGAAATAGCTGTCTACGGTGAAGCAAATTCTGTGCTGTTTGATGAGGTACAAACGGCGCTGCACGTGGCGTGTCGAGATAATGGTTTCTCCGCTCGGCAGTGGGCTAGTCTTTCTTTTCCCATCCTTATAAAATTATTTACCATTTAATGTATTGCTAATGTGTTTATTTGTCATAATTATCTGATATTGACATGATCCGCGTCAGTAAATCCCGTTCATATCTTGGGCAAAGTACCATCAAATAAAAAATGAAACAGGCAGGGGAAGTATATGATTGAGTTGTTAATTGGCGTCATCGTCGCGATAGGCGTTGGGCGCTATATTATCAAAGGCTATTCAGCAACGGGTGTGTTGATGACAGGCGGTATTTTACTCCTGATCATTACCGTGCTTATGGGGAAAAGTATTTTACCAGAAGCAGTAAAACCTACGGGATGGCGTGCGACCGACATTATTGAGTATATAAAATACTTATTGATGGATCGTGGTGGCAACTTAGGGATGATGATCATGGTGTTGTGTGGGTTTGCCTCTTATATGACCCACATTGGCGCAAATGATGTTGTTGTCAAAATTGCGTCAAAACCATTAAAGATGATCAACTCACCTTATATGTTGATGGTTGCCGCTTATATTGTCGCTTGTTTAATGTCATTGGCCGTTTCTTCGGCGACGGGGCTAGGGGTATTATTAATGGCGACCTTGTTCCCTGTCATGGTAAATGTGGGGATTAGTCGTGGCGCCGCAGCCGCTATCTGTGCTTCACCAGCGGCCATTATTTTAGCGCCAACTTCTGGCGATGTGATTTTAGCGGCAGAAGCTGCCGAAATGCCGCTCATTGATTTTGCTTTTAAAACGACGTTACCTATTTCAATTATTGCGATCGTAGCCATGTCTATCGCTCACTTCTTCTGGCAGCGTTTCCTCGATAAAAAAGAGCAGGTCAACACAGAAATGTTGGATGTGAGTGAAATTAAAACTCATGCTCCGACTTTTTATGCCATCTTACCGTTCACCCCGATTATTGGTGTGCTGATCTTTGATGGTAAGTGGGCGCCTGAATTACACATCATCACAATTATTGTTGCTTGTATTATTTTGGCAGCAGTTATTGAATTTTTACGTAGTTTCAATGCCAAACAGGTCTATTCGGGGTTAGATGCCTGTTATAAAGGTATGGCTGATGCATTTGCCAGTGTGGTGATGCTGTTGGTGGCCGCTGGGGTCTTTGCACAAGGCTTAAGTAGTGTTGGCTTTATCAAGGGGCTAATTGGTTTAGCGCAATCCTTCGGCTCTGGTGCAATAGTGATGATGATTGTACTGGTCATTATCACCATGTTAGCGGCGATGACAACAGGCTCAGGGAATGCGCCTTTCTATGCCTTTGTTGAACTTATTCCTCATTTAGCAAAACAGATGGGAGTGAATCCAGCCTATTTAGTGATCCCTATGTTGCAGGCTTCTAACTTAGGACGAACATTATCACCCGTTTCTGGCGTTGTCGTCGCGGTATCCGGTATGGCAAAAATATCACCATTTGAAGTGGTCAAAAGAACCTCCGTTCCTGTATTAGTGGGCCTTTTGGTGGTGATTATTGCAACGGAAATTTTGGTTCCAGTATATCGCTGATCACTTTTTAGTGTTGTGATTGGAAAAGCGGCTGAAGCGATCTTTTTTCAGCCGCTTTTTTATTTGAAGGCGGATAGTTAATCACGCTAGTAATCGAAAATTTGTTAATTTTTAGTGTGTTTCTTTAAATAAAATAAGGTTTTTTATTTTTTATTCTCCCCCATTTTTCCCTATTAAGCGCCTTTTTTGAGATCTGCACCAAAAAGACAAACAAAAGCCGGAAAATAAGCTAGGTACTCAATAGTAATTGATGCAAAATCCGCACATCTTTTTTATATGAACAATTAATGATAATGCTATGAAGACGACAGACAAACCAGTTAACAAATGGACTTATAAAGATTTTACATGGGTCTTATCTTTATTCGGCACCGCGGTTGGTGCGGGTGTGTTATTTCTACCGATTAAAGCAGGAAGTGGCGGTTTTTGGCCGCTGGTAATACTTGCATTGATTGCGACGCCAATGATTTGGTTAGCACATAAAGGATTGGCTCGTTTTGTTTTATCCGCGAAAAATCCCAATTCAGATATTACGGATACGGTAGAAGAGCATTTTGGTAAAACGGGGGCGAACATTATCACGTTTGCCTACTTTTTCGCTATTTACCCAATCGTTCTGATTTACGGTGTGGGTATCACTAACACGGTTGACTCCTTTTTAGTTCACCAGTTACACATGGAGCAGATGCCACGTTGGCTACTGTCTGGGATATTAATTGGTGCGATGACGGCGGGTGTGTTGTTTGGGCGTGACTTGATGTTACGCCTGACTTCCGTGATGGTTTATCCTTTAGTTTTCATTTTGTTAGCTTTGTCCATCTACTTTATCCCTAGATGGAATACCTCTATGCTAGAAGTGAGCCCCGATTGGGCCGCAATGCCAGTCGTTATCTGGATGGCGATCCCGCTTATCGTGTTCTCATTCAACCATAGCCCGATTATCAGCCAGTTTACAAAAGATCAGCGTCAGCAATTCGGTGATAATGCGGTCATTAAAACGGATATGATCACAGGCGGCGCAGCATTGATGCTCACTGGATTTGTGATGTTTTTTGTTTTTTCGGTGGTCTTGTCATTAAGTCCTGCTGAGCTTAAAACCGCAAATGACAAAAACATTAGTGTGTTATCTCATATGGCGAATATTGACTCATCGTCGATTATCTCTTACCTCGGGCCGATTGTTTCTTTTACCGCTATCGTATCAAGTTACTTTGGACACTTCTTAGGGGCCCATGAAGGCTTAGTTGGGTTAATTAAATCTCGTACTTCTTTCTCAGTGAGAAAAATTCAAACGGTATCCATGCTGTTTATTGTTCTCACAACATGGATTGTCGCTATCAAAAACCCAAATATTATCTATATGATTGAGACGCTGGGTGCGCCAATGATAGCTGCTATTTTGTTTATTCTGCCAGTCGTTGCGATGCGTATTGTGCCGGCGATGAAAAAATTCAGCACATCAATTGTTGCGCAGATCTTCACCATTATTTGTGGTTTAGCGGCTATCACTTCCGTCCTTTATGGTCTATTGCAACAATTACTCTAACAACTCCCCTCCTGTATGAGGGGGCTCACCCTAATAGGTACATAACGCTCTGATATTTAGGCCCGTAAACGGGCCTTCAGATAGAGGAGCGTTCACTACGCAAAGATGCGTCTCGTATTCTTACTCACCATATCGACAGCGTTCCCTCTACATCAAAATGCGCTATAGCGATATTTAAATTGCCAAAGCGTTCACTTTTCTTTCAGATATTCTGTCGAATGTGTGCCTTCTGCATTTCGGTGAAAAATAATAGGATATTCACACTTCCATCTAGTAAACGCTAAGCTTTTCGCGTTCTCCATTAGGGGCCTTTTTGATTTCTTTTTTAATCTTTGTGATTGCTAGGTCGCGGCTGTTTTAACAAATTAAAAGAGGCTTTTTATATTTTAAAGTTATGATTAAGCACTTAATAAATCACGAATGACACGGCGTTACTCCTTCGCCCTTGTTAATCAATAGGATATTCAGCTATGTGAAATAATTTCACATTGAGATGGGTTGTCTGCTTAATACAATTAGATAATATCTATTGATATAACAGATACGTAGTAAATACAGATATGCTATATCAGGTCATATTGTTTACTGCGGCATAATAAGGATAACAAATGAAATTAGAAACATTATCGATTCATGCCGGCTACTCACCCGATCCAACCACCAAAGCGGTTGCTGTTCCTATCTATCAAACAACGTCTTACGCTTTTGATGATACACAACATGGCGCAGATCTGTTTGACTTGAAAGTCGCAGGAAATATTTATACCCGTATTATGAACCCTACCAATGATGTTTTAGAGCAACGCGTTGCCGCCTTAGAAGGCGGGATTGCTGGGCTGGCTGTAGCATCTGGGATGGCGGCAATTACGTATGCTATCCAAACTATCGCACAAGCGGGCGATAATATTGTTTCGGTTGCCAAATTGTACGGTGGTACTTATAACTTAATGGCGCATGCACTACCTCGTTTTGGTATCGAAACGCGTTTTGCAGAACATGATGATTTAGCCGCTTTGGAAGCTCTGATTGATGATAAAACCAAAGCCGTATTTTGCGAATCTATCACTAACCCTGCTGGGTTTATTGTCGATATTGCGGCATTAGCGGAAGTGGCTCATCGCCATGGTGTGCCTCTAATTGTGGATAACACGGTGGCAACGCCTTATTTATGCCGTCCATTTGAACATGGTGCTGATATTGTCGTGCATTCCTTGACTAAATATATTGGCGGTCATGGCACTTCTATTGGCGGAATGGTCGTAGACTCAGGTAAGTTCCCTTGGACTGAGCATGCAGATCGTTTTTCGTTATTGATTGAGCCAGATATTGCATACCATGGAGTTAGCTATACTGAGCATTTTGGTGCGGCAGCTTTTATTGCTCGCTGCCGCGTAGCACCATTACGCGGAACGGGTGCCGCGCTTTCTCCATTTAATGCCTTTTTGATTTTACAAGGGCTAGAAACGTTGGCTTTACGTATGGAGCGCCATACAGAGAATGCGTTGAAAGTCGCACAGTTTTTGGAAAAACACCCTCAAGTGGCTTGGGTGAAATACGCGGGGCTGCCTAGCCACCCTGAGCATGCGTTGGCGCAAAAATATATGAATGGCAAGCCTGCCAGTATTATGTCGTTCGGTATTAAAGGTGGGCAGGACGCTGGGGCGCGTTTTATTGATGCTTTAAAATTAATCGTCAGGCTGGTCAATATTGGTGATGCTAAATCATTGGCGTGCCATCCAGCTTCAACAACTCACCGCCAGCTTAACGATGCTGAATTAGCGAAAGCGGGTGTTTCACGTGATATGATCCGCCTTTCTATTGGTATTGAACATATTGATGATATTTTGGCGGATCTTGAACAAGCGCTGCATGCTGCGCAATAAAGCCATCTACTGAATCAAGCTACTTAATATGTGCGATTATTGATAATACAATATTTATCGATAATCGCTTTTTTGTATCGCTTTATTTTATTTAAGTCTATTACTCCATTGATGGGTATTTGTCATCGTTAATTGATGTTATCGAATTAAGAGAGTAATTAAACGAATGATTATGTCTTAAATATTTTATGGAATAATGTTTTAACGTTGAACTATTTTAAACCACTCCAGTCTTACATTACCGAAAAGCTTGAAATGTGCGTTAACACTTTATTTTATATTCATTTATTGATTGTTTAAGAACGGCAAATTAATTTTTTATTTGTTTATATGAGGTTTACTCACACTGATGATAATAGTGTGATTAACCTGATTAAAGCTAAATAATAGCCCGATGTTATGTCACTTTAAGGTGAACAATAATATTCAGGTTTATATCTAATTATTATTAAACATTTATCGAAAGAATGGTTGAGAAACATGATTATGGCAAATAATAAGGTTGCCTACCTTAAGTGGTGCCTGCTATTTGGGTTTGTATTACTCACTTATTTTATTCCTCTTCCGGGGCGGCTTCTTTGGCAACCTGATGAGTTACGTTATGCTGAAATAAGTCGAGAATTGATTCTAAGTTATAACTGGAGCGTACCTGAACTTCTCAATATTCGTTATTTTGAAAAGCCCATTTTTGGGTATTGGGTAAACGCATTTTTTCAAATGCTGTTTGGTGAGAACAACGTTTCCGTTAGGCTTGGTGTTGTTTTTAGTACCTTAATCAGTGCATTGTTTGTTTATCTCAGTGCAAAAAGGGCATGGCAAAAAGCCGATCTTGCATTTAATGCCACACTGATTTACCTCTCAATGCTCATGATACTCGCGATGGGAACATACAATATCCTTGACCCGATATTGACCGCGTTTATCACGATGGCGATTTTCTTTTATCAGTGGGGGCTAACAACACAGGTTTTTTCACAAAAGCTAACCGCCTTTATCTTATTAGGTATCGCAGGTGGATTGGGGCTGATGACAAAAGGCTTTTTGGTTTTAGTCATCCCAGGCTTAGTGATTTTTTTAACGTCAATTTACTATAAACAGTTTAAGGAAGTTTTCTGCTTTGCCTTTGTGGCTTTGTGCAGCATGTTTATTGTCTGCTTGCCTTGGGCCATCATGATTGCTAGTCGCGAGCCAGATTATTGGCGTTATTTCTTTTGGGTGGAACATGTGCAGCGCTTTATGTCAGAGAACGCCCAAAACCGTTCACCTTTCTGGTTTTATATTCCAATAATGCTTGCAGCAGTATTACCTTGGCTGGGCTATTTTTTTGCTTCACTGATAAACAGTGTTCGCCAAAAAGGGCTACATCTCTATTTCTTGCTGTGGTTCTTAGTTCCTTTCATCTTTTTTAGTATTACGAAAGGGAAGCTACTGACCTATATTTTGCCTTGTATTGCCCCCGTTGCGATCTTAATGGCCGCGTATATTGATAAGATACAGCAACAACAACAGACTGGCGCTATCCGCCTGAATGCCATTATCAATATTTGTATTGGCTTATTTACGGCAGCGGCAATCTTCTTTTTACCTTACTTTGGGCAACTCGATATTTATGCGGCAGATGAAGATAATAAGCGGTTACTTGCAGCAAGCGCATTTTTATTTTGGGGCGTGATTGGCATCATTTCATATCGCAGACGTTTTTGGGCGTGGGCAGCGGCATGTACTTTGGTATTGAGCCTCAGTGTGGGGTATGTGATCCCAAATCATATCGCCAGCAATAATACGCCACAAAAGCTCATCGAAAAATATCGCCCTCAGCTATCGAATAAAACCTATTTATTGACGAATAATGTGGGGTTAGGTACGGCACTCGCATGGGTCTTAAAGCGTAGTGATATTACGATGCTCCATCAAAGTGGTGAATTGAGTTATGGGTTGAAATACCCAGATGCAGCAAACCGCTTCTATCGGTTAGATCAGTTACCTACCTTGTTAGAGCAACATAATTATCAGGATGTTGCGGTCGTTGTTGAAGGCACGCAAGATAGGATATTAAATTCGTTACCGGGGAAGCCGATTATTATTCGAGAGGGGAATTTAGTTTTAGTCCTCTATGAGGGCCGAAAATAATCGCATGCTCAACAAAAAAGCCGCATAGTGACTATGCGGCTGATTATGTATTTAGGCTATCTCGTGGCCTTATAGAAGGTTGGTACCTCTTTTTCATGCGAGGATTTAGCTTCGCTACTTGTTAGCCCATGATAAATCATTAGCATAGCAAAGCTATTGTTCATCGTACTCATTTCGTTGCCACTGATACCTCGACTATTTTTCGAATGACGATTCGTTATGCTGTGGTTCATGATGCTTTCTCCTCATCTTCTTTTAGCAGGCGGTTCGCTTCGGCAAGCTCATAACGCCTTGGTGTTAATGCGGTTGCACTGTGATTACGTGCAAGCAATGAGTAAATGGTTGGTAAAACGAACAGTGTGAACAGGGTTCCAACTAACATACCTGTGACAATCACTAAGCCCAGACCGAAACGGCTGTTTGCGCCTGCACCTGTCGCAAATAACAGGGGAACTAAGCCAATCACCATCGCGGCAGTTGTCATCAAAATGGGGCGTAAACGAATTTGAGCGGCTTTCAAAATAGCTTGGCGCTTGTCGAGGCCCTCGTGAGCTTGTAATTCGTTAGCAAACTCCACCATCAAAATACCGTGTTTACTGATGAGGCCAATGAGCGTCACCAAGCCAATCTGGGTATAAATATTGAGGGTGGCATATCCCAAGGCGAGAGGAATTAATGCCCCACAAATTGACAACGGTACGGTGATTAAAATAATCAGTGGGTCGACTAAGCTTTCATACTGTGCAGCAAGAACCAGATAAATGATGATGAGCGCCGCCATAAACGCAAAGGCGAGGGTATTGCCTTCTTGCTTATATTGGCGCGAATCAGATTGCCAGTCATGGCTGAAACCTGCGGGTAGTGCACTAGCAATACTCTCTAAGTAAGAAACGGCTTGTCCTAATGTGACGCCCGGTGCAGGGATAGCTTGGAAAATCGCCGCATTTTGCTGATTGAACTGAGTTAACTTGTTCGGTTCAATTTGCGTATTGATCTCAACAACTGTTGATAGCGGGATCATTGTGCCATCTTGTGCTTTGACATAGTGACGAGCAAGCGCATCGGGTGTTAATCGTTGGCTGCGTACACTTTGAGGGATCACATCATATGAACGTCCGTCCATACCAAAGCGGTTAATATAGTTTTCACCAACCAATAATGTGAGTGATTCACCGATATCTTGCATGCTGATACCAAGACTATTGGCTTTGGAGCGGTTAATTTTGACTTCAACCACAGGGTTGTTGTAGTCAAGATCACTGTCTACGACCATAAACAATCCACTTTCGCGAGCTTGTTGCTTGATCTCTTCCATGGTTTTATACAAAACGGGGTAACCTTGTGGGCTACGCAGCACCATTTGTACTGGCAAACCGCCTGTAGAGCCAGGTAGAGCCGGTAACTGGAAGACAAAGATACTGTTACCTTCAACGTCACCTACTTTAGCTTGTAAGTCTGATTGAATGGCAGAAGCAGGGCGATCTCGTTTCTCCCATGAGGTGAGGTTAGTTCCCCCAAAGCTTGATGAGATACCGTCTGTGCCATTGATGATCCAAGTACTTTCCGTCTCAGGCAATTCCATCATCACATCATGCAGTTTATGAGAAAAACGCTCTACATACTCTAAGTTAGCGTGTTGGGGTGACTTAATTGCCGTCAATACGGCAGACTGGTCCTCAACCGGCGCGAGTTCACGGGGGGCTGATTGGTACAGGAGAGGTAAGCTGATGAAGACAAATACCGCGATAATGCCGGTGATCCAACGATGCCTCAGTGAGAAATTCAGCCCTTTGGTATAGTAATGAGCGAGGAAAGCGAAGAACTTTTCCGCCATATGTGCCATGCGGCCTTCATTCTGTTTTGAGTTCAACATAAACGAACTCATCACAGGTGATAAAGTTAAGGCCACAATACCTGAAACAATCACGGAGCCTGCGAGCGTCAAGGCAAACTCTTTAAACAACGCCCCTGTTAGACCAGACATCAAGCCAATCGGTGCATACACCGCTGCTAATGTGATGGTCATGGCAATCACAGGCCCTGCCACTTCACGAGCGCCTATCAGTGCAGCGAGAACTGGCGATTTACCTTCCTCAATATGACGATGGACGTTTTCCACGACAACAATGGCATCATCCACCACCAATCCGATGGCAAGCACCATGGCAAGTAACGTTAATAAGTTGATACTAAAGCCAAACGCCATCATTAGTGCGGCGGCCCCTAACATTGACAATGGGATCGCCAATATAGGAATAATAACGCTGCGAATAGAGCCTAAGCATAAATAAATAACAGCAATAACAATCAATAATGCTTCCACCAACGTATGGAATACCTGATCGATTGAGGCTTTGATAAAGCGAGAAGTTTCAAATGCCATCTCTACTTTAACGTTCGGTGGTAACGTTTTAATGATATCAGGCATCAATTTATTCATACCATCGACAATCACCAACGGGTTCCCGGTTGGGGTTGCAAATAGGCCTAAATAAATTGCAGGCTCTCCATTCATCAAACCACTGGTTTCAGTGGCTGCGGCACCTAGCTCTATAGTACCAACATCACGTAAACGAACTAACCCATTACCATCGTTGCGTATGACTAAGTCTTGGAATTCAGAGACGTTAGTCAGATCTGTATTCACATAGACGTTAGAAATCACATACTCGCCTTTCACTTTACCGGGCGCCGCTTGGTAGTTATTTTGGCGAACCGCTTGCGCAACATCTGCGGCAGATAATCCTCGACCCGCAAGTTTATCGGCATCTAACCATAAACGCATGGCTAACTGTTGACCACCAAACACTTGTACTTTTGCTACACCTTCGATGGAGGAGTACATCGGCTCAACAACCCGAGATAAATAGTCCGTCAGTGCCGGAATAGAAAGGGTTGTACTGGAAAAACCGATATATGCAACAGCGGTAGATTCACCGGAAGACAGCTCTATAACTGGGTCATAAGCTTCTTTTGGAAGCTTGTAGCGAACCTGATTAACTTTCGCCATGACTTGTGCAAGTGCTTGCGTTGAATCACGGTTAAGCTCCATTCGCACGGTCACTAAGCTACTGCCCTGTACAGAGGAAGAGGACAAGTAATCGACCCCTTCGACAGAAGAGACAGCTTGCGCAATAGGCTGAGTCACAAAGCCCTGCATCAACTTAGCGGATGCGCCGGGGTATTGTGTAGTGATAGTAATGGTAGAACTTTCCAATTGTGGATACTGGCGAATAGGCAATTTACTTAATGCAAACAACCCTATCAATACAATCAATGAACTCACAACCAGCGCCAAAACGGGTCGGCGCACAAAAACATCAGTAAATTTCATTGCGCCTTCCTTATGAATCCTGAGCGGTCTTAACCGGTGATTCTGCTAATGTATCTTGTGCGACAGGGGTGATGGCGGAGCCATTGTTAAGACGTAATTGCCCTGAGGTGATCACTTTGTCACCCAATTTTAGCCCTTGCTCAATTTCGATTTTGCCATCCCAGCGTTGGCCCGTTTTCACAGAGACTTGTTTTGCCGTCATTTTTTCGCCGCTGCCTTCAGCGATGAAAACTGTGTCACCATAGGCCGTATAAGTCACTGCCGTTTCAGGTATTGTTAGTACCTCACTGTTTGCTTGGCGTACGACATTCACATTGGCATACATACCCGCCTTTAACTCCCCGTCACTATTTTCAAGCGTGGCTTGTAATTGGATGGTACGCGATTTACCTACTAATGGGTCGATGGCACTGATACGTGCAGGGAAGGTTTTACCTGGATAAGCATCGACATGAATATCAACAATTTGGCCAACATGTAACTCTGGCGCAGCTTGCTCATCAAGGGAAAAATTAAGTTTTAATGTTTTGGTATCGACGAGGCTTGCAATGGCTTCGCCGGGGCTGAGGTATTGACCCTCGTGAACCTGACGAATACCGATAGTGCCGTCAAATGGAGCACGGATCGCCTTTTGTGCAATCAACGCTTGTGTTTGCCGGATCAAACCTTGCGCGATATCACGTTCTGCACGAGTGCTATCGACCTGTGCTTCTGCAACGAGATGTTTAGCAGCCAAGGTACGGGTTCTGTCGTACAAACGTGCCGCATTGCGCAACTGAGCCTGATAGCGAGCTAAGTCAGCTTGTTCAACTGCATCGTTGAGTTGAACCAGAAGCTGGCCTTTTTTCACTTGTTGACCCGATTCAAAATTGATTTTGGTAATGCGGCCACTGGTTTCCGCCGCAACAAAGACTTGGCTGCCAGCCTCTAATTCACCGACACCATAAAAAGTGCGTGGTGCATTGTCTTGAGTCACTGGTGCTAATGCGACTTTCACCGGTGGATATTGGTAAGCCGCCTGTTCGTCTTTTCCGTCTTGGGCGTAGGAGGTGTAAATCGCTGCGCCACCACCAGCAACAATCAGCAGTGAGCACAGCGTGACAATTGTTTTTTTATTCATTATAAATACCTACTATTTCTGTGCCTTAACAGCGAAATAAAGATCACGGAAATGACCTGCGATGGCGACAGCCATTAATCCCCCAATGACAGAGGTGTGCTCAATAGCCCAAAACATCGCGAGTTTGGCTTCTTCACCGGTATAGCTCCAAAAAGTATGAACAATCACGATGGTCAGGAATAAAAATACGGCGAGTGCGCCAGTTCCAAGCCAAAGTAGGCGGTTAAAGAGTACTAATAGCGAGCCTACTAGCAGCACAAATGCAGAGGCGATGTTGAAGAACCAGTCTGGATGTAAACCTGCTGCGCGCATTTCTGCTAGGCTATTTTCATAGTCAAAAACCTTTGCTAAGCCAGATGAAATAAACAGAATTAATATCAGCAAGCGAGCGATAATCCATAATGTGTTACTTTCTAAAATTTTGGCAATTACCGATGGCATAGCCTATCCCCTTTAAAATCAAGTTAGCCTGCATGTCACAAAATAAGCGCTGTCACCACCTCATGCAGAAAATAGAATGGAATAATCTGAATTGACAAATTCAGTGGCTAGAACTATAAAACCTTAAGTTAAGTTGAGGTCAAGAGCAGGTAGTCAAAAATGGCTGAGAAAAACACGAAAACGACAAAAAGGCGTGGAGACGGTGAACATAAGATTGATTTCACAAGGGCATTGACTGTCGGAGAGGTTGCTAAACGCTCTGGTGTTCCCGTTTCTACCGTGCATTTTTACGAGTCAAAAGGATTGATCCAAAGTACGAGAACACAAGGCAACCAACGACGTTTTCCGTCGGTGGTATTACGTTATATTGCGATTATCAAAGTGGCACAGAGCACAGGGATACCTTTAAAAGAGATCCAAGATGCGTTAGGTAAGTTTCCGGCTAACAGTAAACTGACTTCAGAGCAGTGGAAAGAGATGTCGACGGAGTGGAAAACCTCGTTGGATAGGCGGATCCGGCAACTGACTCGCTTACGTAATGAGTTAGACCATTGTATTGGTTGTGGCTGTTTATCTCTGAGTGAATGTCCACTGCGTAACCCTGATGATATTTTAGGGCGTAAAGGGCCGGGGGCTCGAATTTTAGAACGCCCATAACAAGTGGCGTGATGACTGGTGAAGTGAAATGTTATCGACTTGACCAGTCAACCCGCTTTGCGGGTCAGGGAAAGAGTCACTGAAAAATAGCACATTGAAAGATGAAAGCAGTAATAGGTAATTTAAATGATTTTAACGTTTTATGTGTTTGTTGATTTTTGAACAATAAAGTAATAGTGAGTATGGCAATGATGATTGTGACAACTTTTATTGTCAGTACCCTTTTATATGACTTAAATATAGCCTTAGGTGATTACGACAGATGTAAGTGAATACAAGATGGTATAAGAAAAATAGCAAAACAGATAAAACCAACGAGTTATTGATAATTTATCACGAATAATCGTTATAACTATTTAATTATCATCATAATAGGATTTTATTAAGCTCGGCTCGATAAAGTTTGTAATATTCTGTAACAGAATGATTGTACTGATAGTTTTCTGAAAATTCTGTTTTTTTATTTTCTAGTAAATAGATACTTTACATTGATTCAATTTATCTATTTACTTCACTACTGATAACTTCTGCTTAGCTTAATACTGGAGCAAATCCATGTCAGTTGTGACCCTTGTGTTAGTTTTTTTATTGGCCGTTATTGTGAGCGTATTTGTCTCTCGGCTACTTAAGGATATTATTCCTTTACCTATTATTCAGATAGCGCTAGGTGCAGCGTTGTCAGCTTTTGGTTTTGTGGTTGAATTTGAACCGCATCTCTTCTTGTTTTTGTTTATTCCTCCATTACTGTTCTTGGATGGCTGGCGTATTCCTAAGGAAGCGTTATTCCAAGAGATTAAGCCAATTATGTCATTGGCGATAGGTCTTGTGGTGGTGACAGTGGTTGGGATGGGCTTCTTTATTCATTGGTTGATCCCTGCAATTTCATTAGCCGTTGCTTTTGCGCTGGCGGCGATTTTGTCACCAACCGACCCCGTGTCTGTTTCTGCAATGACAGTCAATTCACCACTCCCTTCACGTATGGCACATATTCTTGAAGGTGAATCTCTGCTCAATGATGCGACAGGCTTGGTGTGTTTTAAATTCGCTGTAGCGGCAGCATTAACAGGTACCTTCTCTTTAACATCCGCAACAGGAGAATTTGCCCTTGTCGCGTTTGGCGGGATCTTAATTGGTTTATTAGTGGCTTGGGTTATTGGCTGGTTAAACCAATTTTTGGTGAAACGTACCGGTGAAGAGCCGGCAATCCAAATCATGATCAGCCTATTGATGCCATTTAGTGCTTACTTATTGGCTGAACATCTTCATGTCTCTGGGATCCTAGCCGCAGTGGTTGCGGGTATCGCTATGCACTATGAAAAAATTGCAGGGCGCATGCAGGCGGCAACTCGTATGCAAAGTAAAGCGGTATGGGATACGGTGCAAACGGCACTTAATGGGATGATCTTTATCTTATTAGGGGAACAATTACCAGGTATGTGGAATAACATGCCGCAAGTCGCGGAAGCGGCGGGAGCAAGCCACCCTTGGATGCTATTTGTGTATGTGATTGTTATCACCGTCGCATTAGCGATTTTACGTTTTGCTTGGGTTTGGATCTCAATGACCTTAACCGTATTTAACAACCGTCGTCGTGGTAAAGAAGCGGATGTTTTACACATTCGCATGATGGCGGTAATGGCAACAGCGGGGGTTCGTGGTGCGATTACTTTGGCGGGTATCCTAACATTACCACTGCTAATGCCGGATAATAGCCTATTCCCAAATCGTGATGTGGCTATCTTCTTGGCAATGGGGGTGATTTTGTGTTCATTGTTAATCGCTAGCGTTGCATTGCCTATTTTGACGAAAGGGTTGGTACAGGATTTACCGTATGATAATGATGAGATCCGTGCTCGTATGGCTCTCAATGAGGCTGCAATGGCACATTTACGTGAATTGATGAACCATCCTTCAGAAGATGTTGATGAAATTGCAATGCGCACCGAAGTAGGCTCTCAATTATTGGAAATCTATGGCAGACGCTTAGATAATACTGATGAAACTGAGTCTGATGTCTATGACCTACACAAAATGATTGATATGGAACGGGAAATGTCTCGCTCAGCTTTACAAGCGAAACGCGATGCCTTGTATCTCATGCGTAAAGGTAAGAATATCAGTGAGCGCGTATATCATCGCTTACGTGATGAATTAGATCTTAAAGAAGAAACGCTCAATCATCATAAAAGCAAAAAACACTAATTAAAATAGCGGCTAGAGTTTCGATTCTAGCCGTTTTTTTAATGTCCAATAGGAGGGAATAAGGCATGGAAAATAAGCAATTTTCAGATCAAGAATTAGATGAGCTATGGAAAAAAGCGTTATTTATTTCCCGTGATAATGAAGGAAAAGGCTTCCGCAAGGATGAACAGGGAAACTGGATCTGTCGTCATGAATATGGCAATCGGAAAAGTGAATATGGTTGGTTTCCAATGAAAATAGAACACAGCCAAGGTACCAATCAGCTTAATGATTATACCCCCGTGCATTGGAAGGTCGTTGACAAGTTAGGTCAGCCTTCTGAGCCGAAATATCGTTTAAAAATGCTACCAATAGAAAGTATCAGTGCTGAGCGGATTAACCAATTATGGCAAATGGCAGTAAAACACTCCGCGGATAATGAGCAAAAAGGGTTTCGAGTAGATATTTTTGGTCAGTGGGTTGGTCATAAGAACTATGGTGAGCAAAATAGCCCATATGGTTGGGCCGCGGTGTTAGTTGATGATATTTCCAATAAAGGCGCAGATAAAAAACTCGGCGTACTCCCCATTAACTTACAACTTCTGTTGACGTTGCAAAATGAGATGAATAAAGATGAAGAAGGGTGGACAGTGTGGGATACAGCTTGCTTAAGCGTTAATGCCTTACAGTTTGGTTTTGATTTTATTGGCGCTTCTTTTAGTGCCGCTTTCTCGGCTCCATTTTCTTTTTTTGACATATAGCACTCGTCGTTTCATAGACTCTATTTAAGCGGTTAGTTGGTATCGGCTAGATATGCTAAACGTTGCAGCTTGTACTATCTCTGAGTGGTAGAAATAAGTTGCACTCATCGCCCGCCAGATAAAGCGGGTTTTTTTGTTGTATTAAAGAGGGAAGCCCATGAATGGTCATACGGAGTGAAGTGAACATGGTGGAATAACATTATGGAATTTCTTCGATAAATGGGGCGTGCTTAAATTGAAATTCATGTTATATGCTTAAAATAGAAAAGCGCAACAGTTAATTTCAGTCAGATTATGATTGGTTTTGGTTTTCAGTAGTAAAATAAAAGTTTAAATAGAGCATAGTCATACTATGGTTCTTTATTAAAAATTATTTGATATAAAATGGATAATGCCATGGTTGAAATATAATTAAATAATTAGTTTCTATATAAAAATACATCTTAATAATAATGGTGTATTTTAAATCAACGATAGTTTTATTTTAATTATTCTATTTTTATTTAATATTTTTCTATCCTGACTTTACTCTATAATGGTGTAATTTCAATTTCTTATGTTGTAAGTGTTTTTTATTTAGTTTTCTTGAGTGGGATTATTAATTTTCTTAGCTTTAATATACTGTTTTATATCCTATAGTTTTGATTTAAATAATTACTTTAGATAAGTGTATTTTTATCTGTTTATTTTCACTATTTTTATTGAAATAGCAAGAAAATTAATTGCAAAAAACATTATTCAATATTGAAGCACATTTTTTAACTATTTGATAATAATGATTTTATATTATTATCCCATCGTGATAAACGATCGATTTGCTTATTTTTGATAGGATTTAACTATTAATAATTAGGTGTTTGATCGATATAAACGTATTTACACATTTAATTGATAAATCTATATTTTAATAAAATTATATTTTTATTTATTATCAGTGAATCCATTTGCTAATTTAATTATTAGTAATAAGAGAAGGCTATTTGAAAATAGTGACTTTATTATGAAACTTAAATATCTGACGATTGGTTTTTTAATATGAGCAAAAATAGAATTTTATTAAGACAAGATATTGGTGATTTTTTAAGAGCAGCGAGAAGAGGTAAATCTTTAACTGGTCTTCAACTTGGAAAAATGTTGCATATTAGCCAACAACAAATTTCCCGTTACGAACGAGGAGAAACAAGTATCAGCATTGAAACATTAGATGTTTTATTAAAAGGATTAGATATGGATTGGTCAGACTTTTTTTTCAAAGTGATGGCAAATTATTCGGCTGAAATAGCGGAATTAAAACTCTACAGATAGCCTCCAGTAGCAGAATTTAACGACGGTAATTTATACGCGAAGCGCCATTGCGTATACAAGGAGACGAAAGCGGTTTGATCAGGGATGATTTTTTTATTGTTACCTATTAAGAATCAATTAGTAAATTCCATCATATCAATGCCTTATGATGAATTTATAGCAATTTAAGTCTTATTTTATATTGAAAGGAAAAACACATGAAACTAGTAAAATTCACGCAAGTGGTTGTTGTTGCTACATCTGTTGCCTCTTTCAACACGACTGCGGATAACTTAGGTACAGTGGATTTTATCGGTACAGTCGTCAGTACCCCCTGTAATATCGCCCAATCATCATTAAAACAAACTATTGATTTCGGACAGCTTTCTCGTCGTGCACTTGAGAATGGTAGGGTTGCCGAGGTGGATTTTAATATTGAATTCACGGGGTGTGATTTTACAGACTTCGATAAAGATGCAGAAGGAAAGCCAATGGCAGTGAAAACCATGGAATTGGTGTTTACAGGTAAAAGCTATGCTGACGCTGCAAGCACATTACTCTCAACATCGGTGGGCAACACGAATAATGTCGGTGTTGGTATTGAGGGTTTTGAGTTCGGTAAAGCGAAGGATGTTTTATCGCGGATAGCGAACAAAAAAGGAGATAATACATTAAAATTCAAAGCATTTGCGAAAGCCGTAGACACAACAAAAGATGTTGTTGAAGGGCAGTTCAATGCAACCTCCAACTTCCGAATTACTTACCAGTAAATAGGATAGCCGTCCGCCAGCCTTTTGCTGGCGGAACCATCAAGGCATGCGGAGGGTGCTGTGAGTGCTTACAAACATTTTAGTCGCCACATTATACAATTCATGATGCTGTGGGTACTTGGTCACGCTACCGTGTATGCAGCGATTGATACACAGCGCCATTCTTTCAATGGAATGACCCGAATAGTAGGAACAGTGATTGCCACTCCCTGTTCAATAGCCATGACTGATCGTTACCAAACAATCAATTTTTCCCCGTTGACCTTACCGCTATTATCCACAGCCAGCGGTCGTGAGCGCTATAGCCAACCCTTTATCATTGAGCTACATGGTTGCGGCAGCATGCACTCGACAATCGACAGTAAAACATGGTCAATACGTTTTTCCGGACATACAACTCAAAATATAAATGCCTTTGTATTACAGGGGCCTTCACACGGCTTAGGCATTTCCGTATTGGATGAACAACGAAAAAGATTGGTTCCTGAGCAGCGCTATTTTTTGTCTAACCACGTGTTACGACAAGACAAATCTGGGGAGACTCTTTTTTTACGTTACTTCTTACAACTAGAGCTGACAGGGCAACCGATTCAAGCAGGTAGCTATCAAGGTTTGGTTCGTTTTTTCATCGACTATCAATAAGAAACAGAAATAAGGGCCTCATCACTTATTTTTGAGGTGCTTCTTTGTCGTATTAGGGATGGAACAGAGCATGGTGTTTAAACATAGCAAACTACGGCGGGTTATTTTATTGGCGTTTGGCCTGACGACATGGGGCGCGAGTGCTGCTGAATTCAATACTGATGTGCTGGATGCAGAAGATCTGCAAAATATCGATATAAGCCGATTCTCTGTCGCCGGATATGTACCGCCGGGAGATTATGTTTTAACTGTGTGGGTTAATGGGCTGCGCTTAGGCGCCCCACGTGATATTTCCGTATATGAGAAAAGCCCTTCTGCCGAGCAACGCTCTCCATTTGTTTGTATACCAACAGATATGCTGCAATTAATAGGATTGACGCATTCTGCAAAGCGCAAATTAACCACGTTAAACGAAGGGCGATGCCTAGATTTATCATTGTTATCCGGGGCTCAAACTCAAGTTGAGCTATCAACATTATCATTAAAAATAACTATCCCTCAAATGTGGATGGAGTACAGAGATCCCTACTGGATACCGCCAGCATTATGGGAGGAAGGTGTAAACGGGGGATTTATTGATTTCAATGCGAACGCGTCAGCAACAAAAGAAAAAGGCGGCACTAAACGAGTTTATTTATCAACCAATGGAACGATGGGGATAAATACCGGCGCTTGGCGCTTTCGCGGGGATTATAATGGAAGCTACCAAAAACAGCGTGGAGGATACTCGCCACAAGAAACACATCAGTTTGATTTCAGCCGGTTATATGCATTCACTTCATTAACAGAGTCAGCCGCTATTTTGACGTTAGGCGAGAATTATTTTTATTCTGATATTTTTGACGCTTGGCAATATAGCGGGGTGTCATTAGAAAGTGACGATAGAATGCTCCCTCCCAAGCTGGTTGGTTATGCGCCTGAAATTATCGGCGTAGCCAATACCAATGCGACGGTGATCGTCCGTAGCCAAGATAGGGTTATCTCTGAAACGCTTGTTCCACCAGGGCCTTTTCGTATTCAAACATTAGAGAGTGGGATTCGAGGTATATTGGATGTCACCGTGAGAGAAGAAAATGGCGAAGAGAAGATATTTACGGTTAGCACAGCGTCACTGCCTTATTTAACGCGACCGGGACGCCTTATTTATAAGTTAGTCGGTGGAAAAACGCGTTATGATAGCCATCATCTTACAGGTAAGCCCGTTATTGGTGGCGAGTTTTCCTATGGCGTCTCTAATGCTTGGTCATTGTACGGAGGCTCTCAGTTAAATGGTTATTATCAGGCGCTAGCGGTAGGTTTAGGGCGTGATCTTTTTTCCATTGGCGCTATTTCCGTTGATATCACTCAGTCCTTTGCTGATCTTGAAGATAAGAAGCGACGAGGGCGCTCTTATCGAGTCAACTATGCTAAATCCTTTGATGATTTGCGTACGGATATTACATTTGCAGGCTACCGTTTTGCCGATAAAGACTACCGGACGTTGACACAATTTTCTGATGAGGCGCGTACAGGTATTACCCCCTATGCGCCGAAAACGAATTATCAAATTTACCTGAATAAGTACTTTGAAAACTTTAATATTTCCTTAAATTATCAATACAGTACTTATTGGCAAAACGATCCTCAAACACAATATGGGATGTATGCAAGTACCCATCTCAACTTGCCAGCCTTATCTCAACATGGGGCGAGTTTATCGCTGTCTGCTACGCGAACAGAGCGGGATAATGGTTTTGAAGATGATGCAATTAATCTATACCTAACGGTTCCTCTTTATACAGGGCATAACTTAACGTTTTCAGAGCTTTACTCTCGCTCATCCGGTCATAATCAATTCAATCACAACGTGGGTTATAGCGGCTACAACACGACCGATAATTACAGCTTAAATATGGGTTATCACCATGGCCAAAACATGGATAACCAAACCAGCCTTAGTGGTTTCTATTCTCGAGACTTATCGCAAGCGAATATCTCAGCAAATGCCAGCTATGTACCGCATGAATATCGTAGTGTGGGAGCCTCCATAAACAGTGGAATAACCGCGACCGCTAAAGGTGTTGCATTACATCGTTCAGCAAATGGTGACACGCGATTAATGATAGATACGTCGGGGATCAGCGGCGTGCCTTTAGATAATGGCGTGATCAAAACCAACGCTTTTGGGTTAGCGGTGATCCCAAATGTGAATAGCTATCGTAAGTCTACTGCATCCATTAATACCAGCAAATTACCCGATAATTTAGAGACGTTAACGTCGACAACCGATATTACGCTCACTAAAGGAGCGATTGGTTATCGCCATTTAACGGTGATGAAGGGAGAAAAACTCTTTGCCATTTTGTCATTAGAGAACGGCAAGAAACCGCCTTTTGGTGCCAGTGTACGCAATGCTGATAATCGTGAATTAGGTATTGTCGGGGAAGATGGAGTGACTTGGTTAGTGGGCGTTTCGGCACAAGAGTCGTTATTTGTTTATTGGGATAACCAAAAGCAATGCGGGATCAAATTGCCAGAGACGTTTGTTGTGTCGTCGGACATGTTGTTACTGCCATGCCTACGGGGGAAGTTGTAGTTTCATTCATCATCTAGGTAAAAAATAATTAAATTAGGTTTATGAGGTTAGGTATGTTGAATTTATATTTACGTCATGGGCTGTTTGTCGGTTGTTGTTTATTTCTGTTGCTAACCACGCTATATGCGCATAGTGCCGTCACATTAGATAGAACTCGGATCGTTTTTCCCGGAGATGAACGCGCGATCAATATCAGGATCACGAATGATAATCCTGAAGAAGCTTATTTGGCACAAAGCTGGATAGAAGATTTACAAGGAAATAAATTAACCAAAGGGGCGATTTTAGCGACACCACCTTTGCAGCGAATTGAACCCAATAGCGATAGTTTAGTGCGATTAAGTGTGACACCGCTGCTGGAACAATTACCGCAAGATAGAGAATCGGTATTTTATTTTAATTTACGGGAAGTACCTCCTAAATCGACAGAAGGAAATACATTACAAATTGCGTTGCAGTCTCGCGTTAAGTTGTTTTATCGCCCTAAGAATATTTTGTCAGAGTCGCAGACGCAATGGGCACATAAGATCACACTGGCGAGAACGGCAAAAGGTTATCAACTGAATAATCATACGCCTTTTCATTTAACTGTTATTGGCTTAGGTAACAGCAAATCTCAATCTGAACAAAGTCGCTTTGATGTTGTTATGGTTCCACCTAAATCAACGCACGACATTATATCACCTTCATTATCAACTCCTTATCTTACTTACATTAACGACTACGGTGGCAAGCCAACTCTGGCATTTCGTTGTATTGATGCGATTTGCACCGTGAGAGAGGAGCTGTGATAGCCATCTTGGCAGCAAACAATAAAAAGGAAGGAAATAATGAATTCAAAAATTGTATTGCTATGTCTACTTGCTCTGATTGGCGCTATAGGTAATTGGGCAAAAGCCGCGCCATTGATTTCCAATACATTGATAACGGGAGACGATGATGGGCAGCTATTACAAGGATGGGTAAGGGTTAATGCTGTTTTATTTCATGCTCCTTGTAATTTAATCAGCCACACTGAGGCTATTTTGACAGGATGTGGAAGTGGTGGGCTATTTCGTGACAGTGCCCTTTTGAAAGGGGCTGCGAAAACGCCAGTCAAAGTACAATTTATTGATATGCGGCAAGGCGTTGTATTGGAATATTTTGAGATGAGCTTAGGTAATGGCAATAACCCAATACCGCTTCCTGAACTCAATAAGAATCAAAATAGAGTGGGGCTAGAGGTGAGTTATGAATAAAGCATTTATCTTAATTGCCATATGCTCTTTCAGCCCATTAAATGCGTTGGGTAAAAATCATTTAGATGTTGAATTTAAAGGTGAACTTATTCATCACGATTGCCAAATTGCAGCGGGATCTATTAATAAACAAATTCAATTAGGTTATTTGCGTAAACAATATCTTAATGAACATAGCGTCAGCGACGTGTTTCCCTTTTTTATTGAAATTAATAAATGTAGCCCATCTGATCTGAATAAAATAATCCGTCTAACATGGCAAAGCCATCAATTAATCGACATTGATGGTAACCATTATCTAACGACGCAAGGCGCAAGCGGGGCGTTACTTGGATTGATAGAAATGGATAAAGACAAGCAGCCTGTTATTTGGAATCAACCCATTAAGGTTGGTGTCGTGTCAGTCGTAGATAATCGCCAACAATTAAACTTTGGGGTATTTGTTCGTAAACCTGCAAGCGGTGAAATTAAAACGGGGGATTTTAAAGGCACGGCGACATTTGTGGTGGAGTACGAATAATGAAACAACACAAGACACTGATCACCGTGTTGATGCTATTTGGCTCGTTAGTTCACGCAGATGTTTTAGTGGAGGTCAGTGCAACTATGGTGGCGCCTAGCTGCAATATTCACAGTGAACATCATGGCTCTACGTTAAAAATAGATTTCGGTACGGTAAAGTTTGATGAATTAAATAGCGCTTCGCACCATAGAGCGTTTGCGATTCAACTTTCAGGGTGTGACTTTAATAAAGATTTAGCGATTATGCTGGCGCCGAAAGGGAACAATACATTCATTCATAATGGGCAAACAGTATTAGCGACCTCAACTTCTGGATTAGGGATCTCTTTCAATGAAGTCATCGACGGGGGCATCCGTCCTTTGGCGATGAACAAGCTGCAACGAATTAACCCACAACGGCTTAGCGCTACCGAATACCAAACTGATTTACAGGCTCGCCTTGTTAATCGCATTCCTGCTGAACAATTAGCGGCAGGTAAGTTCACTTCTGCTATGACAATTTTAGTCGCGTATGACTAATAAGGGCTAAAGCGATGTGTGATTTTAAAGATGATGGTCGTAGGTATATGACAGCTAAAAATTATGCGTGGATGATAGGTTTATCTTTAATGATAAATAGCTTAGATGCAACGACTGATTACGCAGCTCAAATTGTCGACCCCAACACAGGGTATGTGATCAAATTAGAGCGTAACAGTGAATTAGTGGCGACGCCACTTGTTGGCTCTAATGGAAAAAATTATTACCGCATTGGCAATACGATGCTAATTGATAGTGCCAGTAAAGATGTGAGTGTATCCGGTTATGTTAAATGCTTAGGTCGGCAATGGGGAGAGAGCAGTGTAGGCATCCCATCGGAAAACGCATTTCATCGCTTATTTATGTATGCGCCAATGGCTGGTGTCTATATTGAAGGGAGACCTGCCTATCAAATCAACAGTAATTTAGTCATGACGGTTGAAACAAACTTGATGAGTTGGGTCAATATTGACGCTGCGGTTTGTTCTAATGGCTTTGATGGAGACATTTTTCCTTCGGGGCAGTTCTATAGCCAATTTCCAATCAAATTAACCTTCTATATTAATGAGCGAATTATTGATGGGCAATTAGTGATAAATGCTATGGATTTAGGTGGCTATGTTCGCGCTTATACCGCCAAGAAAACGGTACCGCCTTACGACAGCTGGCCTATCAATGAGACAACGGTTCCATTACGGCTGGCTGCTTCACAAATTCATATTGGCTCTCTGTGCACGACCATGACTAGCACAGGGCAAGCAGAAACCGTCAGCCTACGTCATGGCAAACTCAGTAGTGTGAATTACGATAGTACAGTGGTAGAAAAAGTTACTTACAGTTGTAAGTTTAAATCATCGACTAACATCCGATTACGTTTGGATTACACCAAAGATGATGACCCTCAAAAGCGCTTGCCATTAAAAAGCCAGTTAAACCATCACGATGTCATTTATAGTGAATTAACAATGACCGATGAAGCGACAGGGCAAACGGGGCAAAGTTTAAACCTTGAGATCCATCAACTCGATACCATCAGCATTACCAGTCGCATTCAAGGGCAAAATGCAGCTGCGGGGGATTATCGAGGATCTGCGTGGTTGATTGCGACTTATGATTAACTTGTCTTGCTGACAATAAGCTATTCGGTTGAGCCGTAAGAGCCAGTTATCTTGAAACAGGTTTGGGAAGCGTGCCTTGGTCTGTTTTTGTTAGATAATCATCTCGCTGGCTTCATTTATTGCACTAGGAGGAAAATGGCGGCTCAACCCATCCTCTGTTATTGATGAATACGCTGAATAAAATTTGAAGGTGTTTTGCTCAACCATTTTTTAAACATGGTCGAGAATGCACCCACACATCGCGTTTTATGCTATCGACGCGATTTAGAGGGATATTTCGCATAATGGCTCGCATTAACTCAGATGGAAATATCATTTCTATTTTTGGCAGCTTGGCTAGCCTTGTTTGTTTGCTATTGCCATTTTTAGCGATAATGGATAGGGGCTATCCGTGGTTATGAGTGAAATACCGGTCATAATTATGACCGGCATAAATGAAAAGATAACGATCATTTGCTATTAAAAAACCTAAGCATCCAAGAAAAATAAATTTAATAAATTATTGTGTGAATTAAAAAATCGTAAATGGGGCAGTCACAATAAATTTGATATCTTTTTCATCTTGGAAAATGTTATTAAATCCTCCACCCCAGCTTGGGATATCGCTGTGGTTATCAAAACGAGTGTAATGTAATTTAAAGGTAGTATCCTTAGCTTTACCAGTTTGAATGGTGTAGAGAATATCAAAATTCCATGCACTTTCTCTGACGCGTTGGCTTTGGTCATAAATTGGATTATTACTCGGTTTTGCATCCCAAGCATAAACATAAGAGGTGCCGATTTTCCAACCTGCGAGATCCCAACTGGATAAATCATAGGTCACACCAGCAAATAGCGCTTTTTCATTGTCGGAGTTGAAATCTGAACGGGCATCCCACCAAACATCTATACGACCATTTGAAGTGCCGTAAGCCGAGGTCATGCGCTGTAAAAAGTAACCTTGTTGACCAGGAGAGTGCACCATCGTTCCTTCAACTTGGAAGTCTAAAGCATCGTAGGTATAGCCTAAAGTGAACGCCTGTAACCAAGCTAATCCATCATAGACATCATTAACACCACCACTATTATCTTTATCTTGTGCGCCGTAGAATTGATACGATACTCTTAAATCACGACCAGCGAGCGGGAATGCGTAAGAGATCTTGGCAAGATATTGATCCATATAACCTTCAGCTTGACCAACCGCACCCTCTAGCACCAGCTTGTTTTTGGCATCATATTTCACACCCAGTGAGTGTAAATAATCAATCGTGGTTGTTGAGTCGGCTTCGCGGAATTCATACATTTCACGATACCATGGCGCTTTATATTGATCCGTCCACATATAGGAAATATTAAATTTCCCACTGTCCTCGGTATCAAATTCAGCCCCCACTTCAGCACCACGGTAAGTACCGGGTAAAAAGCTCCAGTTGGTGGCTAACAAAGTTTGACCACTTGGTTGTATATAGCCTGCTTTACCCCAAAATGGCCCTAATTTTAATTTTGTTGCAGCGGTCGTGAAGGTAAACCCATTGCGGTCGCCTGTACCTTTCTCATCCCAAACATTTTTGGCATCACTAAAGCCAATTTCATTCGGTGCGGCAGGGCCGCCGTTTGATAATTCGACAGCGGTATACCCGGCAAAATCAAAGCCAATAAAATCTTGAATATAACCAGAAGAAAAGTCGAGAGCTATATTTAATGATGAGTGTTTAAGATTATCTGTATATTGACCATATTTATCACTGCCGGGTGTTAATTCTTTTCTTGATCTATCCCTTTGCCAATAATAGATACCACCTTTCAATGTTGCATCATCAAAAAATGGTTGAGCATTGATTTTAGGAATATAACAACTTGCGGTTAATATAGAAAATATCTCTAATGCTAATAGTTTTTTAGTATGCTTAATCATGGAATTAGCCATTCTTTATTCCTCAATATTGATTGAATTAATTAATTGATTTTTATTTTTTATAAATAATGAAGGGCAAAGTGATAAATAAAACACTAAGCCAATAACATTTATATTTTGTGATTAATATTAAGCAATCTGAAAAGTAGGGTTTTATGAATTTAAGAGAATGTCATTTGCCAATAGGGAGCATGGTAGCTGTTGATATCGAGATATTATATAAGGTTGGGTTTTTATACTGATTGTTCCTGTTTTTTTGGATTAAATTTCGGCGCTGGATTTCTAAATGCTGTTTTTAAAAGTGAAAACCTTTAATGCATTATCCAGTATTTTATTATGTGACGTATAAAAACAAAAAAATGTCACCTTTAGCTATTAAAAGTTTTTTAAATTTATATTTATATTATGAAAAATGGAAAATAAGAGGGTTTGATATGAGTGAATCAGTCGGATCTATGAAGTCTCAAAAAATGCAGTTATCAACATGGCGAGTTTATCTTTCACCTATTATAGGTGGAATATTTATTCCGATGATGTTCTTGTGGGCACCATTAATTACTATTCAAATGGATAAGGAACTTGGTTTTTCGCCAGAAAAAGTAGGTTTTATCTATATGATAGAAATTTTAACCGGGATGTTAGCAAACGTTATTGCCTTCTTTTGGTTAAAAACAAAGATAAACTGGTATCATATTTATGTGGCTATGATCCTACTTACCGCGGTATTAAACATTATCTCAGGTTTTTTAATTAAAGATCATTTTAATCTTTATATTGCTATCAGAATCCTCTCTGCAATATCAGGATCGACTATTTTTATCATAACCAATTCGTGTATGGCGTTATTGCCAAACTCGTATCGAGCGTTCAGTATCTCCCTATTTAGCCAAATTATATTAGGGAGTTTAGGGCTGTTTATTTTACCGTTATTCCTTGAAAGTTATGGCATATTTTCAGTTTATGTTTTCGTGTCCATACTGTTAGTTTGTGTTTTACCGCTAACTAAAGGTATAGATGCTATTTGGCGAATGAAAGAGGAAAATATTTTTAAAGAACAAGCCCAAGGAGCGGTAAAAAATCGTACGGTAAAAAATGAGATGTATCTATGCTTAGCAGGTATCTTCTTATTTAATGTCGTGGTTGCTGGTGTTTGGACATTTATTGGAGGTTATCTTAGTGCGTTAAAAGTCGATCTTTCTGTCGTGTATAACATTTTAGGTTCGGCAAGTATGGTCGGTATATTGGGCGCGGGAACTTCAATTCTATTTAGTAAAAAAGTAAATTTAGTTTTTGTTACTTGCTTTATATTTTTAATCGCATCTGTGCTAGCAATGTACTTAAATACTAGCATCATGCTTGTGATTATCAGTTGTTACGCTTTTAAATATATATGGACACTAATATTACCATTTACGATGAGTATTGCTGCAGAATATGAAGTCGATGGAAATGTTATGAACCTTACATCACTTACATTGGGGCTGGGTATCGCGTTAGGGCCGATGTTTAGCGGAATGTTAATTGAACGTGTTAGTTTTTCTGCAATGTTTTTATTCAATTTATTATTACTTGTTGCCTCCATGGTAATCATTATGAAAATAATTTTTAAAAATAATAAAGATAAGGCTTAATAATGACAAAAAATTTAAATCATTATCATGTGCATACTACGTGGAATGAAGTACTAGACGGAATATCGTTGAAGAATAAAAAGTATTTAATCACAGGTGCTAATATTGGATTAGGCAAAGAATCTGCTAAGGCAATATTAAGCCATGAAGGATATGTTGTTCTTACCGTCAGGACAGAGGAAAAAAAACAACAACTTTATACGGAGCTTTCTTCACAATTTGATGATGCTTTATTTGAAATTAAATTGCTTGATTTGTCATCGTTAAATGATATTCGGCGTTTCGTAAAGCAAATTATTCTAGAAGATGTGAAACTTGATGGGATATTGGCTAATGCCGGGGTAATGGCCACTGATTTTAAATTAACCGTCGATGGATTTGAACAGCAGTTTGGCATTAATCATTTAGGGCATTTTCTATTAATTAACAAACTGACACCTTGCTTATTAAAAGGTGCAAGGGTTGTTATGATGACATCGGGGGCGCATCGCTTAAGTAATGTCGATTTAGATGATCCAAATTTCAATCATCGACCATACAGCCGTTGGACTGCGTACGGGCAATCTAAATCAGCAAATGTATTATTTGCATTTGAGTTTGATAGGCGCTGGAAAGATTATAATATTCGAGCTTTTGCGGTAGCTCCCGGCATTGTTCTTGATACAAACCTACATCTGCATTTGCAGCACGATGATTTTAAAGAGTTAGCAGAGAAACAGGACACCAATAAAGTGCCTGTAAAATCATTATCAGCCGGTGTTGCAACACAGATTATGGCATTGTGTCACCCTGAATTTGCGGATAAAGGGGGGATTTTTTTAGAACATTGCAGTTATTCTCAAATTAATGAGGATACGCGGCAGGGAACGGGGGTTATTCCATGGGTACTGGATGTCGCTTTCGGTCAAAAATTATGGCACCTCTCGGAAGAAATGGTGAATGAAACATTCACAGAATACGCCAAACTGAAATCTGAAGTGAGTTATGGGGAGTTGGCCCATAATCGTTTACCTCAAAGCAAAAAAATTAGCCTGACAGGGATAGAATTTAAAACAGAAAACGCAGTGATTGAGATCTTTTTCGATCAAAAGAGCTGCACGATAGAAGGTTATCACCAACAAGGTATTTTTATCCCGAAAGAGGCAAATTATGAAGCGGTTGAGGTGAGAAATAATCTGTTTTTTGTGGATCTTTTATTTCCAGAGCATACGGAAATTACGCTATCTATTGCACTCGATTTTACCACAAATAAAGCGCTATTTATTCTTACACAATATCAGCCTAAAAGTTTGCCTGATCACAGCAAGCCAATACCATTAAAGTTAGCGTCTAATTATCAGCAATATTTTACACCAGCAATAATACTGACTGGAAACCATAAAGTTAATGAATGCCGGTATCCTTTTATTACGAGTGATTTGATTGGCAGTCGGGCGTTATATTGTTATTCGAATTTACCACCGACAGTGTATGAGCATATTTATATCAATTCACATTGGTATTGCTATAACGTCATTAATGGTATCAGAAAAGGTGATGGGGGATGCGATCAAGTGAGTTATTATAAGTTTGACGATTCTACTTATGTGGTGACTTGGCGAGAGCTATTAATCGACCTATCCTTTGTTTTTGTTTATGACTTGGAGAATAAGACGACAACAGGGAAAGGCTGGGGAAATCTGTCTGAAGTGAATAAAATGATTAATATTCCAGCCGGTGCAAATATTATTTCTCTTAACTCATTAAATTACCCATTAAATTATATTCCAACATAAGGTGTTTATAATGAGTCAAGATGCTGATTTAGTCATTATTAATGCCAAGGTTGCAACGGTAGATAAAAACTTCTCTTTCTATGAGGCGATAGCGATTGCAAAAGAGAGAATTATTGCTGTTGGTGATAATGATGATATTTTTAAAAAAATAGGTTTTCATACTCAGATAATTGATGCAAAAAATAAGCTTGTGTTACCTGCTGCACATGATGCGCATATCCATGCGACACACACGGGCATGCTGATTTCTGGTGATTTCCTAAATTTGTTTGAGAGTAAATTAAAAAATGAGTTTGAAAGTCAGTTGGAGACTCATTTAACCGCTAAAAAAAACAGGGACTGGATCTACGGCATTGGATGCCCCTTTGAACTCCTTGATGATAACGACGAAAAAATCGCGGTTAACCAAGCTTACTTATCCCAAAAAACGAATGGGAAATTAGCAAGCTTTAGTGATTTTAGTTTACATAACCTAATTGTTAATCAGGAGGTTATAGAATTATCAGGGTTAAATTCTAAATCCATAGAGCTACCGAAAGAGGTCGGACGAATAGGTATTGATCAGCAAGGTGAGCCTAACGGTATTATTTCTGAATGGGGAGCCATGAACCTTGTTGGGAAATATTTACCTCAGCTATCTGATGAAGAACTTAAAAACTATATTTTACTTATCCAATATCATTTACTGCAAAATGGCATCACAAGTTACACCGATATTTTAGGGCCAGGAGGCGATAATCTATTTCATGGTGCTTGGAGTAGCAGAGTCATAAAGCTCTATAAGGCGCTTTATGATGAAAATAAGTTATTAACTCGGGTTAGTGTTAATTTATTTGCGGCAAAAGAAGGTGTGCACAGTTTTAAAAATATTATTTCTGGTGCCGAAGCGTTTTCATATCCACTTCATACCGATAAATCATGGTTAAAAGTCGATACGATAAAGTTATTTGGTGATAGTTCACCTTGTATTCGAAGATCATGCAATGGTTATCAAGGAGAGCTAACCTTTGCTGGTCATAGTGTTGAAGAACAAATTGCCGAACTTAATAAAACCATTGTTGAATTACACCGCTTAGGTTGGCAGGTTGGTATTCATGCAATTGGTGGAAAAACGATTGATGCAGCAATAGATGCCTTTTCTTATGCAGAAAAGATCATGCCAAATAAAGACTTACGCCATTTTATTATTCATGGTGATGATCTCACGATTGAGAATGCGAAAACAATGGCAAAAAATAATATTTTGCTATCCTGCCAACCAATCGCAGGCTATAGCATGATCAATGATATTAAGCAGATTATACCCGATGAGTACAACGCTAAGTTATTTGACTGGCAGTCTTATATTAATGAAGGCGTTGTGGTTGCTGCTGGCTCTGATGCCTGTTGCTTCCCATTTAATTGGTTAAAAGGACTTGAATTTACGCTGACTAGAAAAGCTAAAAACAATCAAATTTATCAATCTGACCTAGGTTGTAAGATTGAGGATGCCATTCGTATGTACACCATTAATGGTGCCATTCAGGAACATCTTGAACATGAAAGAGGTTCGATAGAAGTAGGGAAATTGGCTGACTTACAAATATTAAGTCATGACCTATTTACTATTCCGGCTGAGCAAATAGGGAAAACCAATGTCATTATGACCATTTGTAATGGAAAAGTTGTGTATCAACGGTAATGGAATACCAGATGTGCTCGCGATTATTGAAGCTACACCAGATTATCTACTTAGGGGAATAATATGTTTTGCAGCATGAAAGACTCCACGATTAAAACTGGTCTTTTTTATCATGAATATTGTTTATGGGGGCGGAGTTATAAATCATCACCGCTAGCTTATAATCAAATGAATTGGATGCAACCTTTCGCGAATAATGAATTTGGGGCTAGCTCTGCAAGTTGCGTACGTCGTTTTAAATCCTTAATTGATGTGAGTGGCATGAATGAATTTTTATTTTCATACAGTGCACCCCCCATTACTTATAATGATGCGGCGCGTGTTCATACCCAAGAGTATTTGAATGATTTTATTGAACTGAGTAAAAATGAAGGGGGGGAATTAGGTTTACAGGCACCATTTGGACCGGGGGGGTATCAAATAGCACTATTATCCGCAGGCCAAGCAAAAGCCGCTGTTCATCAAGTGATGGACGGTTCTTTAAATAGGGCTTATGCCGTATGTGTGCCAGCAGGCCATCATGCTTTGCCAGATAAAGCGATGGGGGCGACCTATTTAGCGAACAGCAGTATTGCCGCTAAATATGCCCTTGAGAATTTAGGGGCAAAAAAAGTCGCTATATTGGATTGGGATGTGCATCATGGAAATGGAACTCAAGCTATTTTTTATAACGATAATAAAGTGCTTACCATCTCTATGCATCAAGATAACTGCTTCCCAATTAACTCAGGAGGTATCGAAGAACAAGGTAACCGAGAAGGTTTAGGATTCAATATTAATATTCCGTTATTACCGGGATGTGGCCATGATGAATATTTATATGCATTAAGAACAATAGCAATCCCTGCTCTTAGGACCTACAAACCGGATCTCATTATTATTGGCAGTGGTTATGATGCAAGTACCTTTGACCCTCTAGGACATATGCAACTCCATAGCCAGAGTTATCGAGAAATGATAGAAAGTATTGTCGCGGTCGCTCAGGACGTTTGCCATGGAAAAGTGGTTGTCATACATGAAGGAGGCTATTCTGAGCATTATGTTCCCTTTTGTGCATTAGCACTACTAGAAGGGTTAAGTGGCATAAATACTCAGGTTGTCGACCCTTTTATTTCTTTTATCCAACAACAAACGATTCCTCAAGCACTCAAAGAGTTACAAGAAAATTTAATAAATCACCAAGCGATTAAATTGGGTTTGTAACAATATTCTATTAGAGCAAGCGTTACACATTAAATTGATCTATTAATTGGGTGAGACATAATGAATATATTAAAAACCAATGATAATGTCATTGTTGGGTGGCACTCTTCTTTTTCGGGAGGCGATTTTGATACTCAATTAGCAATAATTATCTCTGAAGTAAATAATGCATTAATAAAAATGGGGATTAGTTATGCGGATATGCTAAAACATACAATAGCGATTAAAAGTGATAAAGTTGATCCCATCTATGCGATTAATCAATTTCATAAAGTTAGCCACGAAATAGCACAAGGCTACGGTAATAAAAAGCCTGTTGGAACAATTATTCGGCTTCCGAATTTTAGCAATGATAATGCTCTGGTAGCCATTGAGTTTATTTTTCCTCGTCATAACAAGGCGGTTCAATGCTTACCTTTCTATAATATGGAAATGGACGTTAGCCGCTCTTTAATTTATGAGGAGCTACTTTATATTACAGGCACGGAAGCTTTGATTGTTTCCGATGATAATAGCCATGCTTATTACATCAATGATACCCTTGAAGAGCAAGTTGCGGTGATTTTTGATAAAATTAATCGTTCAATAATTGAGTTAGATTACTCAATGGATGATCTTATTTTATTAAATGTTTATCTTCGTAGTGATGTCGCATATCAGCCAGTAATAGATCTGATAAAAGACGAGATTGCTAAATATACTGGAAATATTCAAGCTATTAATTGTGAACTCAATGTCACCTATTGTGATGGGATGGCCGTTGATGAATTTTTAATAGAAATAGACGGTTTTGTAAAAAGCCCATTATCACAGTTGGCTGCACCTATTCACTATGCTTGCTTTCAACTTAACCTAGATTTATATGATAGCTTTATACATGCAAAAAAACATATAGATAATATATTGGAAAATAATTTTTCATCCAGTATTAGAGTCACAATAAAATATGTTAAGAGTAAAAATAGTAGTGAGGCTTATATTGATATTATACATGATGAGCTAATGACGAAGTTAACAAGCGCCCATGTGGAAAATTATATTGTAGAGACATTGCCAGTCAAAAAACTCATGAATAACAAGTCATTTTTAGAAATAAGCATTCATTCATTTTAATTTATATCACAGGTGATAACATGACAGAGCAAATAATTTCTGATACATCATTTGATATGTTTACGAATGAGTTAAAAAAGAATCGAATAAAGAGAAGTTATGACATTATTAATATTGAATTTAATCTTTATTTAAACAATGAAAGTTTTTATTTTCGTATTGATGAACATGACCATATTATAACGAATAGTGTTTTTTTAAGCTCTTATTTTGATAAGAAAAAAAGAAAAATCAGCGATATGACCGAAGTTGCGGATAAAGTATTTTTAATTGAATTATCAAAAGGGAGCATTGATTTTGCTCACTCAATTTTAGTACTAGACCTCAATAATAGTCATGTTGTCCTGTTTAGCTCTCAATACCAGCCAAGTAAGAAAACGACGCCGAGATTCGAACAGCATTATCATGTTGGAAAGATTATTGGCGATAACGATAATACGCTTCTCCCCGCAGAAACGCGAGATCTTATTGGCTTACATATTCTGAATGAATACAGTGAAAGTACCGCCGTTGAACATATTTATATTAATAGCCAATGGTATGCGTATCATATTTATGGAGGGGTAAGACATGGTGAATGTGATTGTGACCAAGCAACTTACCTAAAAATTAAAGATGATGTGTATTTACTTGGTTTTAGAGAGTTAGCGGTCGATGTCGCGATTATTTTGCTCTTAGACTTAAAGTCAATGCGCAACACCGGGTTTGCCGTTGGCTATACGGATGAGCAATGGTTTAGCATCCCTATTGGAGCCTATATGAAGCGGATTAATAAACGGCTTGAAGAGCACAATTTTCACGCTTTATGATAGCCCTGTTTTTTGATGTATTGAAGTGGCGGTGAGCCAGTCCAGCGTTTAAATGCTTTTGAAAAAGCGGCGCTGTCCGTATAGCCTAGTAGTTCAGCTAGGCTATCTATTCTAATCTTCTCTTCAACGAGTTTATCGATAGAAATATCACAGCGAATTTTATCCAGAATATCTGAATAATTAATATTTTCTTTTGCTAATTTACGTTGTAATGTCCTTGGTGAGATATACAGCTTTGCCGCTACCCAAGATAATGAAATGTCTTTTTGTGATAAAATATGTTGGTACATAATATCTTGCACTTTCATACTCATGGATTCGGGCATACAACTTGAGTGTTTAAGTTTATTTAGATGATTTTTTAAGAAAAAAATGAACGTTTCATCATGCTCTTTTTTATTAATACCAGCATTTAGCCACTCTTCATCAAATGAAATACCATTGAATTTAGCATTGTCTTCATAGTGAGTTGGAATGATTTTTTTCAAATTATCTTTATCTTTTCGACTTAATGCATATTGGAAATAAAATGTATCAGGTATCCAATCTTTACCAAGTCGCTCTCTTATTTGACTCACTAACCTAAATAAACTGTACTCAATGTCAAACTTATAGTATTCAGGCTTAAATATACTCACTTCATAATTGATTAAAACCTTTTTGTTTTCTATGACAATGTTAGTGTGTGTTTTGCCTTGAAATAGATCGGTATATTGGTTGAGTTCGATTAAAGCGGCATGTAATGTTTTTGCCGACATAAAAATTTCACTGATCGGTGAGTAACTATGATAGGGGGCTGCGATACCCGCTTTCGCACACCAATGCTGATCTTTTGTTTCATGAGCAATTAAACGTAGAAACTCGTTATAAGCTTGTATGGGGGCAACTTCTGTTAATTTTAGTAATTTAAATTTATTATATAAAATTTTTGATCTATATGAAAAAGGAATATCCAGTGACTGTAAATAACTCATGATCTCGGATATTTTTAGCTGATGTATATAAGAGTTATATGAATGATGGGCGTTAGTTTCAGGTTTCATTTTTATGCCTCGTATTAATGAGATGCTATTTTGCTTGAATTCATTAACCGCACATTCTTTGATATGACAAAATTACATGTTAGTAACAAAATAGCAATGAATTTATATCATTATTATTTTATATTGATGATATAAATATATCGTTATATTCTTTATTTTTGATTGAAATCTTAAATAAATAACAATTATTTTGAACATCAATTATCTTAATTCATTAACACTCTTTTTAGAATGCTCTTATTTAGTATTTTTTGTTTTTTTTAAATTTGACTTAATTGTTGTTGATTGACCTTTTATTTTTTAGTTCATACCTTAGTTTTATGAATAAATGCTATTGGTGTCACCAAAGTAAGAGTAAAAGCTATTAAATAACTACAATGCTGCTATAACAATAATAAATAAAAGACACTCTTATTGTATTGGTCTTAAACGCGTCATAGGTTGCAGTATATTTTTCTTGGAGAAGCACACAATGATAGGCACAGTAAATCGGTTATTGGCACATGACGATGCTGGAAAATTGTTATTACGTATTACTATTGGCGGATTAATGTTATTCCATGGCATGAGTAAATTGTTAACAGGCGCTAGTGGCATTAAAGCTATGCTTGCTGCATATGGTTTACCCGAATTTATTGCTTATGGAACTATTTTGGGGGAAGTTGTCGCACCGATTTTCATTATATTAGGGATACTCACTCGCCCAGCCGCGCTGCTTGTCGCTTTTACCATGTTTATTGCTTGGTTAATGGTAGGGCTTGATAAAACGTTTTTATTGGATAAAACGGGGGCATGGGCAATTGAAAGTATTGTTTATTTCTTTGTGGGATCAATTGCACTTGCGTTAATGGGAGCAGGGCGCTTTTCTGTTATGAAGAGTGCAACGTGGCGTTAAGGCTCAATACGATGAATATCAGGCCATCATAAATGGTGGCCTGTATCCTTAAAAGCTTATGATGCAATGCTTTTGGCGAACTTTGGATGAGATTTTAATGTGTCGAGATAATGATTAATGACCGCGGAGTTTTCGATAAAATTTATCTTTTCCATAAATAGAAGAAAAGCCCCGACATACACATCGATTGCGGTTAGTTGTTGGCCGCAAATATAAGGTGCAGCGTTACTAAGTCCTGTTTCTAGACAATCCATAACGCGTTTAAATGAGCCAAAACCTGACATTTTTTGCTGTGCTTCATCTAACTGTAAGCCCATTGCATGCGTTGTAAATGCCGCTTCAATAGGGCCTGCGGTAAAAAAGAACCAGCGATAATAGGCTGCTCGTTGTGGGGAATTAAACGCCGGCGCTAACCCTTTTTCTATAAATTTATCGGCTAAATAGACACAGATAGCCGCAGTTTCAGTGATAATATGTTCACCATCGACTAAAGCGGGAACTTTTCCCATCGGATTAATAGCAAGATATTCGGCAGTATGCATTTGCTCGCCATATTCAAGCTCAATTCGCTGATAAGGTACATCTAACAGTTTAAATAGCAGGTCGACCGTATTGCCGCGTGACATCGAATTTGTATATAGGGTAAGTGAGCTCATCGCCTTTTCCTTATGATTAAGTTGAGTCGCTATCATAAGGTAGCGGTGTGTCAGATTCTGTCAGTAGTCACACATAAAGTCTCTTTTCGCCATTGCTCAAATAAATAATGTTTGGGATAGGGTAATTTATCCTCCAGAGCAATATAGGATTGGATCCGATCTAAGCGAAAATGGCGATAACTTTCTCTGAGTTCGCACCAAGCGGCTAAGACTTGGGTATCTTTCATATAGCCAATTGCGATTGGCCAGATAACTCTACTGCTAAATTTCCCACTTTCATCTTGATAGTCAATTTTAGCTTTTATTTCTTTTCGTAAACTCAGTCTTAGGTTTTTCGCAATCACATTATTAATCGGTGCAATTTGTGTGCTAGGTGCAAATAATGTCGTTTGATTGATAAGGTTTTGTGACCCCTGTTTGACAACCGCATTGATTTTATTGATTGCGCGCATGGCGGATAATTTCAGCTCTTCATCGGCATTACTTTGTACCCAGCGTAAACCTAAGATCAGCGCTTCGAGTTCGTTATCATCGAACATTAAAGGGGGAAGTAACAAACCGGATTTTAGCTGATAGCCGATACCTGCTTCACCTGTAATTTCGGCACCTTGGCAGCGTAGTTCATCAATATCACGGTAAACAGACCGAATACTGATGTGCAATTGTGACGCGAGAGACTCTGCCGTAATGGGATAGCGACTTTCTTTTAATATCTGTAATAAAGTCAATAAACGTTGAGTGCGGGTCATTGGTTACTCTGTGCGTTGGCTGGAAATCGTATTATAACATTGGTGCTTAAGGCGAGAATAAAAAATAGCGGCGAGAATGGCCTCACCGCTAATTAAAAATGACTGGATTGATGGTGGCTATCTATCGTTTGCTAAGATAGCTTTTTGCAAAAACTTATCTAATAAAGCGCTATCACGGCAATAAGGCTCTGGAAGATTGAGTTTTTCTGATTTTTCAATCGTCTCAATAATCAACCTGTCGATAGCAGGGCGCCGTGAACCATATTCGCTTTCATCTACATTTTGTTTGATCACTAACAGTTCATTGATTTCCGCCAAAACGGCGTGATCGGTGACTGTTGCACTGACCAATTGTGAAAAAGCCATTGGTGGCATGATTTTTGAGTGTTCAATCCAACGCAACGCCAGTATTGCCCTTAAGATATAAAAATATTTTTTTAGGCGTACTGTTTCCCCTTTAAAATCTTCCCGCAAGTTACGTTTTGCTATGGATAAATAGTGATAACGTGCCTTTAGCGGTGAATAGAATTTTGACGCTAATAATTCAAATTGTTGAATAAATGACGCATCCTTGTGGTAAACAATTGGCGAATGCAGCCATTCAATTAACGCGGGGTTAGAATTACGCATCAATTTTAAAGCTTTTGATAATTCCCAACCGGAAACATCCAGTTCATTATCAATGGGTTTTTCAATCACATCGCGTTTTCTATCGAGTGTTAAATACCAATCTAATTGATGAACATAAATAAACCTCACATCATAATCGCTATCACAAGAAGCAAAACCCCAACCGCGGCTTCCAGACTCGCACGCAAACAGGATTTTTACCCGATGGGTTGTTTCTATTTCAGCTAATGTTTTTTGTATGCGCTCTCGCATTAATGGCGTTATGCTTTCACTCTCCATGCCATTCTCCTATCCTTTCACACACACGACCTGACGCAGTGTATGTACGATTTCTACTAATGACGATTGTGCGGCCATCACGGCATCAATATCTTTGTATGCCATTGGGATCTCATCAATGACGTCACTATCTTTTCGACACTCTACATGGGCTGTTGCTAGTTTTTGATCTGCCACAGAATAGCGCTTTTTCGCTTCTGTTCGACTCATCACACGGCCTGCACCATGGCTGCAAGAGCAGAAACTTTCTTCATTCCCTAAACCGCGTACGATAAAGCTTTTAGCCCCCATAGAGCCGGGAATGATCCCCATTTGCCCTTTTCTCGCAGATACGGCACCTTTACGGGTTACCAGTATCTCTTCACCAAAATGGTGCTCTTTTTGTACATAGTTATGGTGGCAATTCACCGCTTCTTGTTGTGTGGTGAATGGCTTCGTGATCGTTTTTGATAGTGCTTCTAGTACTCGGTGCATCATGACTTCACGGTTATGGCGAGCGAAATCTTGTGCCCAACCTACGGCTTCCATGTAATCATTAAAGTGTTGGCTCCCTTCTTCAAAGTACGCCAAATCGCGATCAGGCAGATTGGCAATATGCTGTTGCATATCTTTATGTGCTAATGAAATAAATAAGTTACCAATCGCGTTACCGACACCGCGAGAACCACTATGTAGCATCACCCATACACGATCTTGTTCATCTAAACACAGTTCAATAAAGTGGTTACCTGTTCCTAATGTTCCTAAATGGTTGTAGTGGTTTGTTCCACGCAGTTTTGGGTATTTATCACAAATACGTTTAAATTCTTCATCTAAATGCGCCCAATGCTGATCAACAATTTCGGGTGCTCGATGCCAGGCTCCTTTATCACGACCATGGCGTTGAGTTGTACGTCCATGTGGAACAGCCGCTTCAATTGCAAAACGGATATTTTGCAGGCTATCCGGTAAATCAGAGGCGGTTAGTGAAGTTCGCACTGCTATCATCCCACAACCGATATCAACGCCAACGGCAGCCGGAATAATGGCGCCTTTGGTTGGGATCACACTACCAATAGTGGAACCTTTACCGACATGTACATCAGGCATTACTGCTAAATGTTTAAAAATAAAAGGCATTTTAGCGGTGTTTTGCAGTTGTACTACGGCTTTAGGATCAACCGGTACACCGTTAGTCCACATTTTTACAGGTGCGCTATTTTCCAAAATAAGTTCGTTAACAGCGTTATTGTTCATTCTTTATTCCTTAATTTTTACCAGTCCGTTTAATACTTGATCCAATCCACCATAAACGGATATTTGGTCGATTCGATGCGCAATGCTTTCTAGTGTTTCCAGCTCTTTTAAACGTAAAGCAATGGGGTTGTTTTCCATGACTTTTGCCGTGTTTAATAATGAGCGTGTTGCCGCGGTTTCTTCTCGACGGCGGATCACGTTTGCTTGGGCGACCTTTTCCGCTTCTACCACTTGCGATAAAATAGTTCGCATATCACCCGGCAAAATAATGTCTTTTACGCCAATGCTATCGACATCCAAGCCAAATTCAGCGACACATTGGGTAATTTGTTCTAGCATCAATTCATCAATGAGTTGCTTGTTTTCCAGTAACTCATCTAATGAGCGTGTGCCGATAATTTCTCGTAAGGCAAACTGTAGCTCACGGTAGAGATAATCGACGGGTTGGCTCAACTTTGAGAAGGCCAACAAAATATCACGGTAGCGCCAGTTGGCTGACAAATTGATACGCAATGTCACTTTGTCTTTGGTTAGGATCTCTTGACCACTGACCTCAATCGCCAGTAAACGGGTATCAATAACGTCTACCTGAGGCTGGTGTTCAATACACCAGTAACCATAATTTCCGGGTTGCAATAATGTTTTGACTTCACCATCAACCTTTAATACCCCAACATGCCACGCTGGAACTTGGACCACTAAGCTGATATCTCGACCCTTAATCCATTTTTTGCTATTTAGGCGGTTGACTAATGTTTGTGGGATAGCAATATCACCAGTTTGTTGAATATCTACACGTAATGTTTCTGCAATTTTCCAATACAGGCGTCGCGTTGCCGGCGCTAAAATTTCAGTCAAATTATTATGAAGATATAAAAAAGCGATCTCGTTATCCGATAAATTAATATCTATACAATGCGCTTCCACCCAATCAGGGTGATATTGGCGCAAATGATCAGCCAACTTTGCATCAATAGGTTCATGATTAAGTGTGAACAGGCTAACGGTGAGTTTATTAAACCAATCATTGATACGGTGTTCACCTGCTAGCAAAAGATGCTGAAAATTACCGTTTTTCTCGGTCAGCGCAATTTGTCCTTGTGCCACAATTATTTTTTTCATTATTTATTCCTTTATTATTATGAGCCACCATCGAAGAAAGGTATGGAGTGATGGGGGGAAAGTTAGAGTGCCGTCAAACTGGCTGTCTAAGGTTCTGCCCATGACCCGATAAAGATCTCGGAGGGTGGTGTGTTGCCTAATTTTTATAACCCGTTGTTATATCAAGTTTTTTGTTCTGGAAGGAACAGATTAACTATCATTAAGTTATTATCTTACTGACGGCGGAATACAGACCATGTAGTGACATCATTTCGCCACCATGTCTGCACCGGTAGAACCGAAGTTCTGACAATATCCGGCAGTGGATGATTTTAATATTGCGATAAGCGTGCCAACTTTGTTTAAAATAACAAAAAAATATTTATCTTATTGATATATAATAACTTAATTTTTTTGGAATTATTCTGGTATGATTCAGATAAAAAATAACCTATGCTATTTTTTATCTTTAATTATCGTGATTTATAAATTTATATAAAATGAATAAGAAGCGTAAGGTTGTTATTGGCGTATTAGGTACGGCACTGGATCGACGTGGAAAAAGAACGAATCGGTGGACGAAATGGCGCCCTTCAGTTGGGCTATGTCAGCAACCTGATCTGGATATTCATCGCTTTGAATTAATCCATCAGGTAAATAATTATAATATGGCTCATCATGTGAAAGAGGATATTGAGCAAGTCTCACCACAGACGGAGGTCATATTACGCGAGGTGGATATTGCTGATCCGTGGGATTTTGAAGAGGTTTATACCTCGTTACTGGATTTTTCTTCAAATTACCCTTTTGACACTGAGAATGAAGAGTATTTGGTTCATATCACGACGGGTACTCACGTGGTGCAAATCTGCTGGTTCTTGTTAACAGAAGCACACTATTTACCCGCTAAATTATTGCAAACCTCACCGACAGAAGCGGGAAGAGAAAAAGATCCCGCGGGTATCTATACGGTGATTGATCTCGACCTCAGTCGCTATACGCACATCACGAGCCGTTTTCAAAAAGAGCAACAGGCTCAAGTGTCTTTTTTAAAATCAGGTATCGCAACTCGTAACGCGAATTTTAACGCGATGATTGAGCGGATCGAGCGAGTCGCTTTACGTTCAAAAGCGCCTATCTTATTAAATGGCCCTACAGGGGCGGGTAAATCCTTTTTGGCGCGTAGAATTTATCAATTGCGAGAAAGTCGCCATCATATTAAAGGGCGCTTTGTTGAGGTTAACTGTGCCACGTTACGCGGTGATAACGCGATGTCAACGCTATTTGGGCATATTAAAGGCGCGTTTACAGGCGCGATTAACCCACGTCGTGGCCTGCTTAAAGAGGCTGACGGTGGTATCTTATTTTTAGATGAAATTGCTGAATTAGGGCTGGACGAACAAGCCATGCTACTAAAAGCCATTGAAGAAAAAAGTTTTTTTCCGTACGGTTCCGATGAGGAAGTGCAAAGTGACTTTCAATTGATAGCGGGTACACATCGTAATTTGGCGCAATGGGTTGAAGAGGGTAAATTTCGCGAAGATTTATTTGCGCGTATCAATATGTGGACTTTCACCTTACCTGGGCTGGCGGAAAGACGTGAGGATATTGAGCCTAATATCGATTATGAGTTGGCTAAATTTAGTCAGGATGCACAAAGCCAAATCCGCTTTGATAGTGAAGCTCGCCAAGCTTACTTAACGTTTGCCTGTTCAGCGCAAGCGTTGTGGCGGGGTAACTTCCGTGAACTCGGAGCATCAATCAGCCGCATGGCAACCTTTGCTGAACGTGGTCGTGTGACAAAAGCGGTCGTTGATGAAGAGATCATGAGATTGCAATCACAGTGGGTCACAAAAGCAAAAGACACGTTGCCGCCAGAAGTTGGCGAAATTGACCTATTTGAACAGCAACAATTAGCCACAGTATTAGATGTATGCCGTCGCTCATCAAGTCTCTCAGAAGCGGGTAGAGTACTGTTTGCTGTTTCAAGACAGCAGAAAAAGCAGCCGAATGATGCAGATAGGTTACGTAAGTATTTGGCGCGTTTTGGATTAGATTGGGATAAGGTGAAAAAGGCTTAGTGCTTGGCGAAATTGATAAGATACTCAGTAATCTATTAGAAACATTAAGTTTATTTATTATAAAAATAATAAAAACAGTTAAGTATGGAGTGTGAAAAGATGGAGTTAACCTTTTTAGGAACGAGTGCCGGTGTGCCGACCAAAGAGCGTAACGTCACCAGTATGCTATTAAACCTAACAGGCATACGTAAAACATACTGGATGTTTGATTGTGGTGAAGGAACTCAACATCGCATTTTAAATAGCGTATTTAAGGCGCCAAGAATTGAAAAAATTTTTATTACCCATCTACATGGAGATCATATTTTTGGATTACCGGGGCTGTTATGTAGCCGCTCAATGGGGGGATCAACTGATCCATTAACGTTATATGGTCCAAAAGGTTTAAAACAGTATGTCGAAACAGTACTGACCCTGAGCAGCTCTTATATGACTTATCCTCTTGAAATGATCGAAATAGAGCCAGGGCAGTTGTTTGATGATGGTGAGTTAATCGTGACAGCCTACCCGCTTGACCATCGCGTTGAATGCTATGGTTACCGTATTGAAGAACATCCTAAACGAGGTTCATTAGATGTTGATAAATTAGCGCAAGATAACATTCCACGCGGCCCGTGGATGCAAGCGTTAAAGGCCGGTGAAACTATTATGTTAGCCGACGGTCGCCGTGTTAATGGTGCTGATTATTTAGGTAAGCCAAAGCCTGGCAAAGTCATTGCGATTTTTGGGGATACCAAACCAACGGAACAGGCTCTTTTCTTGGCAAAGAATGCCGATGTTATGGTGCATGAAACGACGCTGGAAAATGCGTATCATGAAAAAGCCAATGATCGGGGGCACAGTACCACAGGGCAAGCGGCGCAGTTAGCGCGAGACGCGGGTGTGAAACGTTTTATTGCGACGCATATCAGTGGTCGTTATAGCGCTGAAGATATGCCAATGCTGCTGGCGGAGTGCCAAGCCATTTTCCCTAATACCGAGATAGCGAGCGACTATTTAACCATTAAAATCTAGAGCGATGGCATAGCCTCTTGTTCGTTAATAGATGAACTCGGCACGTTATCATGCGTGTCGAAAAAATAGGCAGTAAATTGGGTATCACTGCTGTCAGTAAATGACTTTCACAAACCCATTGCGGCAATAGGTTTCATATTCATCAGCGAGTTGCCGATTGGTAATAATGACATCAAATTGCGAAAGTTCCCCCATATTGGCCGTGGCGACTTCATCAAACAGGTTGTATTTGGCGAGCAAAATTTTGCGGATTGATTTTTCCATCGCTTTTTTCTTCATTGCTAAATCGTCTAAGTTATAGCATGTGACGCCATAGTGACTATGAATACCGGCAGCCGAGATAAAGGCTTTTTTCGGGTTAATTGAATCAAGGAGAGAAGGTTGGGTCGGGTTATAAAATGAGTCGCTTTTAGGGCGATATTCCCCCCCACAGAGTAATGCGGTGGCATTTTTTTTCTGGCTTAGAGCCAAAAAAACGTTATGTGAATAACAAATCCCTGTAAAGCTTATCTCTTCTGGGATCAAGGCGATTAAGGTGGCCATTTCGATCCCATTATCGAAAAAGATCACATCGTCTTCTGACACCATACTCGCCGCTAAATTGGGGATATGTAGCTCTTCGGTTTGATCGGGGGTAAAGATGTCGGCTTGAGGATCATTTTGTGTCAGTGAGGAAGGTTGGGTGACAGAAACGATATAACCACCAAGCAGAGACATTGGAATAGGCCCTTCGGTCTCGGCATTCAGATCACGGCGGATCGTCATTTCAGAGACTTCAAGTATTCTTGCGGCATCTTTAAGGTGAATTCTTCCTGAGCGTTTAATACATTCACTCAAACGACGAAGGCGTTCTTTTTGTTTCGTTTCTATCACCGATCAATCCTTTCTTTATTGGCGCGGGCTAACCGCGCCCCAACATTTAGTAGCCATTAGAGGCTACACTGTTTCCCGAAACAATCGCTACACTGGCACTTGCCCCAACGCGATTAGCTCCGGCTTTGATCATTTTTTCTGCGGTTTCGCGATCACGCACACCACCTGATGCTTTAACGCCGATTTTATCACCAACGACTTTACGCATTAACGCGACATGGTGCTCTGTAGCGCCCATTGTACTGAAACCTGTTGAAGTTTTCACAAAACCAACGTTTAATGTGCGGCAAATTTCACAAACTTGGGTGATTTCATCATCGGTTAATAGGCAAGTTTCCAAAATAACTTTTAAAGTTGCCTCACCACAAGCCGCTAAAACGGCGGCAATATCTTGGCGAACGAACTCAAGGTCACCACTTTTTAGCATACCAACGTTAATCACCATATCAACTTCATTAGCACCACGGCGTACGGCTTCTGCGGCTTCAAATGCTTTGGCCTCAGTTAAGCATGCACCGAGCGGAAAGCCTACCACACAACAGACCATAACATTGCTGTTTTTCAGACATTCGCTGGCTAAAGGAACATAACCTGTGTTCACGCAGACAGAAGCAAAGTGGTGCTCTGCGGCTTCGGCACAAAGCTGTTTGATGTCATTGACGGTTGCATTGGCGGCCAACAGAGTATGATCGATATATTGTGCTATATTTTTCATGTAAATTTTTCCTATTGAGAATAGAGAGAGTCAATAATAAGGAATGAAAAAATGTGGCGGATATGACACTTGCTCATTCGTTATTCGCGATCTTAATCACGAATGATATTTATGCAACATGATAATGTTAATATAGCATCATAATGTGATTTATTTAACATGAGAGGCGTTATGGATATAGCAGTTATAGGTTCAAATATGGTCGATCTGATCACTTATACGGATCAGATGCCAAAAGAGGGTGAGACCTTGGAGGTGCCTGCATTTAAAATCGGCTGTAGTGGTAAAGGTGCCAATCAAGCGGTTGCTGCGGCAAAACTTAATTCAAAAGTGATTATGTTAACAAAAGTCGGTGATGATATTTTTGCTGATAACACCATTCGTAATCTTGAGTCTTATGGTATTAACACCCGTTATGTGGAAAAAGTGCCATGTACTTCTAGCGGTGTAGCACCGATTTTTGTTAATCCGAATTCTGCTAATCGCATTCTCATTGTGAAAGGAGCAAATAAATTTTTATCCCCTGAAGATATTGAGCGTGCGGCTGACGATTTGAAAAAATGCAAATTGATCGTATTGCAGCTTGAGGTTCAATTAGAAACGGTTTATCACGCGATTGCTTTTGGTAACAAACATAACATTCCTGTATTGCTGAATCCTGCACCAGCACAGCGTACGTTAGATCTTGATTTTGCTTGTCGTTGTGATTTCTTTGTGCCGAATGAAACTGAGCTTGAGATCCTCACTAATATGCCTGTTGATTCGATGGAAAACATCCGCCGTGCAGCCAAGTCTTTGCTCGATAAAGGGTTGAAAAATCTTATCGTCACGTTGGGTGATAAAGGTGCACTCTGGATGACTCGCGATAACGAGTTGTTGATCCCTGCCATTAAAGTGAATGCGGTGGATACCAGTGGTGCAGGAGATGCTTTTATTGGCTGTTTCTCTCATTATTATGTGCATACAGGCAATATCGCGGAAGCTTTGAAAAAGGCTGTCATGTTTTCTGCATTTAGTGTGACAGGTAAAGGAACGCAATCCTCTTATCCAAGTATTGAAGAGTTTGCTGAATTCGTGCAGCTTAAATCGTGAATCGCTAAGAGCGAGAGTGGCAATTAGGCTGATAAGCTCATAAGGCTGACTCATGTGAGAAAGTTTTATTCCTTATGGTTAATTATCAGCCTAAATCGATGAGCTGCGGTGCTTACACGCTTCAATTAAATCTTGTAATAGCGACTTCGCTTCGGCAATCACATAAGTTTGGCATTGACTGTCCACCATCATGGCAACTGTCATATTTGCGCCATCCATATCTGGCAATATTTCTGTCATAAAGTGGGTCAGTGTTAGCTTGGTTGCCGTACACTTGGTCCATTGACCATTAAGATTACGCTGTGCATAGGCTTGAGCAGGCCAAACAGGTAATAATAAGCGTCTATTATTATCTCGCATGGTAACAAGCTCCTCTTGGCAGAAAATCACCCAAACTTCCTCCCAATCGGCAACTTTACTGACAAAATAGCGGTATTTTTGTTGTAGATTTAATCGAAGTACAGTATCAATTTCTTTGGGATCAGGGGTAAACATTATGCGTTATATCCATATTAGATAGTCTAAAAAAACAGTTGATAATTGTTGAGAAAATCACGTTTAAAGTTGCTATCTTAGTAAGGTTTTTTTATTGCTGCGTTTGATCCATCAAGAGTTTATCGAAAATAGCGTAGTAGACATATAAGTTTTATTAAAAAGTAAAATGGGCAGCTTGGAGCGGTGAGATATGATTGATTCATTACTCGAAAAATATGCCATTGGCGTTACTATCGTTGCGGTGTGTTTAGCCGTGGCTATTATTTTCGAGATGATAAGTAAAAAACGTAGGCATAAGCATAAGAATAAAAGTATTTTTATTCATGTTATTCAGACCGCTGTGCTGTGTAGTATGGTGATGGTTGCCGCTCAATATTTGGATATGGCGGCAACGGATTTTAATTTAACCTTTATTTCAACTCCGCTGATTAATTTCATCACTGTTGCCATCATTGCGATCATTCTCGTGCGTAAGCTGTTTCAGCTCGTCAATAGACTTGAAAAAACGCAAATAAAAAGAGGAAGTGATCCAACCTCTGCACGTATTATCGCTCGAGTCTTTAAAACCACCATTTTTGTCGTAATGGTTTTACTATTTGGCGAACATTTCGGCATGAGCCTATCGGGGTTGATGGCCTTCGGCGGGATTGGCGGCATTGCTATCGGTATGGCCGGTAAAGATATTCTGAGTAACTTCTTCTCAGGGATCATGCTTTACTTTGATAGGCCTTTTAATATCGGCGATTGGGTTAGCTCACCCGACAGAAACATTGAAGGTACGGTGGTTGAGATTGGTTGGCGAATTACTAAAATTATCACCTTTGACCATCGACCCTTGTATATCCCTAACTCACTCTTTTCGTCGATAAGCGTTGAAAACCCTGGGCGTATGACTAACCGCCGAATCAAAACGTCATTAGGTCTGCGCTATGAAGATGCCGATAAAATCGGCGCTATTGTGAGTGATATTCGGACTATGTTGCAACAAGAGCCAAGTATTGATACTGGGCAAACATTATTAGTTTATTTTGATGAGTTTGCGGATTCGTCACTGAATATTATGGTGTATTGTTTTACGAAAACTACCGTGTGGGCCGAATGGTTAGCCGCACAACAAGAAGTCTATTTAAAAATAATTGCCATCGTCAAACAGCATGGTGCGGACTTCGCTTATCCTACACAGACACTGTATATGGAAAAAAACAACTAAGCTCCCAGTTTAGAGAAATTGGCCGACTAATATTCTGCTAATAGGCTTAATGTTAGTCGGTTAATGAATTTCGCACCCATTTTTCCTTGTTTAATGCTGATAACTTAAAAATGGCATAGAAATTTTTTATGCTATTAAACAGTAGGTTATCAAATATTATCTCCTCCCGAAAAATTAGAATTATTCCCGCACTTTATGGCAATTCCAATCTGATTTCCTATCAAGTATATTGTCGGCCTCTTTTCCTCAGCTAACTAAGAGCCAGACTGTTATGAAAAAAATCAATGTGGCATGTAGCCAGGGGGTCGCTATCTACTTTACGGGAGAATTCCAATGGGTAGATATTCGCGATGCACAGTTAAACAATATTGCTGCTGTTGTGCTATCCGAGTTGGATGCCAATCAAGGGCTGTGGAAAAGGGTTGCAGAGAGTAAACTCAGTATTCCGCTGTTTATCATTAGTGATAAACAGCTTCCAGATGATATCCCTCATCCTCCTTATTTAACGGGAATTTTACCGCCTGCACCGGCTGAGCGTAGTGAAAATAGTCGTCAATTATTTGCAGCGGCAAATCACTATCTTGAACAGCTATTACCGCCATTTTTTGCGCGAATGATGGATTATGCTGCGGGGCATAATGTCACTTTTGCTTGTCCGGGCCATCAAGGTGGACAATTTTTTCGCCGCCATCCAACTGGCGAACAGTTTTACCAATTTTATGGCGAAAACCTGTTTCGTACCGACTTGTGTAATGCTGATGTCGCGATGGGAGACCTGCTGATCCATGAAGGGGCTGCGAAAGAAGCACAGAAATTTGCGGCTCGCGTATTTAATGCAGATAAAACCTATTTTGTACTAAACGGCACCTCTTCTTCCAATAAAGTCGTGTTAAATGCCTTGCTAACACCGGGAGACTTGGTTTTATTCGATCGCAATAATCATAAATCAAACCACCATGGCGCCCTGATCCAAGCGGGCGCAACACCGGTTTACCTTGAAACGGCACGTAACCCATTTGGTTTTATCGGGGGAATCGATGCGCATTGTTTTGAAGAGGACTACTTGCGTTCATTGATTAATGACGTCATGCCTGAAAAAAATACGCGTGAACGTCCATTCCGCTTAGCGGTGATCCAGCTCGGTACTTATGACGGCACGGTTTACAATGCAAGGCAGGTTGTCGATAAAATTGGTCATTTATGTGAGTATATTTTGTTCGATTCTGCGTGGGTTGGCTACGAACAATTTATCCCTATGATGCGCCAATGTTCGCCACTATTACTTGAATTAAATGAAAATGATCCTGGTATTATGGTGACTCAATCGGTGCATAAACAATTGGCAGGGTTCTCGCAAGCGTCGCAAATCCATAAAAAAGATAACCATATTAAAGGGCAAGAGCGCTTTGTCTCGCATAAAAAGCTGAATAACGCTTTTATGATGCACGCGTCTACCAGTCCATTTTATCCGCTGTTTGCCTCGTTAGATGTCAATGCGCGTATGCATCAAGGGGATGCAGGGGAAATGATGTGGATGGAGTGCGTAAGACTTGGCATTGAGGTTAGAAAAGCCATTATCAACCACTGCCATTATTTTAGACCCTTTGTGCCTGAATTTGTCGACGGAAAACCATGGCAAGAGTACCCAACGGCGCAAATTGCTTCTGAACAGCGCTTCTTTAATTTTATTCCTAATGAACGTTGGCATGCGTTTGAAGGGTATGCGGAAAATCAATATTTTGTTGACCCTTGTAAGTTGATGCTAACAACGCCGGGTATCGATGCTCAAAGTGGTGAATACGAATCCTTTGGCGTTCCGGCGACTATATTGGCGCATTTCTTACGTGAACATGGTGTGATCCCCGAGAAATGTGACTTAAATTCCATCCTATTTTTACTCACCCCCGCAGAGAGTAAAGAGAAGTTAGAGCTACTAGTTACCCATTTGGTTCGTTTTGAACAATTACTGGATGAAGATGCTTCACTGGAAGAAGTGTTACCGTCCGTTTATCAACGCTACCAAGAGCATTATCAAGGCTACACATTACGTCGTTTGTGCCAAGAAATGCACCAGTTGAGTGTTCAGTACAATATTAAGCAATTGCAAAAAGAGATGTTCCGTAAGCAGCATTTTCCGACAGTGAAAATGAACCCACAACAAGCGCACCTTGAGTTTATTCGCGGCAACGTGGAGCTGCTTCCTCTATGTGAGCTAGAAGGGCGTATTGCTGCTGAGGGGGCGCTGCCTTATCCTCCGGGCGTACTGTGTGTGGTGCCCGGTGAAGTTTGGGAAGGGCCTGTCTTGCGTTACTTCCAAGCTTTGGAGGCGGGGATCAACTTGCTTCCGGGATTTGCGCCTGAGCTACAAGGGGTATATATCCCGAAAACAGAAGATGGACAAAAACGTGTCTATGCGCATGTTTTGAAGTAAACATTTTTTAAATCGGCGAAAGCTCATAGATTTTACTTTGTTAGCTGGTTACATTGGGAGCTTTAATAAAAGGCTCCCTTTTAATTCAATAAGGTAAGGTGTATGGCAAAGAAAATCATCCTTGATTGCGACCCCGGACATGACGATGCAATTGCGATGCTATTAGCTTATGGCAACCCTGAAATTGACTTACTGGCAGTGACGACCGTTGCTGGTAACCAAACGCTTGAAAAAGTGACTCGCAATGCCTTAGCCGTTGCTGAAATGGCAAAAATTCGTGGTATTCCTTTTGCAGCCGGCTCCTCACGACCACTGGTACGTGAAGTTGAAATTGCCCCCGATATTCATGGTGACTCTGGGTTAGATGGTCCTCAACTACCTGAGCCATCGTTGACTTTGGAAAACTGCCATGCGGTAGAATTGATCATTAAATTGATCATGTCGCACCCACCCAAAACAATCACTTTAGTGCCTACTGGGGCGCTAACTAATATCGCATTAGCCGCAAGGTTGGAGCCACGTATCGTCGAACGCGTCAAAGAAGTCGTGCTGATGGGCGGAGGCTACCATGTAGGAAATTGGAGTCCTGTGGCTGAGTTTAATATCAAAATTGATCCAGAAGCGGCACATATTGTTTTTAATGAAAAATGGCCACTAACGATGGTTGGTTTAGATCTCACCCATCAAGCGCTTGCCACCACAGATATCGTTGCTAACATTGCTGACGTGGGAACACCCTGCGCGAAATTTGTCGTCGAATTACTCGATTTCTTTGGCAAAATGTATAAACAAGCACAAGGATTTGATGCTCCACCAGTGCATGATCCCTGTGCCGTTGCCTATGTTATCGACCCTTCCGTCATGACGACACAGCGCGTACCTGTAGATATTGAACTGACAGGAACTCTCACCCTTGGAATGACTGTGGCCGATTTCCGCCATCCGGCTCCTGAAGATTGCCATACTCAGGTTGCCGTCAAACTCGATCATGCTAAGTTTTGGCAATTGGTTGTCGATGCATTAAAAAATATTGGTTAGTGAATAAGACAGTTTATAGGATAAATAAGATAAAAAACTGACGTTCGATAATCACGCTGTAGTTTAAGGAATATATGAATGAATCAAGAACTTGAAGATTTACCTTACGATACGTTAATCGAGCGAAGTATGAATGCTCTACAGCATAAAAGCCAATTCCACTGTGATACTTGGCATCTTGATCAGGCAAGTTGGTCAGTCGATCAAGAAGAGGGCACAATTGTTTTTCATGCTCCAGACGGTCTCGTTGCTGTTGCTCCCGTGCAAATCATTGGTACTTATGATCAAAACCAAGGGAGTTGGATGTGGGGATGGGCAAATAGCTCGATTGAGGAGCCATTGTTACAAGACGCATTGGCTGTACAAGAATTTGCTGAACGCAAAGGTTATGAGCAGCTTACCGATGCGATGTGTGACATCTCGGAAAATGAAGCATGGCTATTTACGGCACTCGCTTGCGAATTGAATCAGCAACAAGGGGCTTATCGTGGGGTCGCAGGAAGCACATTGATTTTTATGACCTTTGGTGAGGTCAAACTGCATAAAACCCAAGCATAATCATGGGTTATGATTGCCATAATGTTATATTTTAAATAGGAGCCCACAGTATGCTGGCGATTGCGCTTGAAGCGGCAAAATCAGTCAGAGCGATGACCGTAGAAGCATTTCAAGGTGCGGGCAGTTTTGACTATAAGCCCGACCGTTCAGTGGTCACGGAAACAGATTTACGTGTTGAGTCGGCATTGCGTGAGCACTTTGCCCAACACACACCGGATGTTCCGATCCTTGGTGAAGAATTTGGCCTTGAAGGCGATACTGTTTTCGAATCTGGATGGGTGATTGACCCGATTGATGGCACGCGCGCCTTTATTTATGGCATTCCACTCTTTAGCACTTTGATTGCTTATGTTGAAAAGGGGGAGCCTATCGTTGGGGTGATCAGCTTCCCTGCCATTTCAACGGTAGTTTACGCAGCAAAAGGGCAAGGTTGCTACTTGGAAACACATAACGGTTTATCTCGGCGGCTAACATTAGGTACTGATGCGCCTAAAGAGGTCGCTAATGCCGTCATTTCCGCATCGGGGATCCACAGTAGCACTTACAATCAACGAGAAGGTACAACGATTTACCATCTTGACCGTGTTGTCAGTTGCGCTCGCGACTTTATTTTTGCCAACGATGCTTACCAGCATGCCATGGTGGCAACAGGGCGTCTACATGGGGCCATTGATACGATTATGAAACCGTGGGATAGCGCAGCATTGATACCATGTATTCGTGAAGCGGGGGGTGATGTGTGTTCGTTAAGTGGTGAACGCGATAACGTCATGTTTAGTGGCAGCCTATTGAGTGCTTCAACGCCTGAACTTGCCGATCAACTGGTTAAGTTAATGAACCCGTAAATAGGGTAAACTCGACCGTAGGTAATGAAAGTTTCTACTCTAAAAAAATCGGCGTGCTTTATGGCAGCAAATCAGTTTTACGGCGGGGAGCCGTCATTTGTTGAGGACACCAAAGCCATGGTGTCCTTAGTCGTGTTTCCAATACAGCAAAAACAGATTAAATAGGTTAAGATACACCGAAACACGTCAAATATAAAAATGACTGAAAACAAGGTTTTTCAAGGTATGACAGGCTATAAAAACATAAATCGATTTTCCGTTGCTCCTATGCTCGACTGGACTGACCGCCATTGCCGATATTTTCATCGCTTATTGAGTAAAAATACGTTGCTCTATACTGAAATGGTTACAACAGGTGCCATTATTCATGGTAAGGGCGATTATCTGGCATTTAGTGAAGAAGAGCAGCCAGTAGCATTACAGCTGGGGGGGAGCGACCCTGAGGCATTAGCGCAATGTGCAAAGTTGGCGCAAGAGCGTGGTTATGATGAAATCAACCTCAATGTTGGTTGCCCTTCAGACCGCGTACAAAATGGTCGTTTTGGCGCTTGCCTAATGGCGGATGCTCAGCTTGTGGCTGATTGCGTGAAAGCGATGCAGGATGTTGTGTCGATACCTGTCACAGTGAAAACACGCATTGGCATTGATGAGCAAGATAGCTACGAATTCCTGTGTGATTTTATTGATACCGTCTCAACTAAAGGCGGTTGTGAAATGTTTATCATCCATGCGCGTAAGGCGTGGTTATCCGGCCTAAGTCCGAAAGAAAACCGTGAAATTCCTCCATTGGACTATCCGCGCGTTTATCAGCTAAAACGGGATTTTCCCCACTTAACCATGGCGATTAACGGGGGAATAAAAACACTGGAAGAGGCAAAAGAGCATTTACGTCACCTTGATGGCGTGATGGTAGGGCGTGAAGCCTATCAAAATCCTTCTATTTTGACCGCGGTAGATAACCAATTATTCGATAGCCAATTACCTGTAGTGAATGCGGTGGATGCTGTTCGCCAAATGTTCCCGTATATCGAAAAAGAGTTATCACAAGGCACTTATCTTGGTCATATCACTCGTCATATGTTAGGGATATTTCAAGGAATACCCGGTGCTCGCCAATGGCGGCGCTATTTGAGTGAAAATGCCCATAAGAAAGGGGCTGATCTGGCGGTGGTCGAGCAGGCTCTTGCATTCGTCACCCGCGACCAATAATGTAGTGTGAGGTGCCAACCGTCGTTGGCATCTCACTCAAAATTATGGGATTAGCAGGCTAGAGCCTTGGGTTTTTCTCGACTCTAATGTGCGGTGGGCCGTTTGCACATCTTTCAAGGCAAAGATCTGTTTTTCAGGGACATCCACATTCAATTTGCCACTTAAGATCATATCAAACAGCGCATGGCTTGCCTGATCTAACTCCGCCCGATTAGTGACATAGACCCCTAATGATGGGCGAGTGACGTATAAACCGCCTTTTTGGTTTAAAATCCCTAAGTTCACGCCGGTCACAGGGCCGGATGCGTTACCAAAGCTCACCATTAAACCTCGGCGTTTTAGTGAATCTAATGAGGCAATCCAAGTTGATTGGCCCACTGAGTCGTACACGACATTCACCTTTTCACCTTGAGTGATCTCTTTGACTCGTGCCGCGATATCTTCTGTTTGATAATTGATGACTTCCCATGCCCCCGCCGCTTTAGCGCGCTCGGCTTTTTCAGCGCTGCCAACGGTACCAATCATTTTAGCGCCAAGCGCTTTTGCCCATTGGCAAGCAATCAGGCCTACACCACCCGCAGCCGCATGGAATAAAAAGATTTCATCTCGTTTGATTTGATAGGTTTGATTCAGCAGATAATAGACAGTCATACCTTTCAGGCCACAGGCGGCAGCCTGTTGAAATGAAATTCCATCAGGAAGATGGGCAACGGCATGTTCAGGAACATTATGAACTTCACTATAAGCACCTAGCGGGCCTTGAGCATACATCACTCGGTCACCTGGGCGAAAACCTGTCACTTGGGAGCCGGTTTTTACCACAATGCCCGCAGCTTCAGTACCAAGTCCCGATGGTAAACTCGCGACGGGGTATAACCCACTACGGACATAAGTATCAATATAGTTGATGCCGATTGCATGATTTTCTATCTGAATTTCGTTATCGGCAGGCTCTTTTAGGTCGAAATCGGAATAGCTGAGAACTTCTGGGCCACCATGTTGTGCAAATTCAATACGTTTTACCATGATCATCTCCGATAGGAACAGTCTGCTTGTACTTGTCGTATAATCAAATTACCGGCTGGATGATGGGCAGACAACGCCCATTTTCTCATCGCTGGCTCAATAGGGATAATTTCTTGCCTTCAACAAACAACACAAATGATTTCGCGTTTGATTTGCCTACCATATCAATCACGCAATAATAACGCTATGGTTTGATGATAGAATTATTGGTTAGTGCCACAGCGACGAAAGGCACAATACCCGTTAGAAAAACACAAAGAAAGCCAACGTCAGTAACAAGTTTGGCGTATACTAATGTGCTAGTTAATTATGGATGTGGATAAGAAAGTATGGCTAAGAAATACCCTTCAGAAAACAAGTACAGTGCGCCGCGCGATCAGCAAATGGAAGGCTTAAAACTTCCACCACACTCTATCGAAGCCGAGCAGTCTGTATTGGGAGGGTTGATGCTGGATAATGACCGTTGGGATACTGTTTCCGAGCGTGTCACCCATGCAGACTTTTACAGTCATCCGCATCGTACCATTTTTGCTCAAATGCAAACTCTGCTTGAGCAGGGTAAACCCATCGATTTGATCACATTATCCGAATCCCTTGAACAGGAAGGTAAATTGGATGATGTCGGGGGGTTTGCTTACCTTGCCGAGTTATCAAAAAATACCCCAAGTGCCGCGAATATCAATGCTTACGCCGACATCGTCCGCGAACGTGCTGTTGTGCGTGACATGATCAAAGTCGCGAATGATATCGCCGATGCGGGTTACGACCCACAGGGGCGTAGCAGTGAAGATTTACTCGACTTTGCCGAAACGAAGGTGTTCCAAATTGCAGAGTCGAGAGCGAATAAGGACGAAGGGCCAAAAGATATTGAAGCAATTTTGGCTGAAACCATTGAAAAAATAGAAAAACTGTATCAGCAACCTCACGATGGTGTGACAGGGGTGTCGACAGGTTACCAAGATCTCGATAAGAAAACGGCGGGTCTACAAGGCTCTGACCTTATTATTGTTGCAGCTCGTCCATCAATGGGGAAAACCACTTTTGCGATGAACTTGTGTGAAAATGCAGCGATGACGGAAGAAAAACCCGTGTTGATCTTCAGTTTGGAGATGCCCGGTAGCCAGATCATGATGCGTATGTTGGCCTCCTTATCGCGTGTTGATCAAACACGTATTCGTACAGGCCAGCTTGACGACGAGGATTGGGCGCGTATTTCTAGCACCATGGGGATTTTGTCAGAAAAGCGCAACATGTACATCGATGACTCCTCTGGCTTAACACCAACAGAAGTACGTTCCCGTGCGCGTCGTATCTATCGAGAGCATGGTGGTTTAAGTCTGATTATGATTGACTATTTACAGTTAATGAGAGTCCCTGCATTATCGGATAACCGTACACTTGAAATTGCTGAAATTTCTCGGTCACTGAAGGCATTAGCTAAAGAACTTAATGTGCCTGTTGTGGCGCTATCACAGCTTAACCGGAGCTTGGAACAACGCGCGGATAAACGTCCAGTCAACTCAGACTTACGTGAATCAGGCTCTATTGAGCAGGATGCTGACCTTATTATGTTTATCTATCGTGATGAGGTTTATCACGATAACAGTGACTTGAAAGGGGTGGCGGAAATCATTATCGGTAAACAGCGTAACGGTCCGATTGGTACGGTTCGATTAACGTTCAATGGTCAATGGTCTCGCTTTGATAACTATGCGGGGCCTGCCTATGACGATGAGTGATCTGTCATACTAAAAGCGGCAGTGTTGTTGACTTGGCTCATGTGGGCTAGTCAGATGCGTATGTATGCAGCAAGCGGCTTATCTATCTTTGGCGCTGAGCTGCATCTTGGATGATTTATAAGAAAGTAAAAAGAGGACATAATGAAAGCGGCAACCGCTTTAATTAACCGCCGCGCTCTGCGACATAATCTGCAACGAGTTAGAGAACTCGCACCACACAGCCGTTTAATTGCCATTGTTAAAGCAAATGCTTATGGCCATGGATTAACCGAAGTCAGCACCACCCTTGAAGATCTCGTTGATGGTTTTGGTGTCGCCCGACTTAAAGAAGCTCTGGCACTGAGGGAACGAGGGATAACGGCTCCTATTGTATTACTTGAAGGTTTTTTCGAACATTCTGATCTCCCCTTGTTAGTGGAACATCAAATCGATACGGTTATCCACTGTGTTGAACAGCTTGCAATGCTGGAAGCAACCGAATTGGCGAACCCGATTAAAGTTTGGATGAAACTCGACACAGGCATGCACCGCTTAGGCGTGTTGCCTCAAGATGCGGAAGCATTCTATCAGCGCTTGCAAGCGTGTAAAAACGTCAAACACCCCATCAATATTATCAGCCATTTCTGTCAGGCTGATGAGCCTGAATTACCGACAACAGCAAATCAAATTCACTGCTTTAAACAGTTTATTGCCAATAAGGCCGGAGAAAAATCGATTGCGGCATCGGCAGGGATCTTATTATGGCCAGATGCCCATTATGACTGGGTTAGGCCGGGGATCATCATGTATGGTGCCTCCCCTCAAGAAGGCACATCCGCCGAGCATTTTGGCTTACAAAGTGTGATGACACTAAAATCAACATTGATTGCTGTTAGGGAGCATGCTGCTGGGCAATGTGTGGGTTATGGTGCAACATGGTGTAGCCAGCGTGACACTCGGTTGGGCGTTGTTGCGATAGGTTATGGTGATGGTTATCCTCGAAGCGCGCCTTCAGGTACGCCAGTTTTGGTAAATGGGCGAAAAGTGCCTATTGTAGGACGAGTTTCAATGGATATGATCACCGTTGATCTTGGGCCAAATGCCAATGATAAAGTGGGTGATGAGGTGATTTTATGGGGGAAATCTCTGCCAGTTGAAGAAATCGCCGCACAAACAGGCATTATCAATTATGAGTTACTGACTAAATTAACCTCAAGAGTTGTCATGGAATATGTAGACGAATAGCAAACAAAGGGTTATTTTCAAAAGACGAAACAAAAAAATATTATTTTTATCTGATTATGGAGATGTACTGTGTACCAACATGTTGATTCTTACCCGGGCGATCCGATCTTATCGCTGATGGATGAATTTAATAAAGATACTCGTGAAAACAAGATCAACCTGAGTATCGGCTTATACTATGATGGGGAAGGTAAAACACCTGAGCTGAAAACTGTTGGTCATGCGAAAGCGGAATTAAACAAGTTACCAGCAAGCGCGTCACTGTATTTACCGATGGAAGGTCTCAAAGATTATCGTCTAGAGATCCAAAAATTACTCTTCGGTGCTGATTGTCCTCTTATTGCGCAAGAACGTATCGCGACAGTACAAACTATCGGTGGTTCAGGGGCACTAAAATTGGGTGCGGATTTCCTCAACTATTACTTCCCTAAATCAGAGGTGTGGTGCAGTGACCCTACATGGGAAAACCATGCATCAATTTTCTCTGGAGCAGGTACTAAAGTTCACTATTACCCTTACTTTGATGAAAAGAGCAAAGGGGTAAAATTTGCTGAAATGCTGGCAACATTTAAGACATTGCCAGAAAATAGCATCATTTTAATGCACCCTTGCTGCCATAACCCAACCGGTTCAGATCTCACGCCAGAGCAGTGGGATGAAGTGACTAAAGTGGCTAAGGCACAAAAACTGATCCCATTCTTGGATATTGCATATCAAGGATTTGCGGAAGGTATTGAAGAAGATGCTTATGCTATCCGTGCGATGGTAAAAGCAGGCTTGCCTGTGTTTGTGAGTAATTCATTCTCTAAAATTTTTGGTATCTATGGTGAACGTGCTGGTGGTTTGTCAGTTATTTGTGAAAGCCAAGAAGAACGTGACCGCGTATTAGGCCAATTAAAAGCAGGGGTACGTCGCCTATACTCAAGCCCACCGTCAAATGGGGCTAAAATTGTGGCGCAAGTTCTCACAAACAGTGAACAGAAAGCACAATGGTTGAAGGAAGTTGAAGAGATGCGCGTACGTATTTTAGAAATGCGTACTGTTCTGGTGGATGAACTGAAAAAAGCACTACCAGAAAAAAACTTTGACCATCTGTTAAAACAACGCGGTATGTTTAGTTACACAGGCTTCTCAAAAGAGCAGGTTGCGCGTTTGAAAGATGAGTTTGCTGTCTACTTAGTGGGTACGGGGCGTGTTTGTATGGCTGGTGTAAACCGTCATAATGTTCAACGTATTGTTGAAGCGTTCGCTGCTGTAAGCAAATAATTCGTGAATTATTGATTAAAAAACGCGGGTTTTGCCCTAATGCTTGCCAGTTAAGTCATTAATATCGCCGTAACGGATACCGTTGCGGCTTTTTCTTTACTGCTCGGGGTAATGCCTTTGTCGCCTACTAGGTAGTACAAAACTTCCAGCCATAGCCAATATCATCATTGATGAATTTCGGTATTTTCCCCGGAGCGACTGCGGGAAGTAGGCTTAGTTGAGCACTCAGGTATAGCGCAGTTTGTTTAAATCCTATCTGATACGGTTCTGTATCTTTCAGGCTGTATGCCATCTGTGCCATCATAAATCGCAGTAAGTTATACGCGAGTACTATTCCCCATAATTCTTGATTTACCAATGCTGGCTTTTTGCTCCTCAATGTGAGTTCATTATTCAACATATGCTGCTTCATTTCCCTGAAGCCATGCTCTATTTCCCAACGATGCCTATAAAGGTCTGCAATATCGGCTTTGGGGTATCGAAGTGGCTCACTCATTGATGTTAATATCTGAACCCCCTTTCCATTGATATTTTTTGTTATCAATCGGGCTTTCAATGTCATTGGGGAGTTAGCCCACTTTTTGCGTGCTTGGGGTGTAAAAGGGTTAAAGCAATCTGGCACAGGGATATTTGAAGAGAGTTATACACCAATGAGAACGCAGTATCCGATCGAACGAGAAGAGGCGTTCACGGTGCCTGTTTCATTCCTGAATTATTTGGATGGTAAGAAGGATAATTTTAATAAGTTTGATGTCATTGAAGTCACAAGTGATTTCCATAAACAGTATCCAAATATCGACAATCTCACGCCATCAGATAAAGGGACTATGATTCTATTTTTTGAATTTGCCACATCGTCAGCGAAAATAGGCGGAGAGGCAACAAGTTTTGATGGTGGTGAAATGGGTGGCGATGTCTTGGGTAGCACTTATGATAAATAGAACGTTTTTAAGATGGTTTTTGACTATTTTGTTGGTTTTATTATTTTATTTAGGCTTGGGCATTTTTGAATTCGGGTTTAGTTCAAGCTTTACATACAACTACACAGTGATAGGTAATGATGATCCAGTTACCGTTTGGCGCGCTTTCGTAGAGAGTTTGCGAATGAATCATGACACTGCAATGGCTTATGTTATTTTTGGCACTCCTATTTTGCTAATATTGTTATTTCTCATTCATAAAAAGATAAGATAGCAACTGTCATGACAGCTTTGGTGAGGGGTCACCCTCATCGGTATCGTTCGACCGCATTGAACCGTTTGATCAGGTCCGGTAACGATTCAGTAAGCCCATGATAGGCAATGGCCTTTTCACTTGCAGTTTTCCCCATTATCCCACTTTCCACAACGAGAAAAGCCACTGTTCCGCGTATATCGTTAACTGAAATGCGCAGGAATATCTCTGGAGCCGTGGAGTATGCGCTCTATGCGCACTTCAGCTTCCAGTACGCGGAAAAATAACAGGTATCGGCCATAAGCACAGCTTCTCAAGCCTGGCAAAATTTCTGGGCGTTCAGCATAGAGGGTCGGAGAGTCTGCAATAAGAAGACATTTTTGATACAGCTCTTCAATAAAACTCAGGGCCCTAATGGGATTATCCTTTGCTATCCAGTCACCGATCGATTCTAAATCCTGTCTGCCAGCGGTGATATACCCAATTTCATTTGCTACCGTTATCCTCAGCCAATGTGGCATACTTACTTGATAAACGGCTAAATACCGCGCTCGCATCTTTACTTTCACCGCTATTAATACCGTCAACTATTGCCGTTTGAAGTGCGGCAAGTTTTAATTGATTTTCCTGCTCTTCTAAAGCGCGAAGTCCTGCACGGATCACTTCACTTGTATTATTATATCGCCCGCTCTTAATCTGACTTTGGATAAATTCCTCAAAGTAAGGGCTTAAAGCTACACTCGTTGACATGGTTAAAATCCCTACTAGTTACCAACTATTATTAACTATGAGTATAAACCCGTTCTTATTTTTATCAATATCGAACAATCAACAATACCGTTCACCTGCATTATAACGGCGGATAAGATCTGGCAAGGACGTTTCCAAACCATAATAGGTGACCGTATGCGCACTGGCGGTCTGGCGCATAAAACCGTTCTCAACAGCAACGAATGCACTGATACGTGCAAAAATGGCGTTTTCGTCATGGTTAACTTCGACGAGAATGCCAGGTTCGATCAGCACACGTCGTTTCTTTCCCGTTTTACGACTCGTTGAACAGTGCTCGCCTTTAACGGTACTGGCACTCCTCGGCATAAATTGACCACCTTTGTAATACTCGCCATTGACGCCTAATTCCCCTCCTTTCTTTGCTTGGCCTTTCATTGGAACCCCCTTATTAAAGAAAGCCGGGGTTAGCCCGTAATGCTTGTCAGTTGAGTCATTAATATTGCCGTAACGGATACCGTTACGGCTTTTTCTTTACTGCTCGAGAGTAATGCCTTTGTCGCCTACTAGGTAGTACAAAACTTCCAACCATAGCCAATATCTCATTGATGAATTTCGGTATTTTCCCCGGAGCTACTGCGGAAAGTAGGCTTAGACTTGAGCCATGGAAAGAGAACGAAAAAGAGAGATTTCCATTACAGCCCATACCATTATTCCCATCGGAAGACGGCGTTTTCTTATTGTAACAGCCCCAGTATCCACGAGACATTCGTCAATGAGTTCAGCGGAAAGGAGCTCAGAAAGGGCTGTAAATTATTTTGGCGAGAAAGCCTGAACAGTCTTGAGAGCTTGACTAAGTAACATAAAAAAATCCGTAATCTTGGGATGATTACGGATTTTTACAGCACTGTAGGATCGTTCAACCTATTATTGAGTTCTTAACTGACTGATCGGCATTAGGGTTTTGCCCGCGTTTTTCGATTTCAAAATAAGGCGCTGTCACGCTTGTGGTTAGTAGCCTCGTGCTAAGATGGGTTTTAAGAAACGAGCAGTATGCGATTTTTCACATTCAGCCACTTCTTCAGGTGTACCAGAAATCAAGATTTCACCGCCACCACTTCCCCCTTCAGGGCCTAAATCAACAATCCAATCAGCGGTTTTGATCACATCTAAGTTATGTTCAATGACGACAATCGTATTGCCTTGGTCACGTAATTGATGCAGTACCGTCAAAAGCTGCTGAATATCGGCAAAATGCAGCCCAGTGGTTGGCTCATCAAGGATATAGATGGTTTGCCCAGTACCGCGTTTCGATAGCTCACGAGCCAGTTTCACACGTTGTGCTTCACCACCGGATAAGGTCGTCGCTGATTGGCCTAAGCGGATATAGGATAACCCCACATCCATCAAGGTTTGCAGCTTACGAGCCAGTGCTGGCACAGCATCAAAGAAATCACGAGCCTCTTCGATAGTCATATCAAGCACTTCGTGGATACTTTTGCCTTTATATTTTATCTCTAATGTTTCGCGGTTATAGCGCTTACCTTTACATTGATCACAGGGCACATAAACGTCAGGTAAGAAGTGCATTTCAACTTTGATAACACCATCACCTTGGCAGGCTTCACAGCGCCCCCCTTTAACGTTAAAGCTAAAACGACCTGGATTGTAGCCACGAGTACGAGATTCCGGTACACCAGCAAATAACTCACGAATCGGTGTAAACACCCCTGTATAAGTCGCTGGATTTGAGCGAGGCGTTCGCCCGATAGGGCTTTGGTCGATATCGATGACTTTGTCAAAGTGTTCAAGCCCTTCAACATCAAGATAAGGTGCTGGTGTAATTGTGGTGGCACCATTCAATTGACGTTGTGCGATAGGGAATAAGGTATCGTTGATCAATGTGGATTTCCCTGAACCCGATACCCCAGTGATACAGGTAAATAGGCCAACAGGAAGCTTTAAGGTCACATTTTTCAGGTTATTCCCTTTAGCGCCAAACAGTTTGAGCATCTTGTCTTTATTGACGGGAACCCGTTTTTTAGGGATATCAATGCGCCGTTCGCCACTTAGGAACTTGCCTGTTAAAGAGTCTGTATTGGCGACAATATCTTCTAAGGTGCCTTGTGCAACGATTTGACCACCATGGACGCCAGCCCCCGGACCAATATCAATGATATGATCTGCGGCGCGAATAGCATCTTCATCGTGCTCTACCACAATAACGGTATTACCTAGATTGCGTAGATGAATGAGGGTTTCCAACAAGCGATCATTATCGCGTTGATGGAGACCGATTGACGGTTCATCCAGAACATACATGACCCCGACAAGGCCTGCACCAATTTGACTAGCGAGACGGATACGTTGCGCCTCACCGCCCGATAAAGTATCTGCCGAACGAGAAAGCGTTAAGTAATTAAGACCAACATTCACCAAAAATTTTAATCGGTCACTAATTTCTTTAAGGACTTTTTCTGCAATTTTTGCCCGTTGCCCGCTGAGTTTAAGATTTTGGAAAAACGCCATCGCATGACCAATACTGTAGTCAGCAATTTCAGGCAACGTGGTATTTTCGACAAAAACAAAACGCGCCTCTTTACGTAAACGTGTTCCGTGACATGTCACACAAGGGCGATTGCTAATGTATTTGGCGAGTTCTTCCCGTACCGCCGTTGATTCCGTTTCTTTATAGCGGCGTTCCATGTTATTGAGCACCCCTTCAAAAGGGTGGTGACGAACCGTAATATCGCCGCGATCATTACGATATTTGAACTCAATCGTCTCTTTACCTGAGCCGTACAGAATAATTTTCTGAATGGAAGGACTCAGAGAATCATAAGGGGCTTCAACATCAAATTTATAATGCTCAGCAAGGGATTGCAGCATTTGGAAGTAGTAGAAGTTCCGGCGATCCCAGCCGCGAATAGCCCCACCTGCGAGTGATATCTCGGTATTTTGGATCACCCTTTCAGGATCAAAAAATTGTTGAACACCAAGGCCATCACAGCTCGGACATGCCCCGGCGGGGTTATTAAAGGAGAATAAGCGAGGCTCTAATTCCACCATGCTATAGCCGCATACCGAGCAGGCAAAATTGGCTGAAAACACTAACTCTTCTGCGTCGGGATCATCCATATCGGCAACAATCGCGGTACCGCCGGATAGCTCAAGAGCGGTTTCGAAAGATTCAGCGAGGCGCTGTGCGATATCATCACGGATCTTAAAGCGGTCAACCACAACTTCAATGGTATGCTTCTTTTGTAACTCCAACGTTGGAGGATCGGACAGATCACACACTTCACCGTCGATACGTGCACGAATATAGCCCTGAGAGGCCAAGTTATCTAACAATTTGACATGTTCACCTTTGCGGTCTTTCACGACAGGGGCTAATAACATCATGCGACGATCAACAGGCTGTGCTAGCACGTTATCGACCATTTGACTCACGGTTTGAGCCGCTAGCGGAATATCGTGATCTGGGCAGCGTGGTTCACCTACACGGGCAAATAATAAACGTAAGTAGTCATGGATTTCGGTGATTGTGCCCACCGTTGACCTTGGGTTATGAGAGGTGGATTTTTGTTCAATCGAAATAGCGGGTGATAACCCTTCTATATGATCAACATCGGGTTTCTCCATCAATGAGAGAAATTGCCTTGCATAGGCGGATAAGGACTCTACATAGCGCCGTTGACCTTCTGCATAGAGTGTGTCAAAAGCTAATGATGATTTCCCTGAACCTGACAACCCCGTAATAACTATCAGTTTGTCTCGGGGGATGATGAGATTGATGTTTTTCAGATTATGAGTGCGGGCACCGCGTACTTCGATATTATCCATTTACCACTTCCCGGATGATTTGATAGTGAACAATCATAAGTGAATCATTATCGCACAATTCAGACTGAATGAATATACAGTGTTTTATTAAAAAACAGATTATAATCATGTGATCTTGAGTTGTCGCGTTGTTGATTATATTCATTCGCACTGAACAAGGCTGGTGTTTGCATTGTCGAATTATTAATGTATCGCGTAGCTGCACAGTAAATTATTCAGGTTGTCAGTTTGTGAACCTTCAAGAACGATACAATTTAAATTTTCAAAGCTGCTCGCAACTTGAGCAAGCTACATCTATTTTAGTATGCAATTCGTATGCATTATGGGTTGGTCGTGCTAAACTTCACGACTAATACAGAGATTAAATTTAATGGATCAGGAGTGTTTAAATGGCCAGCAGAGGCGTAAATAAAGTAATTCTTATCGGTAACTTAGGGCAAGATCCTGAAATCCGTTACATGCCTAACGGTGGTGCTGTTGCAAACCTGACTCTGGCAACTTCTGAAAGCTGGCGCGATAAGCAAACTGGTGAAATGCGTGAGAAAACAGAATGGCATCGTGTCGTGATTTTCGGCAAATTAGCTGAAGTTGCTGGTGAATATCTGAAAAAAGGTTCTCAAGTCTATATTGAAGGTTCTTTGCAGACTCGCAAATGGCAAGACCAAAGTGGTCAAGACCGTTACACCACTGAAGTTGTGGTTAACATCGGTGGCTCAATGCAAATGTTAGGCGGTCGTGGCGGCGAATCATCAGGCCAAAGCCAAGGTGGTCAAAGCGGTTGGGGTCAGCCTCAGCAACCAGCGGCTCAGCAATTCAGTGGTGGCGGCGCCCCAGCGCGTTCACCAGCACCTGCACCACAAAGCAGCGAACCACCAATGGACTTCGATGACGATATTCCGTTCTGATTGGAATAAAAATCGAATTAAAGTAGATCTGAGGTTTTTTTAGCCGTCTGATTTACAAAGTGCAGAAAACAAACTTCAGCCTTCTAAGTGTGAGAGCATTTAGAAGGTTTTTTGTTTTAGACAAATGTTGGGTGTTGAATAAATACTAAAAATATTATTTTTTATTTAGGTAAATAGTGGTCGTTCCCTCTCTTTTCACCAATCAGAATCATTCCATTAGACTGAAAGATAATTCCCTAAAAGAAGCTATATGTAATGGCTAACAATACGGAAAGAGTGTTTGTGCTTTTACCAAATGAATTTATTGTTTCAGAAGCATTTTAATATCAATAAATTGAACAGAAATTTGAGAACGTTCGCAGTTTTTTACCTCCGGCTGGAAAAGGTAAAATGTGGCTTTATTATGCAGTTCATGAAGCGAGAAAATAATAATGGAAGTCGTGCTATTGCCTTTAAATATAAATAATATTAATGCAGTTGATATTTTTTGTTTCCTATTAGCTTGAATGAATACACGTGATATTCAGGTTGAAAATCGATGCTCTAAATTATCAGGCTGTTTGAATATAGCGAACATTATGCAATTTCACGACTTGTTGCTACCCAAACTTATCAACGGTGAACTTACCGAATAAACTAAGGAGTAATAATGAACCGTGCCGAAGCCCTACAACTACTAAGAACCGCTCTAGCTAGCCCTACTGCTGAATTTCGAGATGGTCAGTGGGAAGCGATTGATACACTAGTAAATCATCGACAGAAGTTACTCGTTGTACAGCGAACAGGTTGGGGGAAGAGTTCGGTTTATTTTATCAGTACGAAGATTTTCCGCGATAGAGGTATGGGGCCAACGATTATTGTATCGCCATTGTTGGCCTTGATGCGCAACCAAATTGAATCAGCGGAACGTTTGGGGATTGTGGCTGAGACGATGAACTCAACTAACCAAGATGATTGGCAAAGTGTTACGCAGCGTATTCACAATAATCAAATTGATTGTTTGTTGATTTCACCTGAACGGTTAGCTAATGATAGTTTTATTGAAACAGTACTTCAGCCTATTGCAGATCGTATCGCTTTGATGGTGATTGATGAAACTCATTGTATTTCCGATTGGGGGCATGATTTCCGCCCTGACTACCGTCGCATTGTGAATATTTTGCGTCAGTTACCTGCAAACACCCCAGTATTAGGCACCACTGCGACGGCTAATAATCGTGTCGTCGATGATATTCAGGCCTTACTTGGTCATATCCGGATCCAGCGTGGTTCATTGATCCGAGAGAGCCTTGCATTGCAAACCATGGTTCTGCCCGATCAAAGTTCTCGTCTAGCATGGCTAGCTCAGGTAATTCCCAATTTGCCGGGTACAGGCATCGTTTACACATTAACAGTACGTGATGCTGAACAAGTTGCTGAATGGCTAAATCGTAACGGTATCGATGCGAAGGCTTATCATAGCAGCGTTGAAAGTGATGATTTTGAAAATAGTAATGTTTACCGTCAACATTTAGAGGAATTACTATTTAATAATCAATTAAAGGTGTTGGTGGCGACGACCGCGTTAGGCATGGGTTATGATAAACCCGACCTAAGTTTCGTCATTCACTATCAAGCTCCGGGGTCTATTGTCGCTTATTATCAGCAAGTAGGGCGTGCTGGCCGTGGTATTGACCATGCAGTAGGCGTATTAATGTCTGGTGTAGAGGATCGGGACATTCATGAATTTTTCTGGGGCTCAGCGTTTCCATCTGAAATGCAAGTCAATGAGGTTTTACAGGCGCTAGAACAGGGTGATGGTTTATCAATACGTAATATCGAGGAGAAAACTAACCTGCGCTACGGGCAGATTGAGAAGGTACTTAAATTATTGAGCGTGGAAAACCCGGCGCCCGTCATTAAAAATGGCAGCCGCTGGGTAAGGACGCCTGTACATTACCAAATGGATCATGCGCGTATTGAACATTTAACAGGACAGCGCGTTCAAGAGTGGCAAGAAGTACAGGCCTATTTGAAAGACAGTGGATGCAAGATGACCTTTCTGCGCAAAGCTCTAGACGACCATGACCCGACTCCTTGCGGTAAGTGTGCATCCTGTATAGCACGCCCAGTTGTTAACCAAGCCATCGACCCCGCTTTGGTTCATCGGGCGGGAACTTTTCTTAAGCACGCCGAGATGGCGATTAAACCTAAAGCACAGGTTGCCGCTAATGCTTTCTTGGAGTATGGCTTTAAAGGTAGTCTGCCACAAAATCTCCGTGCTCAAGAAGGACGGGTTTTATCACGTTGGGGGGATGCTGGTTGGGGGCGTTTAGTTGCAAACAACAAATATGCTGGGTATTTTAGTGATGAATTAGTCGAAGCGATGGCAGAAATGATCCAAAACCGCTGGAAACCAACCCCTGCACCACAATGGGTCTGTTGTGTAGCATCGCGAAACCATCCAGAATTAGTACCAAGTTTTGCTCGCCGTTTAGCCTCGCGACTAGGCTTGCCATTTGTGAATTCTGTGAGCAAAATTAAAGATAACCAGCCACAAAAAAGTCAGCAAAATCGTTTCCACCAGTGCCAGAATTTGGATGGCGCATTTGCTATTACAGAATTATTATGTGGGCAGCCCGTACTTTTGGTCGATGACATTGTGGACTCCGGCTGGACGCTAACAGTCATCGCGGCATTATTACAGCAGGCAGGCAGTGGTATGGTATATCCAGTTGCACTTGCCTCTTCTTCGGTAAAAGACTCATGAATGTATCTAGCTCATTGTCACCAACAGCGCAAGCGACTTTATTGCTAACTAGCTATTTTTCCAAGGCGAGTAGTGAAGCCGTCAAGCCGCTCACTAATACGGAGTGGGGGCGGTTTGCGTTATGGTTGAAAGAAAAATCAACGACACCAGCAGACCTTTTAGTCTCTGATCCGAAGGCACTACTCAGTGGGTGGCACGATGCTCGTATTAGTACAGAACGGATTGTGGAGCTATTGAACCGTGGGCATAGCCTTGCTCTTGCCATAGAGAAATGGCAACGGGCGGGTTTGTGGGTGGTTACGCGTTCTGATCCTGAATACCCAAAACGTTTAAAACAGCGGTTAAAAACAGATTCTCCCCCCGTGTTATTTGGTTGTGGGAATAAAGCGTTATTGAATATGGGGGGATTAGCCGTTATTGGTTCACGTAATGCAAGTGTGTCTGATCTCACTTATACAGACCAAATTGGTGCTAAAGCAGCATCCGATAATGTCGCGATTATTTCAGGGGCAGCACGTGGTGTCGATGAAACGGCAATGTTAGGCGCTATGCGGCAAGGTGGCGTAATTATTGGTGTGGTGGCGGATAATTTACTAAAAGCCGCAACGAGTAGTAAATGGCGTAAAGGGCTAATGGAGGGGCATGCGGTATTAGTATCACCTTTTTATCCAGAAGCGGGTTTTAGCACCGGTAATGCGATGGCTCGCAATAAGTATATTTACTGTTTAGCAGATAGCGCTCTTGTGATCCATTCAGGTAAAAAAGGGGGCACGTTAAGTGGTGCTGAAGAAAATCTAAAAAAAATGTGGGTGCCTCTATGGGTCAAGCCGACAATTGACAAAAGTGCTGCTAATGCTGATTTGGTCGCTAAAGGCGCGCGCTGGTTAACGGATGATGTGCAACACTCTAATATTGCAGAACTTATTAGAAATGACGTCAATAGTGTTGAGCAGGTAAAAGAAGAACAGCCTGATCTTTTTTCATCTGCCGTTCCTGAACAACCAGAATTATTTGCAGAGCCTAATCCAATATTAGAAGCCAACCTGCCAGAGATAGAGAGCAATGTATCAAGTGGTGTGGAGCAAACAGACAGTTTGGTCGTTTCAAAGCAGTCTATAGAGATTGAGGAGCTGCGTTCAACACCTGTGGATTTTTATCAATTATTCACAATGGAACTTCAAGGGTTGGCTAAAGAACCAATTTCACTTGATGAACTTATTGCAAAGACAGAATTACACAAATCACAATTAAATGAGTGGTTGAAGCGCGCAGAAAAAGATGGCTTAGTAAAAAAACTCAAACGGCCAGTCCGTTATCAAGCGGTAATTGAGAAAGAGCAGGGCTAAATACCACGTAGTGGAACAAGGATGTTTTACTTAATTGGTAACAATTGAACGAGTGATGGCAGAGTAAGGGGGATTTATAGCATTGATAAACAATATCGCCTAATATGCCGATGATCTAATGGGGGAAGCTATTACAATATAGGAGATTAATACTGAGTATCATATTATTGTGATTTGAATGTAGAAAATGACACTAATATTATCACCGTATGCAATAGGTTTAGAAAAATACCTAAATATAAAAAGTTTCTAATTAATATGGTTTTTTATTTAACCTAATAATGAAAATTTGTCTTTTTATATCAATTATAAAATATTTATCGAGGATGAACATTAAGGGTTTCTTAATATTCAATCAAAAGGAAAAAGGATAACAAATGGATTTAAATAAAAATAAAGCTCCAGCAAGTATTATTACTAGGAGCTTATTAGTCAGTAATACAGTAATGCGTCAAATTTCGATGTCTTTTCATATTCAATGGTTAAGCGACCTTAGGCTCTAGCAACAAGAGGTCATTATAACCAGTGTCGGAAAGACGATATAAAGAAGGTGAAATACCTAAATAAGCCTTAAACCTTTTGGCAAAGGATTGTTGGGAGTCAAATTGGTATTTCAATGCAATATCAATTACTTGAAGGTTTGTGGTTTGTAGCTCTTTTGCCGCTTCACAGATCCGTCGACGGCGTATATATTCCCCTAAAGGCATACCGACAATTTTACGAAATACCCGTTGCAAGTGCCATTTGGTATATCCAGAATATTGTGCAATATCATCTAATGATAATCGATTAGTAAGGTTTCCTTCTATCCAAACTAGGATTTCAGAGATAATAGAGGACTGAAATTGAGTATGTTTTCTGCTATATGAAATGGGTAATTTATTATACATAATACATTTCCTATTTGTTAGATTATAAGCATATTACTCATCGGATAGCTTTTGAATAAATAAAACTTAAACAGGTTATAATACAGTGTATTCCACTATGGCAGACGACGATTACACCTGTATATATAAAATTAAATACCTATCTTATTGTTTAATTCATTGCGTAATATGTTTTTTTAAAGCAATACAAAAAACAAGAATGAAAATTGAAATGACCATTGACAGGACATTCATCAATTGCCAACCGAGCGAGAAAAATAACACACCGGCTGCAAGGCTACCTAAAGCACCAAAAGAATAAATAAGAAAATCTGTCATACCTTGCACTTTTGCTCTTTCGTGATCTTCATAGCCGAGAGGCAATAGTTGGGTGGTACTGATTAAAATAAAATTCCACGCGACACCAACGAATATGCCTGATAGTAGATAGTGATAAAATTGGCTTCCCAGCAGGTTTATTGTGGCAGAGAGAAACAGCAACAAAATACCGATAACGATGATCTTTTTTGTTCCAATACGATGAATAAGGTGCCCTGTAAAAAAAGAGGGTGCGAACATACCGAGTACATGGCACTGGAATACAAGAGCTATTAAAGAGAAGGGGAAATTGTGTTGTTTCATAGAGAGTGGAATGGAAGCGAAAGTCAATACCACTAACGCATAGCCAACCGCACTTACGATAGTAATTAATTTTAATATCGGTTGTGAATACAGTTGTTTATAACTACGTTTCGCTTTGCTATGGTTTTGCCTTTGTTGTTCGACTTTTTTCAAAGGCACTCTTAATAATAAAATAAAAGCGATAACATAGATGAGCGTTAATGCACTAAAGGGGCCAGCAAAAGGGTATTCAGTGAAAAAGCGCTGTGTCATAACGGCCAACGTTGGGCCGATTAAGGCGGCTGCAATTCCTCCACTCATCACTAACCCAACCGCTTTAGCATGTAAAGCTTTAGGAGCTTCTTCGAGCGCTGTAAAACGAAATTGTTGTGCTGTACCAATGGCAATTCCTGTAAAGAATAGGCCAATTGAGAAATAGGTTAAGTTGTAATAAATAATACCAACAATGGATAGAATGGCTCCGATCATCCCAGAAAAACTCCCCAGTATAAAGCCGAGTTTTCTTGAGTATTTCTGCATTAAATATGCAATAGGAATGGTTGCCATAATTAAACCAATATATTGGCTCAGGAGTGGAACCGTAGAGTAAGTCGGATCTACGGAAAGTTTCTCGCCGATCACGACTGCCACTGAAAGTACAATAGCATTCCCCGTTGTAAACAGTGCTAATGCGATAGCTAACCACCAAACATTTTTAGGCATAATACCCTCTAAAAATCAAATAAACTAATAGAAATAATCAGTTAAGCTGAGTTTGCTTTGCCAGTTTATTGTTGTGAAATACAGGAAATGTGCAGCTTACAACTTCAAGTCAACTTGAAGTCAAGAGGGAATATCAGTCAATTTAAGAGCCTGGTTGTTATCTCGGTTTAACGAGAGGATAAAACCAAAAAATAACTAATTGCCAGTTAAATGCTCTGGTAAGTTAGTAGTGTGATATTGATCGCGTTTTAAATGTGAGATGAATAAAAATGGAAAAAATGATTGTCATTGTGAACAAGATGTGTTTTCTTAAATGCACTTACACAAAATAATGATTAATAATTTAAACCAAATTAATATCGACAGACAGGAATAACCCGTGAACATGACTCTTCATCATTCAAACCTACTACTAACCGCGCCACGTGCCGCGGTGGTCGTGCGTGTGGTGGTGGTCGTGGGCTTAGCGCCGTAACGGGAACAATCAACGCAGATTAAAAACCCCGCCGGCGCAAACCGAGCGGGGTTTTTTTATGAATCGCCGCTCGAATCTCACCGGCTAGTGTGAAGGATAAGATTATGAGCGAATCGGGTACAACATCATCAGATAAAACCTGCTACACAGGTGCAGAACTGATAGTCCATTTGTTAGAAAAACATGGCATTACCATTGTTTCAGGGATCCCTGGCGGTGCAGCCCTCCCTTTTTATGATGCTTTAGGTAAAAGTAAGCAAATCCGCCATATTTTGGCGCGTCATGAGCAAGGTGCTGGCTTTATTGCACAAGGTATTGCGCGTACAACCGGAAAAGCGGCAGTGTGTATTTCATCGAGTGGCCCAGGGGCAACGAATTTAGTCACGGCCATTGCGGACGCTAAGCTTGACTCTATTCCACTGGTTTGTATTACAGGCCAAGTTCCTTCTTCAATGATTGGCACCGATGCTTTTCAGGAAGTTGATACTTATGGGATTTCTATTCCTGTCACAAAACACAACTATTTAGTTCGTAACATCAATGAATTACCGCAAGTAATTTGTGACGCCTTCCGAATCGCAGAGTCCGGTCGTCCCGGCCCAGTATGGATTGATATTCCTAAAGATGTGCAGACGGCAACGATCGAATTAGACGCATTGCCAGATATTCAGCCAAAAGATAAGGCGCCGAACTTTGAGATGGAAAAAGTGATCCAAGCGGCGGAAATGATTAATCAGTCGAAACGTCCTGTACTTTATTTTGGAGGCGGCGTGATTAGTTCAGGCTCCACAGAAACGGCGATTGCGTTTGCAGAGAAAGCGACATTACCAACGACGATGACACTGATGGCATTAGGGACTATTCCTATGCGCCACCCGCTCTACTTGGGAATGTTGGGAATGCATGCGGCGCGTAGCACGAATATGGTGATGGAAGAAGCTGATTTGCTAATTGTTATCGGTGCTCGCTTTGATGACCGAGCGATAGGTCGTGCAGAAAAATTCTGTCCTAATGCCAAAATTATTCATGTAGATATTGATAAAGCAGAGATCAGTAAAATTAAACGACCTGATATTGCTATCAATGCAGATGCAGGGCAAATTCTCGAGTTATTACTGCCGTTAGTTGAAAAAAATCAACGTGAAGAGTGGATGACAAGAGTTAATCAATTAAAGCAGGACTACCCATTAAATTTAAGCGAAGCCGATAATCCATTAAGCCATTACGGCTTAGTGCTTGCTGCTGCAAGAGCCGCGGGCGAAGAAGCGATAGTGACCACTGACGTTGGGCAGCATCAAATGTGGGCGGCACAGGTTTATCCGCTATCACGTCCTCGCCAGTGGTTAACATCTGGCGGTTTAGGCACGATGGGCTTTGGCCTTCCTGCCGCGATTGGTGCGGCATTGGCGAACCCAGAGCAAACCATCGTATGTTTCTCTGGTGACGGCAGCTTGATGATGAATATTCAAGAGCTTGCCACCGCAGTTGAGCACCAATTAAATATCAAAATTGTTCTGATGAATAACCAAGCATTGGGGATGGTGTATCAGCAACAAGAGCTGTTTTTTGATAACCGCATATATGCCGCAGCTTATCCATATCAAACAGATTTTATTAAAATTGCGGCGGGGTTTGGTTTGAAAACCTGTGATTTAAATACGGAAGCGGATCCTGAAATGGCATTAGAAGCGATTATGAACACGAAAGGTCCTTGCTTAATTCATGCCCTGATCGATGTGAATCAAAAGGTTTATCCAATGGTTCCACCGGGTGCAGCAAATATTGATATGATCGGAGCGTAATTATGGTTTTTGAACATCACCCAATTGCATTAGAACTTATTGTCCGCAACCATCCTGGTGTTATGTCGCATATTTGTGGCCTGTTTGCGCGTCGTGCTTTTAATGTGGACGGCATTTTATGTATGCCAATAAAAGATAAAGATGAAAGCCGAATTTGGCTATTAGTACAAAAAGATGAGCGCTTGTCACAAATGGTGAATCAAGTTGAAAAACTAGAAGATGTTAGGGAAGTCCGTTTTAGTGATGACCTAAGACTATTTGAGACAATGCAAAACTATTTGCAATAACATTGCATCGCCACTGGCTCTCTATATTCAACCTACATTTATCCTGTAGGTTGAATTTTTTATTTGGTTTGAACGCACAATTTAAGCACATTTGTTTGTTTTAATGTTCTATTGTTTCTTAAAGTGAACAATGGTGATATAACAAACTCAGCATTACGCTGTAAAGCATCAACAAATAAGTGGGGCATTTTATGCAGAATAATATTTATCTGACTGATACTTATCGCTATGAAATTCAAACAACTGTATTTGAAAAAGGCCAAGATGATGAGGGGCAATGGGTTGCGCTAAGGGATAATATTTTTCATCCACAAGGCGGAGGTCAACCAGCCGATGCCGGGTGGATCAATGATCAGCCTGTTCGTATTAAGAAACACCCAAATGGCTGGATAATTGCTTATTTAGCGCCGGATCAGAATTTGAATGTTGGTGATGCTGTCAGTGCGAAAATTGATAAGGCACAGCGCCAATATCATGCGGCTTTGCATACGACGGGGCACTTATTAAGTTGGGAAATGGCTTGTTTTGGATGGAAGGGGCAAAAAGGGCACCATTTTCCGAATGAGTCACGAGTAGAGTTTAGTGCAATTAGTGATAACCCCACCCCCATTGAACAACTAGATGAAAGGGAAATAGAAGCTTTAGTCAATCAACGCTTGCACGGTGACTATCCTGTATCTGTTGAGCAACGAGGAGAGTTACGCCTTTGTCGCGTTTCTGAAGGTGATGAGGTGCCTTGTGGCGGCACTCATGTTGATTCACTCGGTAAAATTTGCCAGTTTGTGATTAAGTCGATGAAATATAAAAAAGGGGTCTTGCGGATCAGTTATGATGCGAAGCATGTCGAAGTTTAGATACTGTCACTAAGATGCGAGTACGTCATCACGACTGTTGCATTTAATTCCCCCTCCATGCAGAGATAGGAGTGGGGAAAATCACAACTAAAGGCATAAAAATCCCCTTCTTCTAATAACACGGTTTGTTCATCTTTTAAGCGTAACATCAATGAACCAGTATGCAGCATGATATGTTCATGAGTTCCGCTCATATGTGCGGGGCTATTAATAATGGCGCCTCGTTTCATATTCAACTGCCATATTTCAGAAATATTGCCCATATTGATACGAAATTTAAATTGTTGTGAATAATCCCCTTGCTGAGGAGCTGACTTCACAAAGTAGGGGTAGGCTTCATGCTGTAATGTAAATAGATCACTCAATGGGAAGCGTAATGCGATGGCGATGGCTTCTAAGGTATCAACTCTTGGGTTTGAATCGCCAGACTCCAGTTTAGAAAGAGCCGCTTTTGAGATCCCTGATAAACGTGCTAGTTCATTCAAGGAGAGGTTCCTTGCTTGCCGGAGTAAGCGTACTTTTTGACCAATTTTAATGTTGATTTTTTTATCCACCCTGTGTCTTCCTTGAAAGTTAAATTATGCTGCTAATTCTACCATCATAACAACGTTATGTCAGAAACGTACTGATAAAGGCATAATATTTCGACAATGGAAGAAAATGAAGATGGCAACCTGATTTAATAATCAATCCGTTCACTTAGGTAATAAAAACAGGGCTTTTTTATTTATTCAGAAAAAATTATAGTGAACAAAAATACTCCCTGTAAGGGCTAATTATGCCGTTTGATTTTTTCTCGCTAGAAATGGCGATCTGTTTTTTTACACTACTGTGCGCTTATTTAGTTTTTGGGATGGCTGGGTTTGGATCCGCTTTGATAGCCACGCCTGTATTAGCAATGTATCTTCCTTTAAATATGATCGTGCCTATATTAGCACTGATTGATTTAACGGCGGCGCTGATCAATCTAGTAAAAGATGGTAAAAACGCGGATTATCAAGAAATAAAATGGATTATTCCACTCATGGTTGTGGGGAGTTTAATTGGTGCGGCTATCTTACTAAAAACACGCCCAGATATTCTGATTTTATTACTTGGTATATTTGTGATTTTTTATGTCATGAACGTCTTTTTTTCAAAGAAAGGCCAATCGCATTTTTCTAAGATATTAGTTGTTCCTTTCAGCTTGATCGGCGGTATTTTTAGTGCGTTATTTGGTAGCGGTGGCTTTATTTATGCTATGTACTTATCAAGCCGCATAGCCGATAAACAGCGCTTTCGCATCACCCAAATGACATTAATAGGCTTTAGCACGTTAACGCGTGTCACAATCTTTTTAGTGATGGGTGTCTATGTGAATGTCGATATTCTGCTGATGGCATTAGCGTTCTCACCCGCAATGTTGATTGGTATTTGGGCTGGGCGCCATATTACCTTGAAAATATCGCGAGAATCTTTCCTGAAAATTATCAATATTATTATTTTAATTTCAGGTATTGCCTTGCTATATCGTTATTTTTTTATTTTGTAACTCACGTCACTGTTAAAGATTTATCAGTATAAAATATAAAGCATGATACAATTACCTTTCGTCATCTCCGGTAATTCCAGATGATGAAGGGTTTTTATATTGTGTTTAACGTTAATAAATAGAATTTAAAATGGAAGCTTTCATTAATGAAAGCAGATTAATATCAAAATGAGCTCTGATAATCAGCGTTTACAGCATTTTCGTCGTACCCCTTCGTTCGCTATTTTTACCATTACAACCAGTATTGCTGTCATTGGTATCGTTATTGGTTTAAGTATCCCAATGGTCGCTTTGCGATTAAATAACTATGGTGTTAGCGAACTCTATATTGGCATTATTTCAGCTGCACCTGCTTTAGGGATGTTTTTAATTGCCCCTATGGTGCAACGGATTGTTCGTTGGTGTGGGAAACGACAAGCAATGCTTATCGCAACCATTATTTCTGCAATAAGTTTGCTACCGTTACTGAGTTCGTTACCATTGTGGCTGCTCTTTCCATTACGTTTGATTACAGGGTTAGCCAGCGGTGTACTGATTTGTTTAGGGGAAACATGGATTAATGAACTTAGCCCTGAAAGCAAGCGAGGCCGTATCCTCGCCATCTACACCACCGTTTTTACCGTGAGCCAACTACTCGGCCCCTCTTTTATTGCTTACTATGGCGTAGAAGATAAATCTCCATTATTGATTTGCACCTTACTTCACCTGATATCTATAGCACTATTTTTAATTATGGAACAAAAGGTGGGTGACCGTATTTCCGCGACAGCCAGTGAATCACGTTTTTCAATTATTCAGTTTGTTAAAGTCGCTCCGGGCATTTGTGCTGGTATTCTATTTTTCGCCTTTTTTGATGGCACGATTTTATCGATGTTCCCTATTTATGGTATGGGAATGGGGCATACTGAGGCGATTGCCGCGATGATGATCAGTGCAATTTTAGCGGGGGATGCGGTGATGCAAATGCCATTTGGATGGTTAGCGGACCATATGAACCGTGAAAAACTGTATCGGATTTGCGGCGTTGTCACATTAGGAGCGAGTTGTTTATTACCTTTCTTGATAACCCACCATTATTTAATTTGGGTCTTGTTATTTGTTTTGGGGGCAACAGCCGGTGCTATTTACACCATTGCGCTCGTGCAAATTGGTCAATATTTTAAAGGCAATGACCTAATTATTGCGAATGCCGCTGCGGCTATGTTATGGGGAATTGGTAATTTGTCCGGGCCGTTATTAGCTGGCGTCGCGACATCTCTTTCGTTGGCGGGGTTACCCGTATTACTCATTTTTATTGCTACAGCGTTTTTGTGGTTTACGCGTGAAAAATATAGCGCCCAAAGCACGCAACAAGCTTAACTAAAAAATAGTGTGCCAGTGGTGATAAACTGGCACAGATTTTTCATTTCTCTACTCAATGCTTTTATAAACAACTAAGTTTTCGGTGAATTCATCGGGGCGGTGGTTGCTCCAAAATAGCGTCATACCTGCGGGAGCTGGCTTGATCTGTTTTGATAACACAATTAACCAGCGGCACTGCTCTGGTTTTTCAAAGCGATCTTGCCGTTGATGTAAGATCTTTGTGTAGTAGTACAGCATAGGGGCTTCGGATTCACCGATATTATCGGATGCCATACAGTCATTAGCATGATAATGGCCTTTTAGATGTTGTTCTAAATCGACAAAGACATCTTTAAACCCTTTGGTATAGTCTATCCAGCCCAAAAATAAGCTGAATGTGATCCCCCATACGATACACATGCCTAGCGTCCAGTTTTGCATGGCACGTAAGGTAATCTGTCGGCTCAATAACGCTCCGCGTAAAAACCAGATGGCGGTGAGGATTGTCGCGACTAGCAAAGCAACTATCGAAAATGGCATTTGGTAACTCATCGGTAGCCATTTACTAAAAGGTGTAAGCCACGCCTGCGTCTGACCCGAAAGGGCGATAAAATAGCAAACCCACAGGAAAATAATAAGTAGTGACCATAGCGTAGCCGCAAAGCATGAGAAACCGCGTAGCACTTTTTCAGGAAGCGCAAGCACGGTTTGGGTCCCTAAGATTGCAAGTGGGGCGATGAAAGGGAGCAAATAGAGCGCTCTACCTGTTGCTGAAATTTGTAAAAATACAATCCCAAGTAGCGGGAAAATGGTGACTAAGTACTCGTTACGGCTACGTAATCGTTTTAACGGATTTCTAATAAAATAGAGGGTAGCCAGTATGCCTGCTGGCAGTGCAAATAGCAGTACGGATGCTGGAACACGTGTTAAGTTCGCTTTGGCACCTAATTTTTCAACAGAGAAGCCTAGAAAACGACCGATATTATTTTCCCAAAACCAAGTCATAAACAGATTGGGATGTTGGCGATAGAGTAAAATAGGCCAAGGTAAAATCAAGATAAGAGCAGCGAGACCGGCGATGATTGCAGGTAGCCAAAAAAGCTTTTGGCGGCAGTGTGGTAGAAAAATCGGGGCTAGCAGTAAGCTTAACCATAACACACCCGGAATAAACACCCCTTTTGATAGCATGGTGATCACTGTGCCAAACATTAGCCATAATGCGGACATCGCAACCTTTTCTTGGCGTATTAGCCCAAGAATGCCGTACAAACCGATAGTAGCACCTGTAATGAGTGCAACATCCGTAAACATATCATGGCTATGCCTTAAAATGCCGGGGGCGCAAAGGTAGAGTGCGAATGCAATCCAAATGCGTTTATCACTAATATGGTCTGTATTGAAGGCACGGCGAGCAAGTAGAATAAAAAATGAAAAGTTAATCACTGAAAATAACAATGTCGCACTGCGCGCCGCATCATAAAGCGGCATAAAGCCAGATAGCAAATGGGCACTGATGGTGGCGACCCAATAGTACAGTGGTGGCTTCTCCATAAACGGTTCGCCAGCATTCGTTGGTACGAGCCAATTACCTGTTTCGAACATAGTTTGGATAATACCAAAGCTATAGTTTTCATCTTGCTTCCACGGAGTGTGCCCGTAAATACCAGGTAAAAGATAGATGGCGAGAAAGCCAATAAATAAAATTAATGACTTTTGATTAGGTGTTAATTTTTTTTGCATTGTTCTTGCAGTGAATATATGTCAGTAATTAATAATTTTATGTGATATTTAATTTTAACGAGATCAAATATAATTAATGTTTACACATAAAAATTGTTAACATGATGAAATTAAAGTTGATTTTTATTTAAATTCTCGTTGTCAGATTATATTTTTGCAGCATTATATTCTATGTAATAAATGCGATTTAAAAAATAAGTTATTTGTCATCCTCTCGCTAATACCCCTCACTATTATTTAGCGAAGCAACACTTAACTCTAACAAAATATTTATTAACTGTAGCTAAACGAAAAGAAAATCCATTCACAATAGAGAGGGTTAATACGTCGGATAGTAAGGATGCCAAATTCGGTAAAACCTCCTCACTGCGCTAGGGATAAAATCTAAAAATTTATGTTAAGTTTGCTTTGTTGTGTGCCATTGCCCCATGTAACTTGAAAACACTTGATCAATACGTCGATTTCGATTGATAATTGCCCGCTTCATAGTCTGCCATCTCTATTGTTAAAGCCAAACGATTGCGTGAGAGTGGGGAGTGAGTAAATTACTCGCTCAATCAGTTTTTTCTAAAAACGTAATCGTTTTCGTCAGTGAGATTAGGCGCTTTTTGTCATATTTAGCAGGGGTATTTCCATGTCTGGCCAACAGGCTTCAACCAATTGCAAATTGGATAAATATTTTAAAATTTCTGCGCGCGGCTCTTCGGTTCGCCGTGAAATTATTGCAGGGTTAACGACATTTTTGGCGATGGTGTATTCCGTCATTGTCGTTCCGGGAATGTTAGGGCAGGCAGGGTTCCCTCCTACAGCTGTCTTTATTGCGACCTGTTTAGTGGCGGGTTTTGGCTCACTATTGATGGGGTTGTGGGCTAACCTGCCAATGGCGATTGGTTGTGCGATTTCACTTACCGCATTTACGGCTTTTAGCTTGGTGTTAGGCCAGAAAATCAGTATCCCTGTTGCTTTAGGGGCCGTGTTTCTTATGGGGTGCCTGTTTACTATTATTTCGGTGACAGGAATTCGTAGCTGGATCCTGCGTAATATGCCTATGGGGATTGCGCACGGTACTGGGATTGGTATTGGGTTATTTTTATTACTGATAGCCGCAAATGGTGTCGGGCTGGTCGTTAAAAACCCAAATGAAGGGCTACCTGTTGCACTTGGCGATTTTACCTCTTTCCCTGTATTAATGGCATTAGCGGGTTTAGCGGTTATTTTTGGCTTAGAGAAGCGTCGCGTGCCCGGTGGTGTTCTGTTGGTGATTATTGCTATTTCAATCATAGGGTTAATTTTTGACCCTGCCGTTAAGTACCAAGGTTTCTTTAAGCTTCCTTCATTAGGTGAAGATGGTTTATCACTGATCATGAGCATGGACATTATGGGGGCCTTGCAACCTATCGTGTTACCAAGCTTATTAGCATTGGTCATGACCGCAGTCTTTGATGCGACAGGAACCATCCGTGCGGTTGCTGGTCAAGCTAACTTGCTGGATAAAGATGGGCAAATTATTAATGGTGGTAAAGCATTAACTGCGGACTCGGTAAGCAGTATCTTTGCTGGAGCGATTGGGGCTTCTCCTGCTGCGGTTTATATCGAATCTGCTGCTGGTACTGCTGCTGGTGGTCGTACGGGGCTTACTGCGGTGGTCGTTGGCCTGTTGTTCTTATTGATTCTATTTTTATCACCTCTGTCTTATTTAGTACCTGCGTATGCGACGGCGCCAGCTTTGATGTATGTCGGTCTGTTGATGTTGAGTAATGTTTCTAAACTGAACTTTGATGACTTTGTCGATTCGATGTCCGGTTTATTATGTGCTGTGTTTATTGTTCTGACCTGTAACATTGTTACTGGCATTATGTTAGGTTTCGCCGCATTGGTGATTGGACGTATCTTTGCAGGTGAGTGGCGTAAGCTGAATATTGGAACCGTGGTTATTGCTGTTCTATTAGTGGCATTTTATGCTGCTGATTTAGCGATTTAAGATTCGTTGTTCTGTGGGGGCTGGCGCATCGGCTGCCCCCTAATGTATTATCGCGATTAATCTTAAAGTTTGAATTATTTTCCCGCCTAGTAGTTAGTTAAGGATAGAATAGACAAAAGGCGGTGAAACATGTGAAATCCGCGGGTTTTCACGAGTTGCTGGCTTTACTGAAAAATTTCATGGCCTGACGAGCTACCTAATATTCTGCTGCGACGGGTCATATTTGGGTTTGGTTCATTTCGTTAATCAGTAAGGGCAACATGGAAATTTTCTTTACTATTCTCATCTTAATTTTGGCAGTTTCTGTTTCAGGTGTGGTGACAAAAGTCATCCCTGTTCGCGTTCCATTACCCTTAATTCAAATCGCGATTGGTGCATTGCTTGCATGGCCTCAGTTTGGATTACATGTCACGTTTGACCCTGAACTCTTTATGGTTCTATTGATCCCGCCATTGCTATTCGTTGATGGCTGGAAAACGCCAACACGTGAATTTTTCCAAAATGGTCGTGAGATTTTCATCCTAGTATTAGTACTGGTATTGGTAACCGTTGTGGGTATCGGTTATCTCATTTACTGGTTAATGCCGGGTATTCCTTTGATTGCTGCATTTGCACTTGCTGCTGTCCTTTCGCCAACGGATGCGGTAGCGCTCTCTTCGATTGTCGGTAAAGGTCGTATACCTAAGCGTATGATGAGCGTGTTGGAAGGCGAAGCATTGATGAATGACGCTTCAGGTCTGGTTGCATTAAAATTTGCGGTTGCGATTGCAATGGAAACCATGATGTTCTCAGTGTCTGGCGTCACGATTGAATTCTTTAAAGTGGCGATAGGTGGTTTGCTATCCGGTATCATTGTGACTTGGGTTTACAGCAAGTCATTGCGCTTAATGAGTCGCTGGAGTGGCGATGATCCTGCAACCCAAATTGTCTTTATGTTATTGCTGCCTTTTGCCTCTTATATGATTGCGGAGCATATCGGTTTCTCAGGCATTTTGGCTGCGGTGGCTGCGGGGATGACAATCACCAAATCTGGGGTGATCCGTAATGCGCCATTAGCGATGAGACTGCGTGCTGATAGCGTATGGTCAATGTTAGAATTCGTATTTAACGGTTTGGTGTTTATCATGCTTGGCTTACAATTGCCGGGGATTTGGGAAACATCAGTACTGCAAGCGGAACTGGATCCTAGCGTAGAAACGTGGATGTTGTTTGCGGCAGTCGCCATTATCTACTTTGCCTTGCTAATTTTGCGTTTTTGTTGGTTATGGCTCATGAAAAGGTTTAGCCGCCTGTTCCTGAAAAAAAGGCCACTGCAATTTGCTAACTATACGGTACGTGAGCTGTGGCTAGCTTCTTTTGCGGGAGTTCGTGGGGCGATTACCTTAGCCGGTGTGCTTTCAGTACCCCTCTTTTTAAGTGATGGTTCACCTTTCCCAGCGCGTTATCAATTAGTCTTTATTGCGGCAGGGGTGATTTTATTCTCAATATTCGCGGGCGTCATCGCGTTACCGCTGTTGCTGCGCAACTTTAAAGTCGGTGATAAAGAAGCGGATATTAACGAAATTCGTATGGCGAAAGCCGCAATGGCTGAAGTCGCCATTGTGAGTTTAAACAAGATGGAAGAGCGTTTATCGGCGGATGTTGATGAAAAATTAGACCCAGAGGATATTAGTGAAGTGGCCTCAAGGGTTACGGGGCATTTGCGCCGACGTACCGCTAGCCAAGATGAAATCGAACATAACTTACAGATTGAAGATTTAGAGCGGCGCTTTAGGCTAACCGCATTACGTGCTGAACGTGGTGAGTTATATCACCTGCGTGCAACGCGTAAAATTAGCAATGAAACGCTGCAATCCTTACTGACGGATCTCGATTTGTTGGAAGCTGTATTGATTGAAAAAGAGCATTAATTGAGAACAATACAATAATGTGGTTACTTGTGATTACGACGCTGCTTTGGGCAGCGTCTTTTAGTCTTATTGGTGAATATCTCGCTGGGCAAGTGGATAGCTGGCTATCCGTCCTAATACGTGTTTCTTTAGCGGCATTGGTCTTCTTGCCATTTTTACGTTGGCGAGGGCTGGGATTCAAAGTGATTGTGCTGTACATGATTGTTGGTGCATGCCAACTCGGTATTATGTATTTCTTTGTGTTCCAAGCGTATCGCCATCTCACCGTCGCGGAATTTTTGTTATTTACGGTACTCACCCCTCTGTATGTGACGCTTATTTATGATCTATTGGAGCGCCAACGTTTACGGATGGGCTATTTGTTTAGCTCGCTACTTGCCGTTATTGGTGCAGCCATCATTCGTTATGACCATCTTAGTGAATCTTTCTGGGTAGGTCTGATATTTGTGCAATTAGCTAATATCTTCTTTGCTGTCGGTCAGGTGGGATATAAGCGTTTGATGGAAATATATCCTATCCCTCAGCATCAAGCTTTTTCATGGTTTTATATCGGTGCAACGCTGGTCGCACTGTTCGGATGGGGGCTATTTGGGGATAAATCGCTAGTGCTAACCACACATGTTCAATGGTGGGTTTTACTGTGGTTAGGTGTTGTGGCTTCTGGCATCGGCTACTTTATGTGGAATTATGGCGCCACAAAAGTAGACGCCGGAACCCTTGCTATCATGAATAATATGATGGTTCCAGCGGGGCTACTGGTTAATTTTGCCATCTGGCAACAGCATCCAGATTGGTTAAGTTTTACCATTGGAGCGAGCCTGATTGTCGCGTCTCTGTGGGTACATAGGCGTTGGATACTTTCACCGGTTTCACGTAAGACAGATTCTCAACGGCATGATTAGTGGCCGTTTTGGTAAAAGCTTCAATAGCGGGTTGGCGTTGCTCTCCTTCACGGCATGCAGCGTACAACCGGCTCCACAAACCACTCCCTAATGTTTTTATACTAATTAACCCCTGTTTTTCAAACGAATCCACCGCCCAATGTGGTAATGCGGCGATCCCCATTTTAGCTGCTACCATCTGTATTAAAATCAATGTATTATCAACGGCTTTCACCTTTGGTGAAACCCCGGCTGGCTGTAAGAAATGGCGCCAAACATCAAAGCGATGACGTTGTACTGGGTAAATTAGTAAGGTCTCATCGGCGAGATCATGAGGCTCGATAATCGGTTTTTTTGCTAAAGGGTGATCATTAGCCACAATTAATTTTACTTCATAATCAAACAGCGGCGTGTAGTGGATCTCTTTATCAGCCAAGATATCTGAAGTCAGTACAATATCCAGCTCTCGTGAAAGTAATTCGGGCTGCGGGTCAAAAGTCACTCCCGATTTAAAATCCACTGAAACTTGCGGCCATGTTTGCCTAAATTGCTGTAATGCAGGTGTTAGCCATTGAATGCAGCTATGGCATTCGATAGCGATACGTAGCGTCGACACGCCCGGTTCATTACAAATACGAATAGCATCTTTCACCATTGGTAATACTTGGTGTGCCAGTTGCAATAGCACTTCCCCTTGCGGTGTAAATCGTAATGGCTGGCTTTTACGAATAAATAGCTTAAAGCCCAAACGATGTTCTAAGTCACTAAATTGATGTGACAATGCTGACTGAGTCTGGTGCAGGTAAGTTGCAGCCGCTGCCAATGAGCCATGTTGGCTGAGCGCATGCAATGTTTTTAGATGTTTTAATTCGATCATGAGAAACCTTCAAGATGACAATGAATAATTTGCGCTTGTGCTTTATACAGTACCTGTTGATTATAGATGTGTAAACATCTAGACGGCTAAAAATTTTAAGGGGTCAATATGTCTGTTATAAATCATACACTTGGATTTCCTCGTGTCGGTCTGAAAAGGGAGCTAAAACGCGCACAAGAAGATTATTGGGCTGGAAAAATTGACCAAGCAGCGCTTTTAGCAACGGGTCGTGAATTACGTGCTCGTCACTGGCAACAACAAAAAGATGCCGGTGTGCAACTATTACCGGTCGGTGATTTTGCTTGGTATGACCAAGTATTAACGACGAGCTTATTGCTGGGGAATGTACCTCCACGTCATCAAAACGAAGATGGCTCAATTGATTTAGATACACTATTTAGAGTGGCTCGTGGCCGCGCGCCAACAGGAAAGCCAGCAGCGGCAGGCGAGATGACTAAGTGGTTCAATACCAATTACCACTACATCGTACCTGAGTTCCAAAAAGGGCAGAAATTCAGCTTATCATGGACACAACTGTTTGATGAAGTCGATGAAGCGTTAGCACTAGGCCATACTATCAAACCTGTTGTAATTGGTCCGTTGACTTACCTATGGTTAGGCAAAGTAAAAGGTGAATCATTCGATTGTTTATCATTATTGAATGATCTGCTACCTGTCTATCAAGAAATTCTTGCACGTTTAGCGCAAAAAGGAATTGAGTGGGTACAAATTGATGAGCCAGCACTGGTGTTAGATTTACCAACAGAGTGGCAGCAGGCGTATCAAACGGCTTATCAAGCGTTAGCTGGGAAAACCAAACTGTTGCTGACAACCTATTTTGATGGCATCAGTCACCATCTGGATCTGATTAAACAGCTACCAGTACAGGGATTGCATGTTGATGTTGTCGCTGGGCAAGATGACATCGAAAAATTACACCAAGCGCTACCACAAGATTGGGTGCTCTCATTAGGCATTATCAATGGTCGTAACGTATGGAAAGCTGACTTAGGTGAAAAGTTTGCACGTATTAAGCCGTTGTTAGGCCAACGTAATTTGTGGGTCGGCTCATCGTGTTCACTACTCCATAGCCCTATCGATCTCAACGATGAGACTCGCTTAGATGAAGAAGTGAAAAGTTGGTTTGCTTTTGCGCTACAAAAATGTGCGGAATTAGCATTACTAAGCCAAGCGTTAAATGAGCCAACGGCAGAGCATCTTGCTGGATTAGAACAATACAGCGCTCCGGTTCGTGCTCGTAAGACATCAACTCGTGTCAATAATGCGGCGGTCAATCAGCGTTTGCAAGGGATCCGTAAAGGGGATGCTGAACGTAATAGCCCATATGAAATACGCGCTCAACGTCAACGTGAACGCTTTAATTTGCCATTATGGCCAACCACAACAATTGGTTCGTTCCCACAAACGAGTGAAATTAGAACACTGCGCCTTGATTTCAAAAAAGGTAACTTAGATAAAACGCACTATCGTACCAGTATCAGTGAACACATTAAGCAGGCGATTAAAGAGCAAGAACTGCTTGATATTGATGTGTTAGTGCATGGTGAAGCCGAACGTAACGACATGGTTGAATACTTTGGTGAGCATTTTGACGGTTATGTCTTTACACAAAATGGCTGGGTACAAAGCTATGGTTCGCGCTGTGTGAAACCCCCCGTCATTATTGGAGATATTAGCCGACCAGAAGCTATCACGGTAGAGTGGGCGAAATACGCACAATCGCTGACTGAAAAGCCAGTCAAAGGGATGTTAACGGGGCCTGTGACTATCCTATGTTGGTCATTCCCGCGTGAAGACATTAGTCGTGAAACAATTGCCAAACAAATTGCTTTGGCGCTACGCGATGAAGTGGATGATCTACAAAAAGCGGGGATTGGCATTATTCAAATCGATGAGCCTGCACTTCGCGAAGGCTTGCCATTACGTAAGGATGAGTGGGCTGAATATTTAAATTGGGCAGTAGAAGCATTTAAACTCAGTGCGGCAATTGCCGATGATGACACTCAGATCCACACCCATATGTGTTATTGCGAGTTCAATGACATCATGGATTCGATTGCTGCGCTGGATGCTGATGTGATCACGATTGAGACTTCGCGCTCTGACATGGAATTGTTGGATGCTTTCGAAGACTTCCATTATCCCAATGAAATTGGCCCAGGTGTATATGATATTCACTCACCAAACGTGCCAAATGTTGAGTGGATTGTGGCGCTACTGAGAAAAGCTGCTAAACGTGTTCCGGTTGAACGTCTGTGGGTGAACCCTGACTGTGGCTTGAAAACCCGTGGTTGGACAGAGACACGTCAATCATTGGCTAACATGGTGGAAGCTGCTAAAAGGTTAAGAAGCGAATACTAAGCTAAATATTGGTGAGTGGTAGGTTAGCATGTTGGTTAACCTACCACTTTTGCTTTGATGAGGCAGTATTAACCAAACAACTTTTCTTTCAGCATATTCATGCCAACTGCAGACAAATCAACGTGTTCTGGCAGAACACCTTCTGGTGTAGCTTGATTAACGAGTTTTGGGAGATATTTGGCGATCAATTCTGTCGTTTCTTGCGGGTCAATACCCACTTTTTGAGCTAATTGTTGGATATCTAAGTTACCAAAAACTTGAATTAATTGGTTAACGCTCACAGGTAGGTTCTCAGAGTTACTGATCCATGATTGAATAATGTCACCTAAGCCTTGTTGGTTAAATTTATCAACAACCCCTGCTAACCCACCTTGTTTATCAATCCATTCAATTACGGATTGAAACTGGCTCATTTTATCACCGGCAACCATGGTGATCAGTTGATCGAACAAACCCATTTAATACTCCTCATTATTTCTCAAACTGTGGGCTTCAACAGCGTGTTCAGTGCGTTAAAGGATCCCTAAAAATTAAGTAATCGGCTATTTTGGTCAATTTCAGCGAGGCGTCAATCAAAAATGATGCTATTGCGATTTAACTGAACGGAAAAGCGGAAAAGTTTTATTTTTTACATTTGATAGGTATAAACCACGCTCTCATCACATTTTTTATCACATTGCGATGTGAATTGTTTTGTGAATTACCAAAAATTAAAAACGCATTAAAAACAATAAATTAAAATAATATTGGTGATTTTTTATATTATTCATAATGTGATATCCATCATGTGTTTGTGAATTTTGTTATGTGAGAATTCACATCAATAACAAAGATTAACAACATCAGGGGTTGTTATGGGAAATTTCGTTAAGAACGTCGGTGTTATTGGCTTAGGCTCAATGGGTATGGGGATCGCTAAATCCCTAATAAAAAATAATATTCCTACCTATGGCTTTGACCTAAACCAAGATGCCTGCCAAACCTTAAAGCAAGCCGGTGCTGTCGCAGTAGGCCAAAATGCGGCGGAGTACGCTCAACATCTGCAAGCTTTACTGTTAGTTGTCGTCAATGGTCGCCAAGTCGAGGCAATCCTATTTGGTGGCGATAAGCCTCTGGTAGAGCAGTTGCAGCCAGGCACTATTATTATGTTGCATAGTACGCTATCTGCTGAGCAAACAAAACAGATTGCTCAGCGTTTGGCGCAATATCAGTTACCACTGATGGATGCACCTATTTCAGGCGGCGCGCTGAAAGCGGCAGAAGGCAAACTAACGGTGATGGCATCTGGCGCTCCGATCTTGTTTGAACAGCTTAACGAAGTTTTTGAGGCGATAGCTGAGCGTTTATATCGTGTCGGTGATGAGGTGGGGTTGGGGTCGACAGTAAAAACCATCCATCAACTACTTGCTGGGGTTCATATTGCGGTTGCTGCCGAAAGCATGGCATTAGCCGCTAAAGCGGGTATCGACCTGAATATGATGTATGACATCGTGACACATGCAGCGGGTAACTCGTGGATGTTTGAGAACCGTATGCAGCATGTTCTTGATGGTGATTATACGCCCAAATCGTCCGTTGATATTTTTGTGAAAGACTTAGGGTTGGTCATGGAAACAGGGAAAGCCTTGAACTTCCCATTACCTATCGCGGCCACTGCTCATCAAATGTTTATCTCTGCAAGTAACGAAGGTTTTGGCCTTCAAGATGACAGTGCAGTGATCAAAACTTTCAAAGGCATTGCTTTACCGGAGAAAAAAGTATGACTGTGAAATTAGGTGTGATTGCCGATGATTTTACTGGTGCAACCGACATCGCAGGATTTATGGTCCAGAACGGCTGGCGAGTCGTTCAATTACTGAATGAACCAGATGACAATACAGTCGTACCACACGATGTTGATGCGATTGTTATCAGCCTAAAAAGCCGTTCTTGTCCTGTAGATGAAGCAATTAACGCATCGTTAAACGCATGTCGTTGGTTAAAGCAACAAGCACACTGCCAACAAATTTTCTTTAAATATTGCTCCACATTTGATTCCACTGACAAAGGCAATATTGGCCCAGTGACTGACGCGTTGATGAAGCAGCTTGATACTCAAGTTGCACTGATTTGTCCTGCACTGCCCATTAATGGCAGAACCGTGGTTCACGGGCATTTATTTGTCAATGGTCAGCTGCTCAATGAAAGTGGTATGCAGCATCACCCCGTGACGCCAATGAAGGATGCTAACTTGATGAGGGTGATGGAAAAGCAATCAGAAGGTAAAGCTGGACTGATCCCATTATCTGATATTCAGCAAGGCAGCACGCTAATTAAACAGCGTTTAGCAACCTTAGCCGAGCAAGGTGCGAGTTACATCGTTGTTGATTCATTAACAATGAATGATTTGTTACCGATCGCCAAAGCGGTAAAAGAGATGCCTTTACTGACAGGTGGCTCTGGACTTGGGGCGGCATTAGCCAATGTGGATACCGGATGTGAATGGGGGGCAGGTGGTAGCCGTGGTGAAACGCCTAGCCGCCAAGGCCGTCAGACTGTGATTTTATCTGGCAGTTGCTCAGCAATGACCAACAAACAAGTGCAAAACTACCAACAAATTGCACCTGCTAAAGTCGTGGATGTCGGGGAGTGTATTGATAACCCTCTCTATGCCCAACAATTAGCAACGTGGGTTCAAGAGCAAAAATTAACAGGACTCGCACCACTATTATATGCGACCCAACCACCTGAAATTCTGAGAAAAATTCAAGAGACGTATGGGGCAGATATAGCGAGTAGCGCAGTGGAAAATGTGTTTGGGGAAGTGGTAAAACTTTTACAAGCACAAGGTTATAACACCTTTATTATTGCGGGTGGCGAAACATCCGGCAAAGTCGTTCAAAGCCTAGGAACCGAGCAATTAAGCATTGGTGCGCCAATCGCACCGGGCGTTCCATGGGTTCAAGATTTAACAAGCGGTCACTGGTTGGCACTCAAATCGGGTAATTTCGGCCAAGAGAATTTCTTCCAGTACGCACAGGAGATGTTTAATGAGTGAAGAAAAGGCACTACGCCAAGAGCTGGCTGATTGGGCTAAATCGATGTTTAACCGTGGCTATAGTAGTGGCGGAGCTGGAAACATCAGTGCCAAACTTCCGGATGGGAACATTATCGTCACGCCAACTAACTCCAGCTTTGGGGATTTAGATCCTGAAAGACTAAGTAAGTTGGATGCAGAAGGGAACTGGATCGATGGCGATAAGCCCACTAAAGAAGTCTCTATGCATATGGCGATGTATCGACAGCGTCCTGATTGCCGAGCGGTGGTTCACTTACACTCCCCTTGGCTAACCGCACTGTCGTGTTTATCAGGGCTTGATAGCAGCAATTGCTTGCCGCCAATCACGCCTTATTACGTGATGCGAGTCGGCAAATTGCCATTAATTCAATACTTGCCACCGGGGGATGACCGTATTGGTGAAGAAATTGAAAAATTGGCTCCTAACCATAACGCAGTACTGCTATCGAATCATGGACCCGTTGTTGGCGGTAAAACCTTAAGGCAAGCTTTCTTCAATGCTGAAGAGTTGGAAGATACGGCGCGTTTATATATCACATTACGCCAGCAAGGTTTTACAACACTCACTGAAGAGCAAGTTAACGAGCTAGAAAGCCGTTATCCAAAGAAATGAGGCACCTGATATGGCTAAATTTGCAGCAAACCTCAGTATGATGTTTAACGAAGTTCCTTTTATTCAGCGCTTTGAACGCGCTGCACAAGCGGGCTTTACTGGCGTTGAATATCTTTTCCCCTATGAAGAACAACCTGAAGCGATAGCTGAACAGTTGGAAAAATATGGTTTAACTCAAGCGCTGTTCAACATGCCAGCGGGCGATTGGGCGGCGGGTGAACGCGGCATGGCATCTATTCCGGGTCGTGAAGATGAGTTCGCACAAGGCGTACAGACGGCACTGAAATATGCCAAAGCGTTGGGTTGTAAGCAGGTGCATGCGATGGCAGGTAAATTGGATGCCCGATTTACCCCTGAACAGCAGCAAGCGTGTTTTATTAAAAATATTCAATATGCCGCAGATATTATGGCTGAGCATGGCATTCGTGTATTAATTGAGCCTATCAATACGCGTGATATGCCGGGTTACTTTTTGACTACGCAAAAGCAAGCTGAGGCATTGCTACCAAAGATCGCACGTGAAAATGTGTTTATTCAATTGGATCTCTATCACTGCCAAATCATGGAAGGTGATTTATTGAAAACAATTGAGCGTTTATGGGGTAAATTTAGTCATATTCAGATAGCTTCAGTTCCTTATCGTCATGAGCCTGATAGCGGTGAAGTCAATTACCCATGGATTTTCAAACAATTAGATGAAATGGGATATCAAGGTTGGCTTGGATGTGAATATCACCCCGCAGGTCGTACCGAAGACGGTTTAGGTTGGCTGAAACAAGCACAGTCTTAAACAGGAGAGCCTATGATCCCTTCAGAGCGTCGTGATTTTATTTACCGTTACGTCCATGAGTACCAAACCGTGTCGATTAACGACTTGGTGGAGCTAATGAATGTGTCGCATATGACGGTAAGACGTGATATCCGCATGCTAGAAGAGGAAGGGAAAGTCGTTGCAATAAGCGGTGGTGTTCGGTTAAACGATGCGTTACGCCAAGAGCTTCCTTGGAGTGAGAAAGCGCGTTTACATCACCGAAGCAAACGTGAAATAGGTAAATTTGCCTCATCGCTCGTTGAAGATGGGCAAGTGGTTTATCTCGATGCGGGAACAACGACATTTGAGATAGCCCGTGTGCTGGGTGAACGGTTTAATTTGACGATTGTGACTAATGATTTTTCCATCATGCAGTATTTGATGAACAAATCACAACTCAATCTGTATCACACGGGGGGGCAAGTGGATAAACGTAACCATTCGTGTGTTGGCAATACCGCCGCAATGATGCTGAAAACCCTAAATGTTGATGTGGCATTTATTAGCACTAGCTCTTGGGATTTACTGCATGGGGTTTCCACGCCTCATGAAGAAAAAGTACAAATAAAACAAACATTACTGGATGTTGCTCGGCGCTGTGTGCTGGTTTCTGACAGTAGCAAATTTGGTAAATATGGCATGTTCCGTGTTTGCCCACTAAATCAATTGCACGACATTATTTGTGATGATCAGCTACCAAACGATGCTGTGCAGCGGATAACAGAACAAAATATAAAACTTCATTTAATAAAGACATAAATAATCTTACCTAATGATGAATAGCTCAAATTAGGGCTATTCAAGGAGAATAACAATGAAAGTTATCATTACAGGCGGCGCTGGCTTTTTGGGTCAGCAGCTAGCCGCTGCTTTACTTAAAAACAGCCAGGGTTTTAAATTTGACCAACTCGTTTTAGCGGATATTCAGTGCCCTACATCGCCAATTGAAGACGCTAGAGTGAGTTGTGTTGCAACAGATTTAACTCAGCCGGGTGCCGCTGATAAGCTGATTGATGCGCAAACCGACATCGTTTATCACCTCGCTGCTATTGTGAGTAGTCATGCTGAAAGCGATTTTGATTTAGGCATGAAAGTAAATTTCGAAGCGACTCGCCAATTATTGGAAGTGGCTCGTGCTAAAAACCCTGCAATGAAGTTTATCTTTACCAGTTCATTAGCAGTATTTGGCGGTGAACTACCTGACGTTATCACCGACCTTTGTGTGGTTAACCCGCAATCATCGTATGGTGCACAAAAAGCGATGTGCGAATTGATGGTTAATGACTATTCACGTAAAGGCTATGTTGATGGACGTGTGTTACGCCTACCAACAATCAGTGTGCGCCCTGGCGTTCCGAACAAAGCCGCTTCTTCATTTGCCAGTGGCATCATTCGTGAGCCATTAAATGGGGTTGAGAGTGTTTGCCCTGTTTCACCTGAACTTGCGTTGTGGCTCTCGAGTCCAGAAACGGTTGTCAGTAATTTCATTCATGCTGCAACCATTTCAGCAGAGCAATTTGGCTTGTCTCGTACGGTTAACTTACCGGGGATCACTGTGACAGTTCAAGGGATGATTGATGCTCTACGTGATGTCGCAGGCCAAAAAGCGGTTGATCTGATCCGTTTTGAACCGGATGAAGCCATTAACCGTATTGTCGCAAGTTGGCCGGGTAAATTCGATATTAGCCGTGCTTTAGGCCTTGGTTTCCGTGCAGATGGTTCGTTTGCTGATGCAATTCGTTCATTCATCACTCACCACGGCTCACAGCAATAGGGGATAAGCTATGTCCTATATTCCTATTATTGGCCTCGCGGTGGCCATATTTGTCCTGATCTTCTTGGTATTGCGAACGCGTATTCATGCGTTACTTGCCATGTTGATTGCAGCAGCTATTGCAGGTATCTCAGGTGGGTTAACCGCCGCAGAAACCGTCTCTGTAATTACAAAAGGTTTTGGTAGCACACTCGGTGGTATCGGTATTGTTATCGGTCTCGGGGTAATGATGGGAAGGGTACTAGAAGTTTCTGGTGCCGCTGAACAAATAGCGTATAGCTTTATTCGTTGGTTAGGGAAAAAACGCGAAGAATGGGCGCTGGCTATCACAGGTTATATCGTCAGTATTCCAATTTTCGTTGACTCCGCATTCGTGATCCTCTACCCATTAGCGAAGGCATTAGCGAAAAATGGTAAGCGTAGTCTGCTGACACTTGGTGTCGCATTAGCTGGTGGCTTAGTGGTTACTCACCACACTGTGCCGCCGACTCCGGGTCCTTTAGGGGTTGCTGGGATCTTCGGTGTGGATATTGGTGCCATGATCTTAACGGGGATGACCCTTGCTATCCCTTGCGTTATTGGGATCGTATTTTACGCGAAGTGGTTAGCTGTTAAATACCCTGAGTTTATGCCCGATGAAAGCAACAACGCAGATCTGAAAGAAATTCACGACCGCTATATGGAAGAAAAGGCGAACAAGCCGTTACCAAGCCTCTTCTTATCTGTATTACCTATCGTAACACCGATCTTGTTGATCTTTATCAATGCGGTCAACGGGTTATTGCTAAAAACCGACGCCTTTCAAGGGATGGAGAATAATTGGTATTTCCAAACCTTTGAATTCCTTGGTGCACCAATAATTGCTCTGTCTATCAGTGTGTTGATTGCCGTTTATACGCTGATGCCAAAAGCGACGAAAGAAGAAGTCATCGACCGCATGGAAGAAGGCTTACAGTCAGCCGGGATCATCTTACTGGTAACAGGTGCGGGTGGTGCGTTAGGTGCGGTTTTACGTGACAGTGGTACGGGGAATATTTTAGCGGAGCATGTGGCGAGTTTACCAATCACTCCAGTGTTGATCCCATTTATTATCGCCACATTGGTACGTTTAATTCAGGGTTCGGGCACCGTCGCGATGATCACAGCGGCATCGATTTCTGCTCCCATTATTAGCCAGATCCCTGATATCAATCTGCTTGTTGCGGCTCAAGCTGCGACAATGGGGTCACTGTTCTTTGGTTATTTCAACGACAGCCTCTACTGGGTTGTTAACCGAATGATGGGTATTAAGGACGTTAGACAACAGATGATGGTTTGGTCTATCCCAACAACGATAGCTTGGGCCATTGGTCTAGTAGGCGTTCTGATCCTTGATGTAGTTCTCTGATAGATAAACTATCTTTTATTTCTGCCAATAATTCAAAGCGCCTTCGGGCGCTTTTTCGTGACTTTCTTTCATATCGTCTATACTGATTGCATATTTGTATTTAAAACAATTAATTTGTGATCTAAATCACCATTTAATGAAATCTAGATAAAATCATTTCCATTAAAAGTGACTACGGTCACTAAATTGACATGGGTTTACCGCTATATTAATCACAACGTATAAATTCAATGATGCCATTGTGTAAAGGAGTTTGATATGTCTGACGTATTCCACTTAGGGCTAAAAAAGAGTGACTTACAGGGTGCAACCGTTGCAATTGTTCCCGGTGATCCAAATCGTGTCGAAAAAATCGCACGCCTGATGGATAATCCGGTACATCTCGCTTCTTTACGTGAGTTCACCTCTTGGCGTGGTGAGCTTGATGGTAAAGCAGTCATTATTTGTTCAACGGGAATTGGTGGTCCTTCAACCTCTATTGCTGTAGAAGAACTTGCGCAGCTAGGTATTCGTACTTTCTTGCGTATTGGTACTACAGGGGCTATTCAAGAAAATATTAATGTTGGTGATGTGTTAGTGACAACCGCAGCCGTAAGATTAGACGGTGCGAGCCAACATTTTGCGCCATTGGAATACCCAGCCGTTGCTAACTTTACTTGTACGAATGCACTCTATGATGCAGCGAAAGAAGCGGGTGCAACAGTCCATGTGGGTGTGACTGCTTCATCGGATACCTTCTATCCAGGCCAAGAGCGTTATGACACCTATACTGGTCGTGTGATGCGCCATTTCAGAGGTTCAATGAAAGAATGGCAAGATATGGGCGTGATGAACTATGAGATGGAATCAGCGACGTTGCTGACCATGTGCTCAAGCCAAGGCCTACGTGCGGGTATGGTTGCAGGTGTGATTGTTAACCGTACTCAACAAGAAATTCCAGACGAAGCACTGTTGAAGAAAACAGAAAGCAATGTATTAAGCATTGTTGTTGAAGCTGCGCGTCGTCTACTTTAATTTCTCCTATTACTGGCTCGTTTACTTTGATGTTCGCTCGGTTGTGAATAAACCGTAGACGAGCCCAGTTTTCTTTCTCTTTTTCGATATTGATTACATTTCAATGCACTCTTTTATGAATACCTGCTTAACGGCGGGTATTTTTTCTGATTTTTTTCCGGTCATAATCTGTTATGGTTTTAGTCATAATCAATATCATAGGTAGCGATAATTATGACAAAAACACCTTATTTACACCCTTCAGTATTACCGTTAAAAGGTGGAATTAACTTCCGTGACCTCGGCGGAAAAAAATTAGCCAATGGCAACAAAATAAAATCAGGCGTGCTATTTCGTTCAGGAGCTTTGAACCATTTAACGACAGAGGATTTGGCCGTTTTACAATCACAAAACCTTTATCAAATCTTGGATTACCGTGATGTGGCGGAAACAAAAGCAAAACCAGATATGATTTGGGATGGTGCTCATTATGTTAATGCCCCAGCGAACCCTATGGCAAAGGAGGTCAGTGCCGACTTAGGTCAACTGACACCAGAGTCACTTGAACAGTTTGACCCTAAAATATTTATGGGGCGCCTTTACGAGCTATTGCCTTTAAATAATCCTGCTTACCATCAACTTGTGAGTATGTTAAAGCAGCCTGAAAAAGGGGGGATCGTTCAGCATTGTGCGGTCGGTAAAGATCGTACTGGTGTTGGCGCCGCTTTGGTACTATTTGCGCTGGGTGCAGACTTAGATACCGTCATGGAAGATTACCTACTGACAAATGAAACCCTCGCGCCATTCCGTAAGCATTTATTGGAAGAGCATGCACAAAGGATGAGTGACAGTGTGGTGAAAAAGTTTGAGTATGTCTATTCTGTGCGTGAAGAATTTCTTATGACAGCCATAAATAGCATAAAAACACATTATGGTAGTATTGATAAATGGCTGGAGAGTGATTTTGGACTGGATAATGCTGGCAGAAGCTTACTTCAAAGTTATTTCCTCGAATAATTAGTTTAAGATTGGTTTATTACATATTAGTTAATGTATTAAACCAATCCATTATAAGGGAGAAAGGCTGTGACGTTGAATGAAATCGTCCATACAGTGACCGAATTTACCCGTGAACATGAAATATGGGCGCTGCCAATCATCTTCTTTCTAGCATTTGGTGAATCTTTAGCCTTTTTATCTTTGCTGTTGCCTGCAACTGTCATCCTGTTAGGTTTAGGTGCCCTCATCGGCGAAAGTGGTATTACATTCTGGCCTGTATGGCTTGCGGCAACGTTAGGGGCATTTTTTGGTGATTGGCTCTCTTATTGGTTTGGTTTTCACTATAAAGATAACGTCCGTAAAATGTGGCCGATTTCTCGCAAACCTCAAATGATTGATAGAGGACAGCACTTTTTCAATCGTTGGGGCATATGGAGTGTCTTTTTAGGGCGTTTCTTCGGGCCATTCAGAGCTGTCGTACCTTTAGTGGCTGGGATTTGTAAAATGCCTAAACGCTATTTTCAGGCGGCAAACCTAGTGTCTGCGATGATTTGGGCATTTGGTATATTAGCGCCAGGTGCATTTGGATTACGTTGGCTAGCTCAGTGGATGGGCTAAGCTGCGAATCGTCTCGCAATTTAGGGCTTGTTTTAAATTACTTCTGGACTGATATACAGTATCCGATTACCTTACCCTAGATCTCGTCATGTAAGGATTTAACAGTGGATACCTCTCTTTTATATGGGGTTATTGGCGCCCTTGGCGGTATATTAATTGGCGGCTTAGCCGTTTGGCTGTTTATTGCGCAAAAACTTAACCAAAAAGAGCAAGAACTCCAACACATTAATCGTCAACTTGCGGCCAGTGATGAAAAAAACATCCATCTTTCTGAGTGGAAAATGGAATATGAACGTCTCGATCAAGAGTTGCGAACACTCAGAGATATTAATCGTGAGCAAGAAGCTGAATTACGAGAAATCACAACACGTTTTGAGCAAAGCCAGCTAGCCAATGAAGAGAAACAGCGCCTGCTGCAAAACAGTGAGCAGCGGTTAACGATTCAATTTGAAAATTTAGCCAACCGAATTTTTGAGCAGAATGAGCGTAGGGCATCAGAGCAGCAGCAAAAAAGCTTGATTGCCATGCTATCCCCATTTCGTGAACAGCTTGAGGGGTTCCGCCAACAGGTACAGCAAAGCTTTGGTGAAGAAGCCAAAGAGCGGCATACACTGGCGTATGAAATCCGTCAGTTACAGCAGCTAAATACTCAAATGACCAAAGAAGCGGTTAACCTGACTCGAGCCCTTAAAGGGGATAACAAGATCCAAGGAAACTGGGGAGAAACCATTCTGACGCGGATCTTGGAAGCTTCTGGTTTACGCAAAGGGAGTGAGTTTGAAACACAAGTCAGTATTAATACCAGCTATAACAGCCGTTATCAGCCTGATGTGATTATCCGCTTGCCTGAAGGTAAAGACGTGATTGTTGATGCAAAAATGTCACTGGTCGCTTATGAAAGATATTTCAATAGTGAAGACCCTGACGAACAAACTCAGGCTATCAAAAACCATGTAGCTTCAATTCGTAATCACATGCGTATGCTAAGTCATAAGGACTATCATCAACTACCGGGGATACGCTCTTTAGATTATGTATTGATGTTTATTCCAATTGAACCGGCTTACTTATTGGCTTTAAAAGAATCGCCTGAGCTACTTGATGAAGGTATAAAACAGAATATCATGTTAGTTTGCCCTTCCACATTATTAGTGGCGGTGCGAACAATTAACAATTTGTGGCGCTATGAACGCCAAGGGCAAAATGCGCAAGAAATTGCCGCAAAAGCCGCAAAAATGTACGACAAATTACGCCTTTTTGTTGATGACATGCAACTTTTAGGGGCAAGCCTTGATAAAGCGGATAATGCTTACCAATCCGCAATGAAAAGGTTGGCTGAGGGGCGTGGTAATTTAATTAGTCAGGCAGAAAGCTTTAAAGAAATGGGGGTTGAGGTAAAACAGCCTATTTCACCACAGCTCGTTGAAAAGTCAGATAAGCCATATTGTGCGGAATCTTAGACTTCTTGATAGGGTTTTACCTCAAAGACTGTTACACTTCCTACAAAAGTTTGAATTATAAACAGGCATAATAGAAATGACAGAACCATCAAAAGAAACTATTGATTTTGGTTTCCGTACCGTAGGCAAAGAAGATAAAGTTGGCCTTGTGGCTAATGTTTTTCACTCTGTAGCATCAAAATATGACTTGATGAATGATTTAATGTCTTTCGGCATTCATCGTGTCTGGAAACGTTTTACGATAGAAGCCAGTGGTGTACGTCGTAACCAACGTGTTTTAGATCTTGCTGGTGGTACTGGTGATTTAACCGCGAAGTTTTCTCGTCTTGTCGGTGAAAAAGGTGAGGTGATCCTCGCTGATATTAACGACTCTATGTTAAAAATGGGACGTGAAAAATTACGTGATCTTGGTATTGTTGGTAATGTTAGCTATGTTCAAGCCAACGCAGAAGAACTGCCATTCCCTGATAACTATTTTGATTGTATCACCATCTCTTTTGGGCTACGTAATGTGACCGATAAAGACAAAGCTTTGCGCTCAATGTTCAGAGTGTTAAAGCCAGGTGGTCGTCTGCTAGTACTTGAATTCTCTAAGCCTGTAATTGAGCCGCTTAATAAGGCTTATGACGCGTATTCATTCCATGTTCTACCTCGTATTGGTCAAGCTGTGGTTGGGGATCCTGATAGCTATCGTTATCTTGCAGAATCTATCCGTATGCACCCAGACCAAGAAACACTGAAATCAATGATGGAAAATGCAGGCTTTGAACAAGTCTCCTATACCAATATGACAGGTGGTATTGTCGCATTGCATAAAGGGTTTAAATTCTAAGATGGAAGCCACATCAGCACAGGCTGAAAGCCAAAATACAGTGTTATATTCTTTAATGACGGCATTCATGGAAACATGTTTGAATCATATGTTATTTAAAGAATCGGTCTTAAAACCCGCTAGAGCACGCTTAGCGGGTAAAGTCATGTCTATCGATTTGAAAGAGCTGAATAAAACATTGACGTTGATTTTCAGTGATAACCATGTCGATGTTTTAAGCCAATGGCATGAGCCTGCTGATTGTACAATCAAAACATCCCTCTTTACGCTAATTAAGCTAAAAGACAAACAACAGTTATCACAGCTAATCAATAGTGGTGAAATTGTTATTGAAGGTGATATGCAGGTTGTACAGCATTGGTCGTCATTATTAGATATGGCAATTTGGGATCCTGCACACTATCTATCCCCTTACTTAGGCGATGTCGCGGCACAAGGTATTAGCCAAGTACTACGCAAGGGCGCGAGTTTAGCTTCACATTTAGCATGCAGGCAAAAAAACTATATCAAAGACACACTGCTTGAAGAGTGGAAAATGGCTCCAAACCCACTCGAACTGGCTTATTTTAGTGATGAAGTAGAACAAGTTTCTGATTCACTAAGTGAGCTAGAAAAACGATTGAGCCAGTTGGAGGAGTATAATGACGCCCGGTGAAATAAAACGTCTCTACTTTATTATTCGGGTATTCCTTTCGTATGGTTTGGATGAGCTCATCCCAAAAGTAAAGCTGACGTTACCGCTGCGTATTGGTCGTTTTGGTTTCTTTTGGATTAAAAACCAGCATAAGGGCAAAGAGCTTGGTGAGCGTTTACGTTTAGCTTTACAAGAATTGGGGCCTGTCTGGATCAAGTTTGGGCAGATGCTATCTACCCGACGCGATCTGTTTCCACCCGCTATCGCTGACCAACTCTCTTTGCTGCAAGATAAGGTCGCTAGCTTTGACGGCAAACTGGCTCGTCGTTACATTGAAGAATCATTAGGCGGCCCACTCGAACAGTGGTTTGATGATTTCGATGAAAAGGCACTAGCGTCAGCTTCGATTGCTCAAGTACATACCGCAAAACTCAAAGAGAATGGTAAGGAAGTCGTTTTAAAAGTTATCCGTCCTGATATCCTGCCGGTTATCAAAGCGGATGTAAAACTCATGTATCGTATCGCTAATTGGGTGCCTTTACTGCCTGATGGTCGCCGTCTACGCCCTAAAGAAGTGGTTCGTGAATATGAAAAAACCTTGATCGATGAGCTAAATCTCTTACGTGAATCGGCTAATGCTATTCAGCTTCGTCGTAATTTTGAGAATAGCTCAATGCTATATGTACCAGAGGTTTATGCCGATTATTGTCGCGAAAACGTTATGGTCATGGAGCGTATCTATGGTATTCCTGTTTCCGATATTGCGGCTTTAAAAGCGCAAGGGACAAACATGAAAATCTTGGCGGAAAGGGGCGTGAAAGTCTTCTTTACTCAAGTTTTTCGTGACAGCTTTTTCCATGCAGATATGCACCCCGGCAATATTTTTGTCAGCTATGAGCACCCTGAAGATCCGCTGTATATCGGCATCGATTGTGGTATTGTTGGTTCACTGAATAAAGAAGATAAGCGCTATCTTGCAGAGAACTTTATTGCTTTCTTTAATCGTGATTACCGCAAGGTCGCTGAGCTGCATGTCGACTCAGGTTGGGTGCCAGCAGATACTAACGTTGAAGATTTTGAGTTTGCTATCAGAACCGTTTGTGAACCTATTTTCGAAAAACCGTTAGCTGAAATTTCATTTGGGCATGTGCTATTAAACTTATTTAATACTGCGCGCCGTTTCAATATGGAAGTGCAGCCCCAACTTGTACTGCTACAGAAAACCTTACTCTATATTGAAGGCTTAGGCCGTCAGCTTTATCCTCAATTGGATCTATGGAAAACGGCGAAACCATTTTTAGAAGATTGGGTACACAGTCAAGTCGGTATTCCTGCAATTACCCAAGCGTTAAAAGAGAAAGCCCCTTACTGGGCCGAGAAAATGCCTGAAATTCCAGACTTAATTTATGGTGCTTTGCGTCAACATAAGTTCTTACAGTCCAATATCGAACAATTGTCAGAACAATTAAAACAGCAACGTAATAAACAGCGTAAGTCTCAATACCTATTAGGAATTGGTGCAACACTGATTCTTTGCGGGAGTTTATTCTTTATTTCCGCTTCAAATAGAATGGCTATAGCATTTATGTCTGCTGGCGCGTTATCATGGATTATAGGCTGGTATAAATCGGGGAAAAGTTAAGTAAACCTTGTTTTGCGACAAGTTTATAAGCCTGTGAATATTTCCGTATTGTGAGCAGGTTGTATATAATGGGATAAATAACTATTGATCCCACTTTTACAGAGGTATAAACAATGGAATCAACTATTGCAACGGCCGCTTTTGGTAGCCCTTGGCAACTTATTATTATTGCTCTACTTATTATTTTAATTTTCGGCACCAAAAAATTACGTTCTCTGGGGTCGGATTTAGGTGAATCATTGAAAGGCTTTAAAAAAGCGATGAACGATGATGAAGCTGCTAAGGCTGCAAAAGAAGAGCAAGAAAAACAAGATGCTGACTTTGCACCTAAAAATATTACAGAACAGCAACAGGCTGCTGACAAGAAAGACAGCCCAGTTGAGAGCAAAAATAAAGAGCAGGGTTAAACCGTGTTTGACATAGGTTTCAGTGAACTGCTGCTTGTTGCAGTTATTGGTCTTGTCGTCTTAGGCCCTGAGCGCCTACCAGTAGCAGTGAGAACTGTTGCTGGTTGGATCCGTGCGATGCGTTCATTAGCCTCCAATGTGCAAAATGAATTGTCACAAGAACTCAAATTGCAAGAGTTACAAGACACGTTGAAAAAAGTTCAGGAAAAAGCGGGTATGGAAACGCTTTCCCCTGAACTGAAACAATCTATGGATGAGCTTCGCCAAGCTGCACAATCATTAAAAACAGGATATCACTCGACAACAGAGAGCGTTGCAAGTGAGCTACAAAAAGCAAAAGAGTTAACTGATAACTACGACAATGCAGTTAAAGATGCTCAAAATAAAGCTTCGCAACCTTCAGAGTCTGAATCGGATCCTGATCCTGAATATGCAGCAAAAATGGCAGCTGTCGTCGATGAGCCGACAAAGCCATCGCTAAACAATGACAGCGACCAGCAAAATGGCGTTACAGAGAAAAAAAATCCTAATCAGACAGAAAGCGAAAAATAGAACATGGCTGTAAATGATACACAACCACTTATTAGCCACCTCATTGAACTCAGGAAGCGGCTGTTAAACTGTTTGATTACGGTTTTGATTGTGTTCGCTGCCTTAGCTTACTTTTCAAATGATATATATCGGCTAGTCGCCGCACCTTTGATTGATAAGCTTCCTGTTGGTTCTCAAATGAGTGCGACAGATGTGGCATCAACCTTTTTCACTCCAATTAAACTGACCATGATGGTATCGGTATTTATTTCGATACCGGTGATCCTATACCAAATTTGGGCCTTTATTGCGCCTGCGTTATATAAGCACGAACGTCGGCTGATGCTGCCTTTATTGGTCTCTAGTAGCTTCCTTTTCTATTTAGGGATGGCTTTTGCTTACTTTGTTGTCTTCCCATTAGCCTTTGGTTTCTTTGTCAAAACAACACCGGATAGCGTCAATTTCATTCCTGATATTAGTAAATATCTCAGTTTTGTAATGACCTTATTTATGGCATTTGGTGCGGCCTTTGAAGTACCGATTGCTATTATTCTGTTGTGTTGGACCGGCGTCACAACCCCTGAATCACTAAAACGCAAACGGCCTTATATTTTAGTCGGTGCATTTATTGTGGGGATGTTTTTAACGCCACCAGATGTACTTTCTCAAACGTTACTTGCCGTGCCAATGTATCTGTTGTTTGAGCTTGGTGTGCTTTTATCTAACTTTTATGTGGGTAAAGGTCGGCGAGATCGGGAAAATAATGAAGAAGACGATGAAGAGAAAGAAGAGTCTTAATTTATCGTTATTCAGTCTATAAAAACTCGATTTATAACTGCACTCAACAGGTTGGTAGCCAACCCAATTAAGGTGCAGTTTTTTTATGTGGGTTAAGATAGCTTTTTAAACTGAGTATTATCGAGTACTTTAGACACATTTTTATTTAAAATATTCAGTAATAAGATTGAGCGTGATTCACCATTAGGCTCATCATAAATTGCCTGAATACCTGCAAAAATGCCTTCGGTAATCAAGACATTATCACCATGAGTTGGCGTTTCGGGATCGACGAGATGCCCAAGGGGCGCTTGTTGCAAAAGTTCGATGATTTCGTCTGGTACAATGGCGGGGTGTAGGCCAAAACGGACAAAATGGCTGACACCGCGAGTGGATTGTATTGTAGTGGTATGGATTTCGTTATGATCGAACTTCACGAACAGATAATTAGGGAATAGCGGCTCTTGTACTTTTGTTCGCTTTCCTCTAACCACTTTTTCTATTTCTGTCATGGGAGTCATGCAGATCACATTTTGCCTATTTAGGTGCTCTATGGCCCTATCAATTTGGCCACGTTTACAATATAGCAGATGCCATTTTTCCATTTCTTAAACCCAATACAACAAAATTATGCTCATCATAACAAATTAAAGTATAAAAATGTGACTAATCGACAAAGTAAGAATAGCATTTAGAATCAGAAATATATACTAACTAAAAATCAATAAATTATAGTTAGTGATAATGTAATAACAGGTTATCTAGGAGACAGCATGGAAATTTTTTTATTGAGTAACGGTAAGCTTCCAAACAATCCAGTATGGCTAAGTTATGCCTTACCTCGTATCCATGAAATGATCGCACGTAGGAACATTACATCAGCGGTATTGGTGCCTTATGCGATATTACGGGATCCTCATGATGAGCGAGCAGAGCAATTAAGCGAAGCTTTAGGTATTAAAGTTACGTCAATTGAACATTTTTCCAGCCCTGTCGAAGCGATTGAACAAGCAGAATGTATCCTTGTAAGTGGGGGCAATACATGGTGGTTAAATAAATGCCTGCATGAAAATGGGTTGATTGTTGCTATCCAGCGCGCGGTTAAAGAGCGTGATGTTCCCTATATTGGTTGGAGTGCGGGTTGTAATGTGGCTACACCAAGTATTCGTACGACCAATGATATGCCTGTGAGTAATGCGGTGATTATGCCGTCTTTGGGGTTGTTTCCCGTACAGATAAATCCCCACTATATCGATTCTCATATCTCAGGTCATATGGGGGAAACGCGAGATGAGCGATTACAAGAGTTTTGTGTCATCAACCCTCATGAAGTCGTGGTTGCACTGAGAGAAGGTAGTGGATTACAGATTAAAGGCAACACATTGACTTATTTCAGTGGTAAAAATGAAGGTTTTAAACTCTTTCAGCACAACCAATCATTCCCTGAACAGTTTGATACTTTATCATTAAAAACATTGGTTCCATTCGATTGCCAGTAAAATAAGATGTTTTTGACTATAACCATATTGATTATGAATAGTTTTTATGGGTAACTTGTAACCTTGGCCGGACGTCTTATAATGAGACTCCCTCTGTAATAGTAAAAGATGACAATGAAATACCGTGACCTAAGAGACTTCATTGCCCAGCTTGAAAAGCAAGGCGAACTAAAACGTATTACGATGGAAGTCGACCCTTACCTCGAAATGACGGAAATAGCTGATCGCACGCTTAGAGCAGGGGGCCCTGCCTTATTATTTGAAAACCCTAAAGGCTATGATATGCCCGTTTTGTGCAACCTATTTGGCACAACCAAACGTGTTGCGATGGGAATGGGGCAGGAAGATATCAAGGCACTACACGATGTTGGTAAGCTGCTTGCTTTTCTAAAAGAGCCGGATCCACCGAAAGGTTTTCGTGACCTGTTTGATAAATTACCTAAGTTCAAACAGGTACTCAACATGCCAGCAAAACGGCTAAGCTCAGCCCCTTGCCAAGAGCAAATTTGGGCGGGGGATGACGTCGATTTAACCAAAATCCCTGTTATGCACTGCTGGCCTGAAGATGCTGCGCCGCTGATTACATGGGGATTAACGGTAACAAGAGGCCCTAATAAAGAGCGTCAAAACTTGGGTATTTACCGCCAACAGGTGTTGGGGAAAAATAAAGTGATCATGCGTTGGCTCTCTCACCGCGGTGGTGCGCTGGATTTTCAAGAGTGGTGCCAACAGCATCCGGGGGAAAAATTCCCTGTCGCAGTAGCGCTTGGTGCGGATCCTGCAACTATCCTAGGTGCGGTGACTCCAGTTCCTGATACGCTGTCTGAATATGCGTTCGCCGGTTTATTACGTGGTAATAAAACGGAAGTCGTTAAATGTATCTCGAATGATCTTGAAGTACCTGCGGGCGCTGAGATTATCTTAGAAGGCTACATTGAACCTGGTGAGCTCGCGCCGGAAGGGCCTTATGGTGATCATACTGGTTATTATAATGAGATAGATAGTTTCCCTGTCTTTACGGTAACCCATGTTACTCAACGCCGTGATGCGATTTACCATTCTACCTATACAGGCCGGCCACCCGATGAGCCTGCCGTACTGGGTGAAGCCCTAAATGAAGTCCTAGTACCTATTTTACAAAAGCAGTTTCCAGAAATCGTCGATTTTTACCTTCCTCCAGAAGGGTGCTCATATCGTCTTGCTGTTGTTACGATGAAAAAACAATACGCAGGCCATGCAAAACGCGTCATGATGGGTGTTTGGTCTTACCTCCGTCAATTTATGTACACAAAATTTGTTATTGTGTGTGACGATGATATCAATGCGCGTGACTGGAAAGATGTGATCTGGGCGATAACCACTCGTATGGATCCTGCTCGTGATACTGTTATGATGGAAAATACACCTATCGATTATCTTGATTTTGCATCACCAGTCTCTGGTCTAGGGTCAAAAATGGGGCTAGATGCAACAAATAAATGGCCCGGTGAGACAAACAGGGAATGGGGTAGGCCAATTGTTATGGATGAACAAGTGAAGTCGCGAATTGATGATATTTGGGATCAATTGAATATTTTTGAAAAATAAGAGGGGAGCCATGGCAACTTTGAGCTGTAAAGTCACATCTGTTGAGTCCATAACTGACACAGTATATCGGGTTATTTTGTTGCCGGATGGTCCTTTTCATTTTAAAGCAGGTCAGTACCTTATGGTGATCATGGATGAGCGTGATAAGCGCCCATTCTCAATGGCATCTACACCTGCTAATAACGAAACAATTGAATTACATATTGGCGCTTCAGAAATCAATCTTTATGCCATGGCGGTGATGGATCGAATTTTAGATCAACGCCGCATCGATATTGATATCCCACATGGCAAGGCATGGTTTAGAGAAAATAGCCAAAACCCAATGATCTTAGTTGCAGGGGGCACGGGGTTTTCTTACACGCATTCGATCCTACTCGCGGCTCTCATGGAAAACCCTTCTAGAGATATTACCTTCTACTGGGGGGGGCGTCAGCTAGAGCACCTTTACGACTTAGGAGAGCTGCAAGCGCTTAGTGAACGTTATCCTAATCTAAAAGTGATACCTATCGTTGAACAACCGGATGAACAATGGAGAGGGCGCTCAGGAACGGTTTTAAGTGGGGTATTGGAAGATTTTGGTGATTTGTCCTCCTATGATATTTACATAGCAGGGCGTTTTGAAATGGCAAAAATCGCCAGAGAACGTTTTTGTGCAGAGCGTAATGCAAAGCCTGAACAATTATTTGGTGATGCCTACGAGTTTATTTAAATGATAATTTACTGAATATTTGAATCGATGGCCTGTGGCATGATTGAGCGTATATGTGCCACTTTCCTTGTTGGTGATGACATTGATTGGTTGTTTTAGACAGTAACTTGTCAGTTAAACTTTGCCCAAATGGATAAACCAAGTGGCAAAAAAGAAAAAGCCCGCCCCTGACTAGGCGGGAATGTTGACAACATACAACAACACTACGGCAACTCGCGGCTATACCCTTTATATTTCAATTGGCGCAGGTTTAGCTGTTTGGCATTGCTCAGATAATACCGTTTTTGAGCTTATCCTTTTGGCAAACATGCGCTTGAACGACTTAGGGTATAGACACACTATACACGCTCAATGATCGTGGCAATGCCTTGCCCAAATCCGATACACATTGTTGCTAGGCCAAATTGTTTATCCTTCAGCTCTAACTGATTGAGCAATGCCGTTGTAATCCTTGCCCCAGAACAACCCAGAGGGTGGCCCAATGCAATAGCACCGCCATTAAGGTTGACTTTTTCATCAATAAGGCTTTCTGGCAGTTTCAGCCCTTTTAAGCAGGCAATGGATTGAGCGGCAAATGCTTCATTTAATTCAATAATATCGATATCCGCTAATGATAACCCCGCGCGTTTTAGCGCTAGCTCTGTAGCAGGAACTGGCCCAAAGCCCATGATTGAAGGATCACAGCCAACAACGGCCATTGAGCGAACTTTGGCACGTGGCTTGAGCCCTCGTTCTTTAGCGTAGCTTTCGCCTGTGATGAGCATTGCTGACGCCCCATCTGAAAGGGCAGAAGAGTTACCTGCCGTGACGGTACCACTTACGGGGTCAAAGGCGGGGCGCAATGATGCTAGGCTTTCGAGGCTTGCATCAAAACGGATAACTTCATCATAATCCACGGCAAAGAGATTGCCTTGGCTGTCATGCCCAGCTACGGGCGCTATTTCATGTTTAAATTGACCATTTTTAGTGGCTTGGGCAGCACGTTGGTGCGATCTAAGGGCAAACGCATCTTGCTCCTCACGGCTAATTTTGTACATTTTAGCCAGCATTTCTGCGGTTAGGCCCATTGCACCAGCCGCTTTTGCGACACGTAACGTTAATTTAGGGTTGAAATCAATACCATGTGTCATGGGAACATGACCCATGTGCTCCACACCACCAATTAAGACTGAGTTTGCATCGCCTGTCATAATAAGTCGGCTAGCATCATGCAGAGCTTGCATTGAAGAGCCACACAAACGGTTAACTGTGACCGCAGGAACTGTATGTGGGATATCAGTCAGTAACGCAGCGTTTTTAGCGATATTAAACCCTTGTTCAAGGGTCTGTTGCACACAGCCCCAAATAATATCATTGAGTTCTTTTTTGCTTGCGTTAGGGTTGCGTTCAAAAATCACATTCATCAGGTGTGCTGAGAGGTCTTCCGCTCGGACATGGCGAAATACACCGCCCTTTGAACGCCCCATTGGTGTACGTATTCCATCGATAATAACGACATTTTCCATACTATTAGCCTCTCGCAACTTTTTTAATATCAATTGCCACTACAGGTGGCTTCGCATAATAACTGGAATTGGCCTGAGATTTTTCTTTGAGACCCGCAGGAATTTGATACAGAGGGCTTAACTGAGCATAGGTCTCCGCTGTCTTAGCATAAGATTGTGTGCCAACGGTATCTAAGTAGCGGAAGACGCCTCCTCGGAAAGGAGGGAACCCAAGGCCGTAAACTAAAGCGATGTCTGCATCGGCAGGGCTTTGAATGATGCCCTCTTCTAAACAACGAACGACCTCATTGATCATCGGGATCATCATACGTGCAATGATCTCTTCTTTTGTAAATGAGCGCTTGCCTTGACTGATTGAGGCGAGTAATGCATCTGTGGCGGGGTCATCAACTTTCTTTGGCTTTCCTTTTTTATCTTTTTCATATTGATAAAAGCCTTTGCCATTTTTTTGCCCAAACCGTTTTTCTTCAAACATAACATCAATAGCATTTTTGCCTGTTTTACTCATGCGCTCAGGGAACCCTAGTGCCATTACATGCTCTGCATGGGATGCGGTATCAATACCAACTACATCAAGAAGATATGCAGGTCCCATCGGCCAGCCAAATTCTTTTTCCATGACTTTATCGATTTCTCTGAAATCCGCACCATCTTGTAGTAGTAAGTTAAAACCTGCAAAGTAAGGGAAAAGAACCCTATTGACGAAGAAACCAGGGCAGTCATTAACGACAATGGGGGTTTTACCCATTTTGTTGGCGTAAGCGACGACTTTGGCGATGGTATCCTCTGAGGTTTTTTGACCACGAATAACCTCAACAAGCGGCATGCGATGCACAGGGTTGAAGAAGTGCATACCACAAAAATTTTCGGGACGTTTTAACGACTTCGCTAGCTCAGTAATCGGTATGGTCGACGTATTAGACGCTAAAATTGTTTCTGGGCTAACTAATGCTTCAACTTCCGTCAGCACAGCGGCTTTAATTTTGGGGTTTTCAACGACCGCTTCCACGATCACTTGTGAATTTTCGATACCCGCGTAAGAAAGCGAAGGATGAATCGATGCGAGTGTTTTCGCCATTTTTGAGGCATTGATTTTCCCGCGCTCAAATTGACCATTTAATAGTTTATGAGCCTCTTCGATGCCTAAATCTAAAGATTTTTCATTAATATCCTTCATGAGCACAGGAACGCCTTTACTTGCGGACTGGTAGGCTATTCCACCTCCCATAATTCCTGCTCCTAGTACTGCGGCATGTTGAGGCGCTTCAACGTGACGAGAAAGCTGTTTGCTTGTTGATTTAACTTGCTGATCATTTAAGAAAATACTAACTAATGAGCGAGCAACATCGCTATGAGCAAGTGGAACAAAAGCTGCTGTTTCATGTTTTAGGGCTTCAGTACGAGCACAGTTGGCTGCTTTTTCAATGGTATTGACTGCCGTCATAGGGGCGGGGTAGTGTTTTCCTGCAACCTTATACACCATACCTTTTGCAACATTAAAGCTCATGCTCTGTTCAATAGGGCTAAGTTGTAATGGTTGTAACTTAGGTTGACGTCTTTGCTGCCAATTAATCGCTCCTGCGATTGCTGATTCAATGAGGGCAAGGGCTGATTCTACAAGTTTGTCCGTCTCAACAACGGCATCAACCAAGCCGAATTTGAGTGATTCTGCGGCACTAATGTCTTTGCCTGCGGTAATAATTTCTAGGGCGCTATCTAAACCGATTAATCGAGGTAAACGAACAGAGCCGCCAAAGCCCGGCATAATACCGAGTTTCGTTTCAGGTAACCCAATACGCGCATCTGGAGTAGCAATACGTAAGTCAGTAGAAAGAATACATTCACAGCCTCCACCTAGCGCATACCCATTAATGGCGCTAAGAGTAGGAACAGGTAAGTCTTCGATACGATTAAAAATACCATTTGCGTAGCCTAACCACTCGCTTAGGGTCTCTGCTGGTGCTTCAAAAAGTGAAAGAAACTCTTTGATATCTGCCCCAACAATAAATGCAGGCTTGTCAGATCTTAGAATAACGCCTAATAGGCCTGATTGCTGTTCAAGTACAGCAACTGCTTCATCAAGTGAAGCAACGGTATGAGTATCCAATTTATTTATTGGCCCAGGCGAGTTAAAAACGAGTTCTGCAATACCTGTTTTCAACCATTGAACATAGATTGTTTCACTTTGATAAAGCATGCCGTTCTCCTTATGATGATTTTATCATCTGGTACGACCAGATAGAGTTGAGTGTGACTAGAATGTTAAGGGAATGCAAATAATTGATAACAAAACTGGAACGTTGATCACAGCAAATAAGTGAAATATAGGAGAGGGAAAATAGTATTCTATTTAATAATCAGTTGATTAAGTGGATTTCCCCTCAGATTGCATACCAGTCAATTCAAGAACGTGCTAAGCTTGGATTTTCTAATAAAACTGAAAGGTTGAATGAAATGGAAAAACTGACTGCACTCTACGCTGACCATATTAAAACTTTGCAAACAACAACTCAGCAGGTCTTACAACGCAGCAAGCTAGACGCCATACTGATTCATTCGGGTGAACCTCAACGTATTTTTCTTGATGACAGCGACTATCCTTTCAAAGTGAATCCTCACTTTAAAGCATGGGTGCCTGTCACCGATGTTCCACATTCTTGGTTATTAGTGGATGGTGTGAATAAACCTAAACTTTGGTTCTATTCTCCCGTTGATTATTGGCACAGCGTTGAGCCATTACCAAATAGCTTTTGGACCAAAGAAGTTGAGCTTATTCATTTAAAAAATGCAGATGATATTAGTGAGTTTTTAGCGAATATACCTAAAGAAAATATTGCCTATATTGGTTCTGCTAAAGCTAGAGCGGAATCACTGGGTATTCGCCTACAAAATATTAACCCAAAACCTGTCGTTGATTTCTATCATTTCCATCGTTCTTATAAAACAGATTATGAAATGTATTGCATGCGTGAAGCGCAAAAAATGGCGGTAAATGGTCATTTATCGGCATTCGAGGCTTTCCAAGCAGGCATGAGTGAGTTTGATATCAACATCAGTTACTTACAAGCGACAGGGCATCGCGATACAGATGTACCTTATGGAAATATTGTTGCACTCAATGAAAATGCAGCCGTATTGCATTACACTAAATTACAGCAACAAGCACCGAATGAAATAAGAAGCTTTCTGATTGATGCAGGGGCTGAGTATAACGGCTATGCTGCTGATATAACTCGTACTTATGCCGCAAAAGGCAAAAGTGAGTTTGCTGCTCTTGTTGCCGATATGAATAAAGAACAGTTGGCCTTGATTGATACCATCAAAGCAGGTGTACGTTATACCGATTACCATGTCGATATGCACCATCGAATTGCTAAACTATTGAAAAAACACTCAATCATTAAGGGAATTAGCGAAGAAACTATGGTGGAGCAAGGGCTAACCACGCCATTCCTACCCCATGGGTTAGGCCATCCTCTAGGTTTACAAGTTCATGATGCTGCTGGTTTTATGCAGGATGAAGATGGCACACTGCTTGCTGCACCGAAAATGTATCCTTTCCTTCGCTGCACTCGCGTACTGGAACCAAGAATGGTGCTGACTATTGAACCCGGCCTTTATTTTATCGAATCGTTACTGTCATCTTGGCGCTCAGGCGAATTTGCTCAACACTTTAATTGGGAAAAAATTGAGCAGTTCAAACCTTATGGGGGTATTCGTATTGAAGATAACATCATCATTCATCATAATCGGATTGAAAATATGACGCGAGATTTGCAACTACCGTAATGAAACCTTATTTAATACCGGCTGAATCTATCTGTTATACAGAAGAAATTAAAAAAAGCCGTTTTATTACCTATCTTGCACATACAGAAGGTATTGATGCCGCAAAGGAGTATATTCAATCCATTAAAGCTCAATACCCAGATGCTCGGCACCATTGCTGGGCATTTGTTGCAGGGCGCCCAGATGATTCTCAGCAGTTAGGTTTTTCCGACGATGGTGAGCCAACAGGAACGGCCGGAAAGCCAATAATGGCACAATTGCTCGGCAGCAATCTTGGGGAGATCACCTGTGTTGTTGTACGTTATTTTGGTGGTATCAAACTAGGGACAGGCGGTTTAGTTAAAGCTTATGGTAATGGTGCTCAGCAAGCACTTAAGTTATTACCAACACAAACAAAAGTACCGCAAAAATTTTTCCAGCTAGTTTGTGATTATGCATTTATTAATACGGTTGAGCAGCTAGTTACGCAGGTCAACGGGATGATTTTACACAGTGAATATAACGAATCTGTTTCCCTACGAATTGCAATTCCTGCTACCTTAGAGCAAGAAGTCAATGATAAATTACGCGATATGAGTCGCGGGGCTTTAGAACTCATACCTGAATCTGAATAGTCAATTGGTTAGCAAGGAACCTGCCGAATGCATTTTCGTGCAATAACCCGTATTGTCGGGCTACTCGTTATTATCTTCTCTTTTACCATGGTTGTGCCGGGTATTGTTGCGCTTATTTATCGTGATGGAGCAGGTCGAGCATTTAGTCAAACGTTTGTTACGGCTTTAGTGCTCGGATTACTGTTATGGATCCCAACGCGCAACAGCAAGCATGAACTTAAAGCAAAAGAAGGGTTTCTTATTGTCGTCTTGTTTTGGACCGTGCTAGGAAGTGTGGGGGCATTACCTTTTATTTTTTCTGAAAAGCCAAACCTTTCCATAACCGATGCTTTTTTTGAATCCTTTTCTGGGTTAACCACAACAGGAGCGACAACGTTAACTGGGCTCGATACGCTCCCGAAAGCCATCTTATTTTATAGGCAAATGCTACAGTGGTTAGGTGGGATGGGGATCATCGTACTTGCTGTGGCGATCCTGCCATTACTCGGTGTTGGGGGAATGCAGCTTTACCGTGCTGAAATGCCTGGGCCGCTTAAAGATAATAAAATGCGACCGCGTATTGCAGAAACGGCAAAAACCCTTTGGCTCATCTATGTATTGCTGACGATTGTATGTGCGATTGCGCTGTGGATAGCAGGTATGGATGTGTTTGATGCCATCTCTCATAGTTTTTCTACAATAGCGATTGGTGGTTTTTCAACGCATGACGCGAGTGTGGGGTATTTCAATAGCCCAGCGATAAATACCATTATTGCGGTTTTCTTAATTATCTCAGGTTGTAATTTTGGTCTGCACTTTGCCGTGCTTACTGGGCGTAGCTTAGGTATCTATTGGCGCGATCCTGAATTTAAAACATTCATTAGCTTCCAGTTAGCCCTCGTCATTATCTGTACACTGGTTTTACTTTATCACTCAGTGTATGGCTCTTTTGGGCAAACATTAGATCAGGCATTTTTCCAAGTTGTCTCAATGGCAACAACTGCAGGTTTTACAACAGATAGTTTTGCCGGATGGCCTTTGTTCCTGCCGATGCTTCTTCTATGTGCCGCATTTGTTGGCGGTTGTGCTGGTTCAACAGGAGGCGGATTAAAAGTTATCCGTATCTTGCTATTGTTTTTGCAAGGATCTCGGGAATTAAAAAGGCTTGTTCACCCAAATGCCGTTTACACCATAAAGTTAGGGCAAAGAGCTTTACCTGAAAGGATCATCGAAGCGGTATGGGGCTTCTTTTCAGCATATGCGCTCGTTTTTATCGTCAGTTTACTTCTATTAATTGCAACGGGTGTCGATGAATTTTCTGCTTTTTCAGCTATCGCAACAACGTTAAATAACCTAGGGCCAGGCCTTGGCACTGTCGCTGATAACTTTACATCGATGAACCCAGCAGGGAAATGGATACTGGTAGTGACTATGCTGTTCGGTCGTCTTGAAGTCTTTACATTATTAGTGTTATTCACGCCAACCTTCTGGCGCGATTAATAAGATAGGATCAAGAATGAGTTACTTACTTTTGCATTCGAGCACAGATGGACAAACTAAAAAAATTGTTTTGAAAATGGCGGAGCAACTACGAAGTGTAGGGCGCCAATGTGATATTCGAGATTTAAATAGCGAAAAAAATATCAATATTACATCGTATGAAAAGGTGTTAGTTGGAGCGTCTATTCGTTATGGTCACTTCAATAAAGCACTGATGCGGTTCGCAACGATTCATCAAAGCCAATTAAATACAATGAAAACCGCTTTCTTTGGTGTGAACTTAACTGCGCGCAAAGAAGGCAAAGATACTCCTGAAACGAATGCCTATACGCGCAAGTTTCTGGAGAAAAGCCCTTGGCAACCAACACTAAGCTCAGTATTTGCTGGCGCATTGTTCTATCCACGTTATGGTTGGTTCGATAAGACGATGATTCGACTTATTATGAAAATGACAGATGGGCCAACCGACCCAAATACAGAGATAGAATATACGGACTGGGAAAAAGTGAGCAAGTTTACACAGGAATTTGACTGTTTATAGCTCATATCTTTAACGATAAGTGGTGTTTTTAAACGATTTGTTTAATGTTTCATCGGTTGAATTAAAAAGTTTAAAAAACACTTGCTAGAATTTTCTGACTCCCTATAATGCGCATCCGTTGTCACGACAAACCGCTTCGGTGGTCAGGTTAGAAAAGAAATCGG
>NZ_JAMPLX010000023.1:0-207405 GCF_028477825.1 Providencia sp. PROV267 | reverse complement strand
TAAAGGTTTTGGCTGCTTATAATCACTGTCCATTACCGCTTCACGCCCTTCACGCATAAAAGTATTCACAAAGCTGACAAAGATATTGGCTTCATTAGCTGTATTAAAGTTAAGGTTTGACATGGCTGATGTATAAGGCAAAAACATCTCTTCCTGCAATTCACCATTTTCAGTATTAATGCTATATAACCGGACTGCAAGCATAATCGGGGCATGACCATACTCAATATATTCATAGCGGTCTGCTGAAACTTTCCCTTTTAAATAGCTATAGACATATTTTTTCTCTCGATCAAAAATCAGGACTGGTAGCGGCTTTAAAAAGATTATATAACCCACAATACTGGTAAAAATACCAAAAATTAACGTGAAAATTATAAGAGTAACGTCCTTACCTCCAACTTTATCGACATGCCCTCCCCATAAATAGTAATCGACAAAGAAAACCCCAAAGCTTTTATTGCCTTCACCATAAAATGGTCTAAGCTCCTTAATTTTTTTAGTCAATGTTATATTTTTTTCTTTATAAAGATTATACTTTTTCTCATACATTGAGATGGTGCTAACAAAACTATTGTAGTTATCTATATTTGACTTTATTAGTACACTCAAAATTACTATAAAAAAAACTAAAATAACCAGAAAAAAGCTCATTGCCCCAACATCACGTTTTCCTCGATTAATATTCGCAATGGCAAATTGTTTAGCATTAATTTCATCAATAAAGGTTAGCTCTTCAAGCTCAACATTATTTTGGTAACGTTCGTGATTAGATACAAAGCGTTGTTTCTTGGCACGATCAAAATTGGATTTTAATGTCATGTGTTTTTTGACAAAGGCAACTATTCCCATTATATCTTTTCCTCATTAATAAAACCCAGAGTGCAATTAGCCTCATCTAACGCTTTTTCACTGTCGATATACCGCATCGGTGGTAGAGGTGACTCAATTCTGCAAATGAAATCATCCTTATAATCATTCGATTCTTTAAAGCTAACATACTGACTAATAATAGTATTCACTCATTCTTTATTGTTTTAACCCCTATGATTAAAACACTCCGCTCAAGATACTTTTTTTACTGCTTGCTTAATCCACTGCGGCAAGCACACACGCACAAACCACCTTGTGTCCTTCTAATGCTACTGAGACCCCATTAATTTTCATCAAGTTGACTTGCTCGACCAATAGATTCAAAGTGCAAATAATTTTTCTTTAATTGATTAAACAAGGCCTCTCGCTTAATTTCATGGTGATCTAATGCTACGTGATGTTCTTCTTCAAAATAGTGAACTGCATCAAGATAAAAGGCTTACAGCTTATTATCACAAATAATTTGTTTTCTTTCTGCCGTCTGCTTCATAATATTACCTGTATCTAAAAATGGTAAACCATCGGTGATTTACCATGATTAAAATAGTTTATGAATCACTTGCAGCTCTGTATTAATCGTGATCAAGTCTTCAATCATCTGATCATAAATAGCGGGCCTATTTTGCTTCCAACCCACCATATCAGGGCGATGTTCAATTGCCATCGGGGTTTTAAGTAATGGGTGATCGATGATAGGAGTAGTTAAGCCATGTTTGGCGCGGAAATTTTTGACGGCTTGATATTCAAACGGCCACGCTAATAATATTTCCATATCGATTTCATAGCCTGTCGCACTTTGTTCATTTTCATCCCAGTCAAATAAAGCGGACCATTCGACATGACGATCACACAGTGCAATAAGCCATTGGGCGACAACATCGTGATTTTCATTATATAACGCTTCTTGGCAAAAACGTTGATAAAACGGATCGATAGGAATACCTGCACTCTCCCAATCTATGGTTTGATTTTTTTCGCTTGCCAACATTTCAACGGCAAATACGCCTAGCTTCTGTGGGCGAGTATACATAGGGAGTGATTTTGCCATTTTACCCGATTGAATATTCTCAATAATTCTATCGTAGCAAAGGTGCCCAATTCTAAAGTCATCACAAGCAAAATCCATCAGTAAAATTTCGCCTTGTTCAGAAAAATCTAAAGATAAATTTTTATCCTTAAATAGGTTATAATAACTAGCTAAAAAAGAAACATTTCTATGCCAAAAGAATTTCTCAAAAGCATAAGATTTTTCATTCACATTTGAGTAGATTTCTTTCGTATAAAGCAACCCAGTAATTCCCATTGCAGAATCAAGAGCAACAACATAATTTATGTCTCTATTACTCTTTTTTTCAGCAATAATTTTTCCTATATTAGAATAAAACCTATCATCAGATTTTTTCTTCAATTCACCTGTTTTAACTGTTATTTTTTCTAAATCAGTTTTGATATATTTATTGATTAGCTCCATTCTATTCATTTTTTTATTCTTTCCATAAGAAACCTGTTATCAAATCGAGAAGTTTTACTAACAGAAAACGTCTCATCTATTCCAACTGTTATTTTGATAATCTTTACATTATCAATATTAGCACGTAAATATTCAAAGACGATCAACGACCGTCTAATCGCCGTGGTTAAAATAGCTTATGAATCACTTGCAGCTCTGGATTGATCGTCATGAGGTCTTCAATTATTTGGTTATAGATAGCTAGCATATTTTGTTTCCAACCCACCATATCCGGTGGTTGCTGCTGCCATAGTTTGAGTTCAGAATAACTTTGCCAGTCACTGCGCTAATCGCGGCAGGTGAGAGACTAAAAGCATACAGTTCTTCAATTCTCGGCTAATACCCGAGTAACTCATACTCAGAGCAAAAAACGTATTATTTTATGCTCGACCTCATTCGATAATGTCGCTTGGTGCTTTTTCACCCGTTACGGTTCGAAAGAACCATTACGATCAGGTCTCGTTGCCAGTTCAACGTTACCCGTTGATATTTTGATGGTTTTCTTAGTGATACCATTTCGGCGATTGGCATTGATATCATTCGCCAAATAAGAGTCTCAATGGGGTCAGGATACCGCCTTTGCCGATCAATACCTGCCCCTCTTGAAGTAATTTTAAGGTTTTATCAAAATCGAAAGGTTGTGTCATCAGCCCTTCCTTTTTGAGGTCGTTTACTAGGATGACACAGAATTTCTAACACTCCCGATTTAACATTAATTTTCAGGTGCCACGACCAGTTGCCCCACTGAGCCTAAATCCGCTTTTTCTAAATTGTTGCTGTAGAATAAAAATGGAAAGTGCTCATAGGATGGCTGCATCATTTGTACCAATAGTTCTGTTTTACCATCAACCCAAACTGTATCTTTCCAGCCGAAATCCTCCGGTGGTGTCGGTTGTCCATTACGGTTAATCACTTTAAAACGAACCCCTTCAATATGAAAAGGTTGAGGAACATTACTGGTTACGGCCCAGCGCTCCCACCCACCTTGTTGGCTTGATAGATCAATACGACGAGTATCTTTTGTCGTATTATTGATGCCATAAGGTTCATTAAGGTGAATATCACGATTACGAATAGATGAAGTGATCTGAGTTTTATCTTCAACTAACTGAGTAGGAACATCATCAGTCACCAAAGACATTAACCCTGTTGCTTTGATAGTCAACACATTGGTCGATATGAGTGTTGTTGAAGGTTCAAATAAACTCTTCACTCTATCCATAAAGCTCGCTGATTCACCCGCTGTAATGGTAAGCTCTTCTGTTTTTGCCATATCAATCAAGACTTCTCGACGTTCACCCGGTGCCAACGACAGTTCAGGCACTTTGACTGGTGATGTCAATAATCCTTGATCGGAGGCTATCATCACAAAAGGACGCCCATCGCTAATTTTCATGACATAGCGCCTCGAATTAGAGGCATTTAATAAGCGTAAACGGATCCAGCCACGGGAAACGTCAATATAAGGGTCTTGAACACCGTTAACTAATAACGTATCCCCAAGAAAACCGTCCTCATTGGCTTGGTATTCAGGAACCCCAAAATTATCTAAGCGCTTATCTTGGATAATAATAGGAAAATCATCGACGCCATAATGTTTTGGTAGTCGCAGATTCTTCGTTGAATCATCTTCAATGATCCACATCCCTAATAGACCATTATAAATTTGAGGCCCCATTTTGCCTTCTGTATTCGCGTGATACCAAAGGGTCGCTGCGGGTTGACGAATAGGGATCACAGGAGACCAATCGGCTCCTGAAGAGATTAACCTTGCCGCTCCACCTATTTGAGTACCAGGAACTTGCAGGCCACTAACTGTCATGGAAACAGACTCAGGTAAGCGATTACTATAAATCAGCTTAATATCATCGCCATTTTTTACTTTTACCGTTGGACCTGGATAAGAACCATTAACCCCCCATATATCCGCAGAGTATTTCCCATCAAACGACCAATGTATTTTTTGTAATGTCAAAAATAACGGCTGTCCTGATTTGGATTCTAATAATGGAGGAACAGGGAGCGGGTTTTTGCCATTACCGCTCGCAAAAGCATAGTTTGATGTATTGACCAAACACAAAGCCAGCCCTGCAATAAGCAGAAACTGACGCCGACTGAATGACATAAATTCTCCACTAAACTAAAAATAGCAGCGCTAATTATTGTTAGATATTCGCAATATAAACCAATTTAATCGTTAATTTTAGGTTCGCGCTAGCATAACCCATCATTGGGCCATAATCTTAAACTTGATACAAATGGGTTGTAATGATATCGCGAAAATAGATGAAACTCTAAAAATATCTATAACGATAAATAAAATTTAATAGTCAAAAATGACAAGATAAAATGTAATTAGACGTGTAAACAGGATCATGTGATTCATTAAATAAAAACGCCCTTTTCTGATGAGATAACCTATTCAGAAAAGGGCGTCATGTTAAGTCATCGTGCCGAACAACTTATTTATTTTGCTTGTCTATTTCAGCAATCTCTTCATCGAGCTGCTTAATTTTAGCTTCCATCAAATCATGGCAATATTCAGCGAGCTCCCTGACTTGCTCCTTGGAATAGTTTTTTGTCTCTATTGGCTCTAACATTTCAACGATCACATGACCATTATTCCAACGGTTGAGTTTGATCCTTCCTTGAGTGGTAGAAACACAAACCGGTACAATTGGTACACCCGCAGCAATCGCCGCATGAAATGCCCCTGTTTTAAAAGGTAGCAACCCACGACCACGGCTGCGAGTTCCCTCTGGAAACATCCAAATCGAAATTTGATGTTTTTTGATTTGTTCAGCCACTTGCGAAATTGTGTTATGCGCTTTTGAACGATTCGAACGGTCGATCAAAATATTCCCCGTGATCCAGTACAGAAAACCAAAAAACGGGATCAACACTAAACTTTTTTTCCCTACTGTCACCGTTCTTGGTTGAACACCATTCGACATTGTGACCATGTCATAGTTATTTTGGTGGTTACCAATATAAATGCTCGGGCCATATTTTTTCGCTTTTTCTGGAACGCGGTTAATAATTTTTATGCCAAATAATGTTGATAACCGCCCAAACATATGGCCAAAAACCATCACATGTTTTGGATTACGAGGGCTAAATAAACAATAAATTCCCCCAAATACACACACCAATATTGTATAAATAATCACAATAATGGCCCTAATCAGCGCTAGCATAGAGACCTCTGTCTAAATAATCAGAACTTGATTATCCTCACCATACTTCAAGTGCAGCATTGTCAGCACGATTGATTCCGCTATCGGCTGGCTGACCTTTACGTATTTAGAGCATAATCAATCCCATAATAAAATTGCACTATTATTATTTGTCTGCATCCGCAGTTTCAACTTCAATTCGCTCAATATTATGCAAGCCACGAGGTAGTGATGTACCACGACGCCCTCTTTCTGCACGATATTTTTGCAACTCTTCCGATTTCAATCTCAGTTTCCGTTTACCGAAATAGAGCGTAATTGAAGCCTGTGCTGGCAGCACTAATAACCAAACAAGAAGGTCTTCACCACTTGCCGCTTGAGCACCGGTAATATTGATGATCTTATTACCTTTCCCTTTCGACAATTGAGGCAAATCAGCAACAGGGAACATTAACATACGACCAGCCTTAGTAATGGCTAACAGTACATCTTCTTGCTCATTATTGATCTCAATTGGTGTGAGGATCTTGGCGTTATCCGGCAGATTAATCAGAGCCTTACCTGTTTTGTTCTTGGTGACAAGATCATTAAAGGTACAAATAAAACCATAACCCGCATCCGATGCCATTAAATATTTTTGCTCATCTTGGGCCATCAGAACATGTTCGACGGTCGCCCCTGGCGGTAGTGATAAACGCCCGGTTAATGGCTCCCCTTGACTGCGTGCGGAAGGTAGCTCTAATGGGTCAACCGAATAACTACGCCCTGTCGTATCTAGGAAAACAACAGGCTGATTGGTTTTACCTCGAGCGGCACCTTTGAAACTATCTCCAGCCTTATAATTCAGGTTAGAAGGCTCAATATCATGCCCTTTCGCACTGCGTACCCAGCCCATTTCTGACAATACAACGGTAATCGGCTCTGAAGGTAGAATTTCATGTTCGCTCAATGCTTTTGCTTCTTCACGTTCACGCAGTGGCGAGCGACGCTCATCCCCATAAGCTTTGGCGTCAGCCTGAATTTCTTTTTTAATCAGCGTATTTAGCTTACGCTCGGAGCCTAAAATACTTTGTAATTCATCACGCTCTTTAATTAATTCATCTTGCTCGCCTCGAATTTTCATCTCCTCGAGTTTAGCCAAATGACGTAATTTTAATTCTAAGATAGCTTCTGCTTGCGTATCAGAGAGATTAAAGCGCGACATTAAGACAGGTTTTGGCTCATCTTCCGTACGGATGATCTCAATAACTTCATCAATGTTAAGATAAGCAATTAATAAACCGTCTAAAATATGTAAGCGTCTAAGAACCTTTTCTAAACGATGATTAAGGCGATTACGTACCGTTTGGCGGCGGTAAACAATCCATTCATTGAGTATATCTACCAACCCTTTAACTGCTGGACGATTATCAAGACCTATCATGTTGAGGTTAACGCGATAGCTTTTCTCGAGATCTGTCGTCGCAAACAGGTGATTCATCACTTGTTCGAGGTCAACACGATTACTACGCGGCACAATGACTAGGCGTGTAGGATTTTCGTGATCGGACTCATCACGTAAATCATCCACCATCGGTAATTTCTTCGCGCGCATCTGGCTTGCAATCTGCTCAAGCACTTTCGCCCCAGAAACTTGATGAGGCAGAGCAGTAATAACCGCATTGCCATCCTCTTTTTCCCAAACAGCACGCATACGAACCGAGCCGCGACCATTTTGATAGATCTTACGAATATCCTCTCGGGAAGAGATAATTTCTGCTTCGGTTGGGAAATCTGGACCAGGAACATACGACATAATGTCATCCAGCGACAGCGTTGGCTTATCCAGTAGAGCAACCAAGGCTTGAGCCACTTCCCGTGCATTATGAGGTGGGATATCTGTCGCCATCCCAACGGCGATCCCCGTTGTACCATTGAGCAAAATATTCGGTAAACGCGCTGGCAACATTTTTGGCTCATTCAAAGTGCCATCAAAGTTAGGGATCCAGTCCACTGTGCCATGCGCAAGCTCGCTCAATAATACTTCTGCGTATTTTGATAGCCGTGATTCGGTATAACGCATCGCGGCGAAAGATTTAGGATCATCAGGCGCCCCCCAGTTTCCTTGACCATCAACCAATGGATAGCGGTAAGAAAACGGTTGAGCCATTAGCACCATCGCTTCATAACAGGCACTATCACCATGAGGGTGATATTTACCTAGTACGTCACCGACCGTCCTCGCTGATTTTTTATATTTCGCCGTATTATTAAGTCCTAACTCGGACATTGCATAAACGATACGGCGCTGGACGGGCTTTAGCCCATCGCCAATAAAAGGTAACGCCCTATCCATGATCACATACATCGAATAGTTCAGATAGGCGTTCTCAGTAAAGGCGTGGAGGGGTAAACGCTCTACGCCGTCATGAGTAATTTCACTCATTCAATACTTTCCTTACTCTTTTTGATAGCGTGATGAATGTTAGACTTCAATTTCAGCCATATCGCCTTTTTCTTGTAACCAGTTACGACGATCTTCTGAACGTTTTTTTGCTAACAGCATATCCATGACGGCCACTGTTTCTTTGTAGTTCTCATCATCAATGGTTAATTGAACAAGACGGCGAGTGTTGGGATCTAATGTCGTTTCACGCAATTGAATTGGGTTCATTTCCCCCAACCCTTTAAAGCGCTGTACATTGGGTTTGCCTCTCTTACGACTCAGCCTATCAAGCACGGCATTCTTTTCGCTTTCATCCAATGCATAAAACGTCTCTTTCCCTAAATCGATACGATACAGTGGCGGCATTGCCATGTATACATGCCCTTCTTTGACAAGCTTAGGGAAATGACGCACAAACAATGCACATAACAGCGTCGCAATATGTAACCCATCAGAGTCAGCATCCGCAAGAATACACACTTTCCCGTAACGCAATTGGCTTAAATCCTCACTATCAGGATCCATACCGATGGCAACAGAAATATCATGAACTTCTTGCGACGCCAGCACTTCATCGGAAGAGACTTCCCATGTGTTTAGGATCTTCCCACGTAAAGGCATAATAGCTTGATATTCACGGTCGCGGGCTTGCTTTGCTGAACCTCCCGCAGAATCCCCTTCCACCAAGAACAGCTCTGTCATACTTAAATCTTGGGAGCTACAATCTGCTAACTTACCGGGTAAAGCGGGGCCACTGGTTAACTTCTTACGCACCACCTTTTTAGCCGCACGCATACGCCGCTGAGCGCTAGCAATTGCCATTTCCGCTAACTGTTCGGCAACTTGAACGTTTTGGTTTAACCATAGGCTAAAGGCATCTTTTACGACGCCAGCAACAAATGCCGCACATTGGCGAGAAGAGAGACGCTCTTTCGTTTGCCCAGCAAATTGCGGATCTTGCATCTTAACCGAAAGCACATACGCACAGCGCTCCCAGATATCATCAGCAGACAGTTTTACGCCACGAGGTAAGATATTACGGAACTCACAGAACTCCCTCATTGCATCAAGTAACCCTTGGCGCAACCCATTCACATGGGTTCCCCCCTGTGCGGTTGGGATCAAGTTAACATAGCTCTCCGTGAGCAGTTCTCCGCCTTCTGGTAGCCATAAAAGCGCCCATTCAGCCGCTTCGCTCTCCCCCGAAAACTCTCCAGTAAATGGTTGATCCGGTAACAGCTCTAATCCATTAACGGCTTCCATTAAATAGTCTGTTAGCCCATCTGTATAGCACCAGCTTTGCTCTGTATTGTTGAGCTGATCCTTAAACGTGATTTTCACGCCAGGGCATAAAACCGCTTTTGCTTTTAAATTATGAGCTAAACGAGAAACGGAAAAACGCGGATTATCGAAATAGCTTTCATCCGGCCAAAAATGCACGCTAGTGCCAGTATTGCGCTTAGCGCACGTACCGATAACATGCAATTCTTCGACTTTATCGCCATTTTCAAAGGCAATTTGATAAATTTGACCATCACGGCGCACTGTGACTTCAATACGCTTAGACAAAGCATTAACAACGGAAATACCTACACCGTGCAAGCCACCTGAGAATTGATAGTTTTTATTGGAAAATTTACCACCAGCGTGTAACTGCCCTAAAATCAGTTCCACAGCGGAGACTTTCATTTCAGGATGGATATCAACGGGCATACCTCGCCCATCGTCAATCACTTCAAGTGACTGATCAGGATATAAAATTACTTCAATATGCCCTGCATGCCCTGCCAGTGCTTCGTCAACACTGTTATCAATTACTTCTTGTGCTAAATGGTTCGGTCGGCTGGTGTCTGTATACATCCCAGGGCGACGGCGAACAGGTTCCAAACCACTGAGGACTTCAATGGCCTCTGCGTTATAACTAGATTGAGTCATGTTGTCATTCTGCGGTAATAGGTGATTAATTGAACAACTCAAAGCGTTCAATCAGTGATTTACTGTTGATAATAACAGTGTACAGATGTTTTGGCATTATTTCTCTGCCAATCTCAGAAAATGGATGATTTGCGGAAAGTGATTCTCAAAACCAACAAAGGCATGATTACCTTGTGGTTCAACAGTTTGTTTGCATTTTGCAAGATAGGAAACCGCTTGGCGATAATCGAGCACTTCATCCCCCATTTGTTGTAACAACCAGATCAAATCGGGATGATCAACTTGTGGCAGATGCAATGCTTTCAGTTCATGCATATGCTTAGGCTCAAGAAAATACTTTTCATGCGTATAAGGATTGATATTTTCGCCAAGATAATCCTGCAAAAGATCAAAAGGACGCACTGCGGGATTCACCACAACAGCTGGGATCTGAAAACGCTGTGAAAACCAAATCGAAAAATAGCCGCCTAATGATGAGCCAACGAGCCCCATCGGCGCGTCTTTATGCTGTAGCACGATCTCTTCTAACATAGAAGCGGCTTGCTTTGGATAGTTAGGCAATTGCGGCACAATCATGTTGATGTGCGGGTAGTGCTCATTCACCCACTGTTTTAAGCCATTGGCTTTCGCCGACTGTGGCGAACTATTAAAGCCATGGATATAAAGAAGCGTCGACATTAGTAGCCGTCCGAATCAAAGTCAGGACTGAATTCTTTGGTATTTAAACGACACACTTGCGTACTAATATGCCTTTCCCCTTTCTCATTGATGGAGAGTTCGAGATAGCGCCAGCCTGGAGCGACGGTATCTAGTGCAAAGTTGGTACAATGAGGCTTAAACTGCACGCATGTCGAAGGCGTCGCTAATAAACGAATACCATGCCAGTATTCATCCATTTCTTGATGAATATGCCCACAAAGCATCACTTTAACTTGTGGATACCCTTTTAGGTAATCCGCAAGAATATGGGAGTTACGCAAGCTGTGCTGATCAAGCCAAGTACAGCCCGAAGGTAAAGGATGATGGTGAAGCATCACTAAAGTGGTACGCTGAGGGCGCTTATCCAAACAGCTTTTCATCCACTCAAGTTGCTGCTCTGACAATTCGCCATGTGGAACGTCTTGCAATTGGCTATCCAGCATCAAAATTTGCCATTCATCACCAATCAAAATTTCTTTTGCGCTTGAAATCCCCGCTAACTTTAAAGAGCTGACCATTGCAGGTTGGTAATCATGATTACCTGGGAGCCAAACACAGGGAGCCGGTAGACGCTCAATCCCTTTTGCAAAATGTTGGTAAGCTTCTGGTGATTGATCTTGGACTAAATCACCGGTTGCAACGATCAGATCGATAGGCAGATTTTGTTCTAAAATAGCATCAAGGACGGCATGATAGCTCTTGTGCGTGTTAATCCCCAATAGGGTATTCGCTGTATCAGCAAAGAGATGCGTATCAGTAACTTGTAAAATCCTGACTACCTTCGCATTACGAGCAGTCACTTCGAGCTGGCTGTCCAAAAGTTTTCCTTGTTCCAATAAAAAATGTCACCGTTATTTTGCTATTCTACCGTTAACAGTAGGTTAATATCTGCTAAATAGCACACACTTCATTAGATTAATTGTTATTTAAGACAGTTTCACCCATTTTTGTTGCAATTTTTTGTAATTAAGCTGTAGCCACTGGAGCACAATGACTGTTGCCGCATTATCAATAATCCCCTCCTCAACCCATTGATAAGCCTGCTCACGGCTAACCACATGGACACGGATATCTTCATTTTCTGATTTTAAACCATGGATACCAGAAGCATGGGAACTGTCAACCTCACCAATATACACATACATACGTTCAGAGGTGCCCCCAGGACTCGATAAATAGCTTAATGCTTTTTCAGTGCGACCAATGACCAATCCGGCTTCTTCGTCAGCTTCACGACGTACTACTTGCTCTGCAGTTTCATCGGTTTCTATCATTCCTGCAACCGCTTCAAGTAACCATGGCGTTTGACTGGTTTCTATGGCAGGCAACCTAATCTGCTCAATAAGCACAACCTTATCGGCTTCAGGATCATAGGGTAAGATAACGCCGGCGTGCCCGCGTTCAAAGACCTCACGAGTAATTTCTTCGCTCCAACCCCCCTCAAATAATCGATGGCGAAAGCGGTATTCAATCATTTGAAAAAAACCATTAAATAATTTACGCTTAGATATAATTTCAACATCATTTTTATTATATTTAATTGGCTGCTCTACATTTTTTGTCATAACAATCTCCTAAGCTGATGTTTTCCATATTAAGGAAAAATTATGGAATAAAACAGTTTTTAGGGCTTTTTCCCTTTATATGAGTTAATGTTTAAACAAATTGAGACAAAATGGCACAAAACGCTACCGTTAACCTATGCGATACTCTGTTACAATAAGCGTCAATATGAACTGAAATATATAGGCAACAACAAGGTCTGTTTTTGACAAGTATTTCTAGTGATGATGATTTATTTACATATAGGTTCCAGTTTGTCCTATTTATCTCGGCTCTCTCCTCACTTATGCCAGTGGGGCACAGGTAACAGGCTGAACTTATTTGCTGTTTAATCAAGGAATCCAAATGAAGAAACTGCTTCCCCTTTTTATTGCATTAAGTTTTGTGGGTCTCAGTACGAATAGCTACGCAGAAGATCTACTTCAGGTTTACCAAAAATCCAAAGAAAGTAACCCTGATCTAAGAAAATCATTAGCGGAACGTAACCAAGCTTTTGAAAAGATTAATGAATCCCGTAGCCCATTATTACCACAATTAGGTTTAGGGGCCGGTATAACATATGGCAGTGGTTATCGCGATACGAGAAATACTGAAAGCAACGGTCTCAATGCTTCTTTGAAATTGACCCAAGTCGTTTTTGATATGTCAAAATGGCGTCAACTCAGCGTCCAAGAAAAAACCGCGGGTATCACGGATGTTTCGTATCAAACCAGCCAACAGCAACTGATTTTGGATACTGCAACAGCTTACTTTAACGTATTAAAAGCGATTGACGCGCTATCCTATATCGAAGCAAATAAAGAAGCCGTTTACCGTCAACTCGATCAAACGACCCAACGCTTTAACGTGGGCTTAGTGGCTATCACTGACGTACAAAACGCCCGTGCAAACTACGATAGCGTGTTAGCACAAGAAGTTTCAGGCCGTAATGACTTAGAAAATGCGGTTGAAAAACTGCGTCAGGTCAGCGGTGTTTACTACAATCAACTGGCTTCACTGAATATCGATCGTTTTAAAACCGTGACTCCTGATCAGGTTGATGCAATTTTAAAAGAAGCGGAAGAGCGTAACCTAAGCTTACTGAGCGCTCGTTTAGCACAAGATGTTTCACGTGAAAACATTCGTTTAGCGGAAACTGGGCATATGCCAACCATCAATCTTGATGCGGCTACCAGCGTTGCCAATACACATAACCATGGCAGCAACTTCAACGGGTTAGATCGCAATAGCTATACTGGTCAAAACAGCATTGGCTTAACCTTAAGCTTACCACTTTATAGTGGTGGTGCGGTGAGTTCACAAGTTGAACAAGCACAATATGGTTTCCAAGGTGCCAGTGAGCAACTTGAGAGTGTTTATCGTAACGTAATTCAGTTGGTACGTTCTTCATATAACAACGTGTCATCTTCTATCAGTAGCATCAATGCGTACAAACAAGTCGTTGTCTCTGCGCAAAGTTCATTAGATGCGATGGAAGCCGGTTACCAAGTGGGAACTCGTACGATTGTTGACGTGTTAACCGCAACTACCGCGCTGTATCAAGCAAAACAAAACCTGTCTAATGCACGTTATGATTACATGATTAACCAATTAAACATTGAGTTTGCTCGTGGCACACTCAATGAAGAAGATATTGCTCGCCTTAATGCAAGCCTAGGCAAAGAGGTTTCAACCTCACCTAGCAGCATTATTCGCAATATTGAAACACCACAAATTAGGTAATAACATCTTCTTTAAAGGGGTCGATAAGTCGGCCCCTTTTTATTCGCGCCAACCTCCCTCCTTTTTTAACTTTCCTTTCTTAAACACGTTGATGATCACCACGGCCTAAATTGCACGCTGTCATCAGTGAAAAATTTGTGTTTTCTCCTCCATCAATAAATTAACAAAATCTATTAATATAAAATAAATTCAATAGGTTACAATGAAATCTAGCATAAATTATGGAGTTTGCGTCAGTGAATGCAAAGCCATTTTTCTCAATAATTAGGGAGTGATATAAAACGAGCTCCTTAATTGATAGATAACAGATGGAAATATTATGAAGAGATTTATTCTTCTTGCATTATACACGACGCTTATACTGCCAACTATGGGTGCACAAGCATCCCCACGCTCTCATCATACTGAGGCAAAAATTTCAGCATCACCAGTTAAAGCACATAAAAATAAAAAGCCAACACCACCGCCAAAAAAGAAAAAAGCCCCAAGAAAACATAAATCTAAAATTCCACCAAGACCATAATTGGGACTAATGTGCATGGGTGTGTTTATGAATTTAAACCACCCATTATTTAGCAAGCAAAGTATCTTTAACTGATAAAGCCCTTTTATTTAGTGAATAATCACCATAAAACAGGGTTTTTGATTTTATAAAAAGCCTAAAACATCATGTAGTAATAGTAGAAATTCGTATAAATATCGTTTTTGCTATCTAAAAGAGTGCAACCAGACTTTATTGATTATTTCTTTGTGCAAAATCAGCCAACTCTGATGAGAAACATTAAGTAATAAATCAAAAAACCAACAAAATATAATCTATTGAAATAAAACAAAAATAGTTATACTTTTTCTAAAATAACTTCTCTTGCGTATTAATTCTGACGAGGAATTTGCAAAATTTATTATTTAATCGCATTTCATTGGCATTTCTGCTTTAATTTTCAACGTATTTCCCCTATCCTAGAGTCAACAAAACTAACCTCTTACTCACTCTTAATTCAGGGTAATTACCATGACCATGAAGCGTACCAAGCATATTAATCAAGACGCATTTCGTAAGTCTTGGCGTTCATATCGCTTAGCACCCGTTGCTATTGCCGTTAGTGCTGTATTTATGCTCTCCGCTTGTGAAGAAAGCGATGAGACTGTTTCTCTGTATACCAATGCGCAGGATTGTAGCCAAGCTAATCCTTCTCAAGCTGAACAATGTACTTTAGCCTACAACAACGCATTACAAGAAGCGGCAAAAACAGCCCCTAAATATGCAACGAAAGAAGATTGTATCGCCGAATTTGGCGAAGCAATGTGTACTCAAGCACCTGCACAGGCTAGTTTCTCAAGTACCGCAGGTAATGGTGAACAAACAGCTCAAGCACAAAGTAGCTCTGGTAGCATGTGGATGCCATTGATGATGGGTTACATGATGGGTCGAATGATGGGCGGTAGTGCACCTTCACAACCACTTTTTAGCTCTAAAAACCCAGCTAGCCCAGCTAATGGCAAATTTGTCGATGCTACAGGTAAAAGCTATGGTCCCGCTGTTGCAGGTGGACGTTCAATCAGCGTACCAAAAACAGCAATGGCACCTAAGCCACCAACCACTTCCACCATCACTCGTGGTGGCTTTGGCGACACGGTGAATAAGCAAGCGATGGCACAGAAATCTTCCTCGTCTAAATCTTCTTCATCTTCCCGTTCAATGGGTGGTTGATAAGTAATGAAACGAGTACCAATTATTGAGCGCCCTGATTGGCGCGAAAAAGCAGCTGAATTTGGCTTTGGTTTTCATACCATGTATGGCGAGCCATACTGGTCTGAAGACGCTTACTATCAATTCTCAATGGCGCAAATTGAAGAAATTGAAGATGCCACTGCTGAATTACACCAAATGTGTTTAAAAGTGGTTGAACGGGTTGTTGAAAGTGATGAGTTACTTGCGCGCTTTCAAATCCCAAAACACTGTTGGGAGTTTGTACGCCAATCGTGGAAGACGAGCCAACCTTCGCTCTATTCACGCCTTGATCTGGCCTACGATGGAGTTAACCCTCCTAAGCTACTAGAGAATAATGCTGATACACCGACATCGCTCTATGAGTCAGCCTTTTTCCAGTGGATTTGGTTGGAAGATCAGATCAATGCAGGGAAACTACCAGAAAACGCCGATCAATTTAACAGTATTCAAGAGCAGTTGATCGAACGTTTCACTCAGCTTAAAGATCAACATGGTTTCCGTCTGCTGCATATGGCGTGCTGCCGTGATACCGATGAAGATCGTGGCACTGTTCAGTACCTACAAGATTGTGCTCATGAAGCAGGTGTCGCAACTGAATTCCTTTATATGGATGAAATTGGCTTAGGTGAAAGAGGTGAATTCACAGATACACAGGATCAGATCATTAGTAATCTGTTTAAACTGTATCCGTGGGAATTTATGCTCAGAGAAATTTTTTCTACCAAATTGGAAGATGCCGGTGTACGTTGGTTAGAGCCAGCTTGGAAGAGCATTATTTCGAATAAAGCACTGCTACCAATGTTATGGGAAATGTTCCCAAATCATCCTAATTTGTTGCCAGCTTACTTTGCTGATGGCGAAAAACCAGAGCTTGAAAGTTATGTGATCAAACCACTATTTTCTCGCGAAGGGGCGAATATTCGTGTGATTGAAAAAGGCCAAGAGATTGCCTCAGCAGATGGTCCATATGGCGAAGAAGGCATGATCATCCAGCAGTTCCATCCGCTACCTCAATTTGAAGGTAACTATACATTAGTAGGAAGTTGGTTAGTGAATGATCAACCTGCGGGTATCTGTATTCGCGAAGACAAAGAGCTTATCACTCAAGACCTCTCTCGCTTCTATCCTCATGTCATTATTGACTGATAGACAAACGGCATGTTAACCATGCCGTTTTCTTCCACTAAAAACACAAGGCAGTAAATTTACCTTCAACGCGGGAAAGTCATTTTTGTTTACCTTTCCTAGCCTGTTATTCACCTACTTGCACCGATAGCATGCTCAAAGAGCCTGATACAATCCCTTCTGTCGGGGTAGATATTGCTTCTTTACCATCCCAGCTACCAATCACATACAACAAAGGTAAAAAATGCTCCGGTGAAGGGTTAGAACGCCTCCCATCTTCCCGTATAAGAGCCGCTGTCAAAGGGTGAGGTAACTGCTTGCTTGTTAGGTGCTCAATCACAAATTGCTCAAACGAACGCGCCCAAGGGTACGCCTCAACATTCGCATTTTGCCAATTCATTTCCCTCAGATTATGCACCACATTCCCACTAGCCATAATCATCACTCCCTGCTCTCTTAATGAGGCCAGCTTACGCCCCACTTCTAAGTGCCAAGCCGCAGGTTTTGTTCCATCAATACTCAATTGAACGACTGGAATATCTGCTTGAGGATACATACGAACGAGGATCTCCCATGCACCGTGATCTAGCCCCCATTCACTTTTATCTAAATAGACTGGTAATGGCGCTAATAAATCGGCGACTTGCTGAGCTAGTTCAGGGGAGCCTGATGCTGGATATTGCATTTGATACAAAGGTTCAGGAAAGCCGCCAAAATCATGAATGGTTCTTGGCTGAGCCATCGCGGTGACCGCGGTTCCTCGAGTATACCAATGTGCCGAGATCATCAAGATAGCTTTGGGTTTAGGCAGCGACTGTCCAAGAGCTGCCCATGCCTGAGTATATTGGTTATCTGATATCGCATTCATTGGGCTGCCATGGCCAATAAAAACCGCTGGCATTTTGTTCGCTGACATGAGTTTCATGCTCCATCTTACACATTATTATCTCAGCATACGCAGTTTAATAATAAATCACAGTAGATGGTGCTGAGCATCTTCGTCAAATAAATTGAATAAGCCACAAAGGTGTGCAACTTTGTGGCTTAAAATTCGATGCTAAATGTCTAACTCTCTGTTTGCTTAGCTCGCTTTCTTTTCCATCTGCAAACGGTATGCAACCAGATCTTCAATTGTTAAAACGGTCATACCATGTTCTTTAGCAAAAGCAACGACGTCCGGTGCGCGAGCCATTGTGCCATCATCGTTAGTCAATTCGCACAACACTCCCGCGGGTTTAAACCCAGCTAGTGTCGCTAAATCAATGCTCGCCTCTGTATGACCACGACGAGTCAGAACCCCGCCATCACGACCACGCAGCGGGAACACATGCCCTGGATGATGTAGATCTGCCGGCGTTGCATTATCAGCAATGGCAGCACGGATTGTTGTGATGCGGTCTGCTGCTGAAACGCCCGTCGTTACCCCTTTAGCTGCCTCAATCGTTACCGTAAAAGCAGTATTGTTTTGGCTGGTATTATTTTGCACCATCATAGGCAATTCAAGCTGTTTACGGCGTTCTTCCGTAATGCACAGGCACACAATCCCGCTACTATAGCGGATCGTCATGGCCATTTGTTCTGGCGTCATTGTTTCTGCGGCAAAAACAAGGTCGCCTTCATTTTCACGATCTTCATCATCGAGCACAAGCACACCTTGGCCTTGGCGCAATGCTGCAATGGCACGTTCAACACGTTCGATTGGATTACCGAATTCGGAAAGTAGCGTCTGATTCATGGTAAAAACCTCTTAAGTAATAATTTATTAGTTACCAGAATCAGGGCAGTCTTAGGAGTATGAGAACTGAATAAACAAAACAGCCACGAGTGTGCGCTCTGCCAATTCAGATATGAAAAGCAATACAGTGCTTCGATAGCACAATGATGCTAATACCGTTATTCTCTCCCATCCGGACTATAACCGTCGGCTCCAGATTCACACTGGATCTGCTGACCTTTACCCTAACAAATGATAAAGCGCTCGCGGGCTTCATGCCTAGGCATGTTACCGCCGGTGGGGACTTCCACCCCGCCCTGAGATAAGCGCATTCAATATAACGCCAATAATTACAACGTGCAACGGGCAAACCCAAAATTAACGGCTAACTCACATTTTCTGTCAAAAAAAATCAATAAAAAAACGAAGCGTTATTCATTCGAGTCACACATTAGATACGCTTAAGTGAAGATGAGTAATTGAGGAAGACAGGCCTATCTTGCACACCTTTATCTCAACTTGCTGCACAAGGTGCATATGGGCTTTATTACAAAGCATTCTAGTATTACACTATCGGCAAATTGATCTTTTAAAACTTAAGGACCCGCGAATGCTCGATCCGAAAAAAATTGAACAAGTAGCCCGCCAAATTCAAGGTGCTTTACCAAAAGGCGTCCGTGATTTGGGTGAAGATTTTGATAAGAAACTACGTTCACTGCTTCAGTCACAACTCAGTAAACTTGACCTTGTAAGCCGCGAAGAGTTTGATATTCAAACCCAAGTGTTATTGCGTACACGCGAAAAGTTAGCGCAAATGGAACAACGAGTGAAAGCATTAGAAGAGCGTTTTGGTGAACCAAAAGCGCTTGAAGAGAAGCCATCTGAACAAGAATAATTTCTTGCTCCCCTAGGCGGTAGCGCTATACGACGAATTTTGATAAGACCTGTGCCACATCTATCACAGGCCTTATCAACGGTATGTTTGTAGCTTATTTGCTGGTTTTCATAATATTTTTAATGATATTCGTCGTTGAAATACCATCTTCAAAGTTCAGTACTTTAACCTCACCACCCGCAGCCCAAACTTCCTCACTCCCAGCTATCTCTTCAGGGCGATAATCTCCCCCTTTCACCAGAACATCAGGTAGCACTTCACTAATTAAACGTTGTGGCGTGTCTTCTTCAAAAGGAACGACCCAATCGACAGATTCCAACGCTCCTAGCACAATCATACGCTGCTCCAGCGGATTGACGGGGCGAGTTTCCCCTTTAAGGCGGCGCGTCGAAGCATCACTATTTACGGCGACGATTAGCCTATCCCCTAGCTTACGAGCATTAGCAAGGTACGAAACATGGCCTGCATGCAGAATATCAAAACAACCATTTGTCATCACCACACGTTCGCCACGCAACCTCGCGTTTGCCACAGCCTGTTTTAGCTGCTTTTCATCCATCACACCAAAACCGTTATCGGCACGGCCGCGGATCGCATTCTCTAACTCGATAGGGGAAACGGTTGAAGTCCCCAATTTTCCAACGACCACACCTGCCGCAGCGTTAGCTAACGCACATGCCTCATGCAGAGGGCGACCTGAAGCAATAGAGGCCGCCAATACGCCAATAACCGTATCCCCCGCCCCTGTTACATCATAAACTTCTTGCGCTTCTGTCGGTAAATGTAGCGGTGGCTCATCACGGCGGATCAGGCTCATCCCTTGCTCAGAGCGTGTGATCAATAACGCTGTTAAATCGAGGGATTTCAATAAATTCATCCCCTTCTCTTCAACATCTTGGTTATCACGGCAACGACCGACAATGGCTTCAAACTCAGACATATTTGGTGTCAGCAACGTCGCCCCACGGTAGCGTTCAAAATCACTCCCTTTTGGATCAATCAGAACAGGCACGCCGGCTTTGTTTGCCAAGGCAATCATTTTTTGTACTTGCGATAATGCCCCTTTAGCATAATCTGACAATACCAATGCACCAATATGTGGCAAGGCTTGTTCAATACGTTCTAGCAAAGGTTGAACATCAATATTTTCAAAGCCTTCTTCAAAATCAAGGCGGATCAGTTGTTGATTACGTGACAACACCCGTAATTTCGTAATCGTGGGATGAGTTGGGATTGCCACAAAGTCACAACGTACTTTTACAGCATTCAAACTTTCAGTGAGTGCTTTTGCCGCATCGTCAATTCCCGTCAAGCCAACAAGGCGAGAGTTGGCGCCTAATGAAGCAATATTCATGGCTACGTTAGCAGCACCACCAGGACGCTCTTCAACCATATTGACTTTAACCACCGGCACCGGTGCTTCTGGTGAGATACGACTCGCTGGGCCATGCCAATAGCGGTCTAACATGACATCACCAACAACAAGTACACCTGCTTGTTTATAATCAGGGAGTGTTACTTTCATCCCAAAACTCCAGTTTTCAAAAGGAAGCTGTAATTAATTAACGCGATATTATCACAAAGCAATAGGCCGCGTTAATGATGCGATTCGACCGCCCCTAGCCATTTTTTCCAACTCGCTAAAACCTGTTCACGCTCAACGACAAACTGGCTGATATCCACTCTACTTGGCAATGATTGCAAAGCAAGATGATGTAATTCATCACGCATAGTCACATACGCCTGAGTTAAAGCATTGGCTTCATTTTCAGGCATCAACGCATGTTGAGCCATAAGTTCAAAGATACGGACATTATCAGACCAACGAGTTAACGATGGGTTTTCAGGTGCGTAGCGTAAAACAAGGTATTGTGCGATAAATTCAATATCGGTAATGCCACCTGGATCAGCTTTCAAATCAAATAGGTTACTTTGATGGCTCCCTAAGTGTTGATGCATTTTCAACCGCATATCACGTACTTGCTGACGTAATGTTTCTGCATCTTGTGGAGTACATAAGGTTTCATGGCGAATACGATTAAACTCTTGTTGTAATCTAGCATCGCCAAATACCATTCTAGCTCGGATCAATGCCTGATGTTCCCATGTCCATGCTTCATTTTTTTGATAATCATCAAAGGCTTCAATGGTACTGACTAACATACCAGACTCCCCTGATGGCCTTAAACGGGCATCCACTTCATACAGTACCCCAGAGGCTGTACGGGTACTAAATAGATGAATAATGCGCTGTGCAACACGTAAATAAAATTGCCTTGCGTCTATTGAACGCTCACCATTCGTGACAACCCCGATAGGGCAATCGAATAGAAACACCAAATCCAAATCGGAACTGTAGCCAAGCTCCCAGCCGCCTAATTTCCCATATCCCAATACCGCAAAACCATATTGTTTTTCATCTAATTGAGCAAGATGTGCTGGCTCACCGTAGCGTTTCACCATTTTTTGCCATGCTTGATGAACAACGGCATCAATGATCGCTTCAGCCAAATAGGTTAAATGATCACTGACTTTCATCACTGGCAAGACGCCCGTAATATCTTCCGCAGCAATACGCAATAATTGTGCTTGTTTAAATTGCCTTAATGCCTCAAGCTGTTGCTCTTCATCTTCTTCAGGCACTCGCATTAAATATTGACGTAATTCATCACGATATGCGGTTAAAGGTAGAGGTTGGTAAAGGGACTTCGGATCGAGTAGCTCATCAAGCAATAATGGGTGGCGGGCAAGCTGCTCCGCAATCATTGGGGATGCGGCACATAAGCGAATAACGTGAGTCAATACTTCATCAAATTCAAGCATCAACTCTAAATAGGTTGTTCGGCTAACTATGCTTAATAAAAGTGGTGTTAGACGTTCGACAACTTGCCCTGCATCCGCCCGCTCTCCCACTTTTGCCAATAATTTAGGCATTAATTCATCAAGAACATCTCGCCCACGCGGCCCTATCGTGCGTTTATTGAGGTCGTGACGAAACATCAAAATGCCATGAATGATTTTCTGGGCAACTTCCTCGTCCTGAGAAGGCAAGTAAGGGGCTAACTCCTCTTTAGTAAGCTCCCCTTGCCACAAGGTGATATAGATCTCATCGAAGCTATCTTGACGCTCTTCTTCATCATCCTGACCAATTTGTTCAGTAAAAATATGATGAACCATCGCCATTTTCTGCATGAGTTCTTGATAAAAAGCCTGCCAGTGTTCAAAGCCCATCCCCCAAGCTAAACGGGCTTGATTGAGAGCATCATCCGGTAGAGTCTGGGTTTGCTGGTCATCAATACTTTGCAATAAATTTTCCACCCGCCGTAAAAAGAGATAATTCTCTTGTAGCAGTTCGACTTGCTCGGCAGGAAGCAGTTCAAGCTCTCGAATACCTTTCATGGCTAGCAGTAATGATTGTGATTGCAGTGCCGGTTCGCGGCCGCCACGGATCAACTGAAAAACTTGAGTGATAAATTCAATTTCTCGAATGCCACCAGCCCCAAGTTTAATATTATCGACCAGCCCCCGACGGCGAACCTCTCGCTCAATCATATTTTTCATATTACGTAGCGATTGAATCACACTAAAATCGATATAACGGCGATAGACGAAGGGGCGTAGTAACTGACGCAATGTATCTGCATAATGTAGGCTATCTGGCCCCATAATACGTGCTTTAACCATTGCATAGCGTTCCCAATCACGCCCTTGCTCTTGATAATAATCCTCTAAAGCAGAAAAACTGAACACCAAAGGTCCACTGTCACCAAATGGGCGTAAACGCATATCGACACGATAGACAAAGCCCTCAACCGTGACTTGATCGAGGACGCGGATCAACTTTTGTCCTAGACGGGTAAAAAATTGCGCGTTATCTAGCTCTTTGCGTCCACCGCGTGTTACGCCATTTTCGGGATAGGCAAAAATCAAATCGATATCAGAAGAAAAATTAAGCTCTCCACCACCCAGTTTCCCCATTCCGAGAACCAGTAATGGCTGTGGGTTACCTTCGCTATCACAAGGCGTTCCCCACGATTGACTATATTGCTGATATAACCAATCTCTTGCGGCAACGATCACAGTTTCCGCTAAATGACTCAGTTGCTGTAAAGTTTCTTTTTCCGAACTGATCTTTAAGGCTTGCATCCAAGCGGCTCTGACTAGCATTTGATGGCGAAATGTCCGCAATACTCGCATCAAATGATCTTCATCTACCACCGATTCCAAATCCTTTCCAAGCCACTGCTCATAATATTGCCATTCGCTAGGGCTAGGTCGTTGCTCACGGATCTGCTGCAAAAAACGTGAATGCGCTAAAACCTGCTTTAACACAAAGTCACTAAAACTTAGTACGATGGCTTCTTCATCACTCAGAGGCAGTAATTCACTTCCATGATCGGCCAAACGTGCGATAACCCGCTCTCGTTGGCTGTGTAGCAACTCAGGAAAAGGATGCATATCAACACCTTAATGAATATCAGTATATTTCAAGGCAATTAACCACTGCGTGAAGGCCAATTTACATTTTAACCAGCGGCTGCTGTAGCAAAAGGTTTCTGCACTCAGTTTATCATCGGCAAGATCCGCGCGAAGCTGCTCTAAAGGAATATCCTGCACAAACTGGGGGGCAGAGTTGCGATAATGCACCAAAAACGCTTGGACAAAGCGTAAAAAGACATCAAGCCCTTCACGGGCACCCGCCTCATCGGCTAGCCAATAGGCTTCATGCTGTTGGCTTAGCTGCTGCATATGCATCAATGCTTGTTCTATGGGCTGTTGCTCATAATCAAACACCGTTTCTGGCTGTTGCAATGGCGCGCGCTCTGTTTGCATCAATGAATAGCCTCTTGCAGCTTTACTGGTGGAAGAGAGGCGCAAACCATCAATGTCGGCTAGCTTTTTCGCTAAATTCAGTACATCTGCAACGAAACCTTTTTTAAGTTCTAATTCAAATTCTTGAATAGGAAGATCTCGGGAGCCAGCAGAAATTTCCCCCTGATCGAAAACAATTTCGATTTCACTGTCTTCAAATGTCACTAGCCATTTTTCACGGGTAAAATTAGTACTAAAAAGGATCTGTAATTGTGACTGTAATTGCTGGACATCGGTGCCTTCTGGCCAAATTTCGACGGGAAAAGCGGGTAAATTGAGCTCTGGTGCATCAATATCAACATTATATTCAGGACGTTGATGCAATCCGCCAATCACTTGTCCTGCCGTTTTAATGGTCATTTCATAACGACCATCACAACCGCGAATACGCAATCCCATATCCCATTGACGCAGTTGGCGTGTTTCAGTATCGAAATAGATATTAGTCAGTTTCTTTGGTTCAGTATGTTGGTGGGAAAGTGTCGATAAAAATTGGCGTACTGGCTCAATTGCCGTGGTTTGAGCAGCCAATTTCAGTTCAACTTCTAGGTGGCTCATACATTTCCTTAATTGATAATTTCTCTGCAATTATATTACCCCAATCAGCGCCGAGTGAGAAAACAAAGCGCAAAGAAACCAAAAATTCTATGCTCTCAATTTATTTCAGGTGTTTATGTCAAGAAATGCAAGGAATTATACGCTATATAGTGAGTTAGGATAGTTCCCATTCTGGTTTTACATTTGCACACGCACACTTAACTCTTTAGTATTTGTACTCGTCGTACTTCAAGTTGTCGCAACACGCTGAGTTTTTGTTGACTAAGTCATCCGCGCGAATGGCATCGCTATCTATTTCGCTCACTCACCGTCTAGCCGCAACTCGAATGATCTAGAGTATGTCTACACATATGCCGCATTCATTCACCATAAATAATAGAAAGTAAATACTATGCGAAAAATACCATTATTACTCCTTTCAATCATGGGGCTAAGCCTATCAGTCAGCACCGTTGCCGCTGAAAAACGTTATATTTCTGATGACTTATCAACTTATGTGCATAGTGGGCCAGGAACAAAATATCGGATTGTTGGCACACTCAATGCGGGTGAAAGTGTTGAGCTTATCTCAACGGATGGTAATTTCGCTCAAGTCAAAGACGAACGTGGGCGTACAGTATGGCTTCCAGAAAACCAACTCAGTGACACACCGAGTATGAAAATACGTATTCCTGAGTTAGAAGCCGAAAATCAAAAATTACGTCAGCAACTCGAAAATATTGATAATACGTGGAATACACGCACGGCGGATATGCAACAGCGTGTTGCCGATAACGATAAAATCGTCAACCAATTGAAAGCCGAAAATGAAAAATTGAAAAATGAGCTTATTAAGTCTGGCAAGAAATTAGAAATTGCGGAAGTTAACCTTGATGACCGTCGTCGTGAACTCATATTACAATGGTTTATGTATGGTGGTGGCGTTGCGGGGGCTGGGCTTATTTTTGGTTTGATCCTGCCGCATATTATTCCGCGCCGTAAAAAACGTAATGATCGTTGGATGAGCTAAAAATTAATGATGAAAGTATATCTGGTCGGTGGAGCGGTACGAGATGAACTGCTTGGCCTTCCGGTCTCAGATAGAGACTATGTGGTGGTAGGGTCAACACCTGAAACGATGTTGGCCCAAGGTTTCCAGCAAGTGGGGAAAGACTTCCCGGTATTTCTTCACCCTCAAACCCATGAAGAGTACGCTCTAGCAAGAACTGAGCGCAAAACAGGCGCAGGGTATACTGGATTCAGTTGCTATTCCGCCCCAGACGTGACCATTGAAGATGATCTTCTACGCCGTGATCTCACTATCAATGCCATCGCTAAAGATGACCAAGGACAGTTGACCGATCCCTATAATGGGGTCGATGACTTAAAGGCGAGAGTCTTACGTCATGTGTCTGAGGCATTTGCTGAGGATCCACTACGCGTTTTACGCGTAGCGCGTTTTGCCGCTCGTTACGCTGAACAAGGTTTTCATATTGCCCCCGAAACCCTATCGTTAATGCAAACCATGACGGCATCTGGTGAACTTACTCATCTAACCGCTGAACGTGTTTGGGCAGAAACCGAAAAAGCCTTGAAGTCCAAATCACCGCAGGTCTACTTTGAGGTACTCCGTCAATGTGGGGCCCTTGCCGTGCTATTTCCCGAAATCGATAATTTGTTTGGCGTGCCAGCTCCTGCCAAATGGCACCCAGAAATTGATACGGGGATACACACCCTAATGGTGTTACGTATGGCCGCCCAACTTTCCACTGATGTTGATATTCGCTTCTCTGCACTGTGCCACGATGTCGGTAAGGCACTCACTCCCAAAACTATCTGGCCTAGCCATCCTCATCATGGCGAAGCTGGTGTTGCCCTAATCGATAACTTGTGTGATCGCTTAAAAATTCCTAATAGCGCGAGGGAGCTTGCACGCCTAACCGCTCGTTTCCATGATAAAATTCATGTCATAAATCGATTAACAGCCCAAGAGCTGGTTCAATTATTTGATGGATTAGACAGTTGGCGTAAACCTGAGCGAATAGCCCAATTGGGGGTGATTAGTGAAGCTGATGCGCGTGGTCGCGCTGGCTTTGAACAGCAAGCGTATCCACAAGCGGAGTTTTTTCGCCAAGCTTTTCATGTTGCCCAAACGGTTAGCGTTAAGCCTATTGTTGAGCAAGGGTTTCAAGGTCCCAAAATCCGAGAAGAGCTGACTCGCCAACGCATTGAACAGATTGAACAGTGGCGGCAACAGCAAACACTGTTACCTATTAATGCCTAACCGATAGTTGGCGGCGATACACCGCCCTATCTTTCTTTTCAGTTTTAAGCGGGTCTAGTGCCTCTTTCAATAATAACACCCACACTTTTCGCCCGCACAACTGCGCCTGGCTTAGCAACTTTAATGCGTACCCAAGGGCAACAAAAATGACCTAATAGAAGTTGAGCGACTTCTTCCGCGACACGCTCTACTAAGCCAAATTTGTTTTTACTGACATGATCCATAATGGCTTGGCTAATTTGCGCGTAATCGAGACAATCGGTGACATTATCGCTCCTTGATGCTCGTTTGTTATCCCATCCCATTTCGATATCGAGCACGAGTTTCTGCTCAATTTTTTGTTCCCAGTCATATACACCAATGGTGGTGATGACTGATAATTGTTCAATAAATACGATATCCATCACGTCATTTTCTCGTTTATGTGCTGAATTGATACCACTTCATGGAAAATATGCGTATTATCCAATGAGTGAAATAAATTGTGTATATATACCCCAACTGTTTTGGAGTTTGCTATGAGTGCAACCGCGCTTGGCATGATAATCTTTGCCTACCTTTGTGGCTCAGTTTCAAGTGCTATACTGATCTGCCGATTGGCAAGATTGCCCGACCCTCGTCAACACGGCTCAGGTAACCCTGGAGCAACCAACGTCTTGCGCGTCGGCGGTAAATTAGCCGCAGCCGCAGTGCTCATTTGTGACGTCCTAAAGGGGATGCTCCCGGTTTGGTTGGCTTATTATCTAAAAGTTCCTCCATTCTATCTTGGCTTTGTCGCGATTGCAGCTTGTCTGGGACATATTTACCCCGTTTTCTTCCGTTTTAAAGGCGGGAAAGGTGTCGCAACGGCATTTGGCTCTATCGCCGCTATCGGCTGGGATCTTTCTGGCTTAATTGCGGGCACTTGGTTACTCACGGTACTTCTTAGCGGCTACTCTTCATTAGGTGCCATTATCGGTGCACTACTTGCCCCATTCTATGTTTGGTGGTTTAAGCCCGAGTTCACCTTCCCTGTGGCGATGCTCTCCTGCCTCGTCTTAGTGCGCCATCATGGTAATATTCAACGTTTATGGCGCGGGCAAGAAAGCCGTATTTGGCAAAAGCTCAAAAATAAGAAACAAAAAACCCCGAAAGAAATCGCTCAAGAAGCAAAAGAGCAGGAACAAGAAGATTAATATTAAGAGGCTGTCATAACAGCCTTTTTTATGCTTTCAACATAATTGACCTACTCCTATCCAAACTCTGTACCAAACTTAAGTGATATTGCGGGTAAAAATCAGATAAACATCAAATTATTATAAATAATGCCTAATGATAATTTGAAATAAGTCGAAATATACCATTGAGAAACTCAACAATTATAATGGTGTATTTATGACGAGCATTCCCTTTATTACACAAAACGAATATCAATTAGAAGACGATACCACACTGATGACCACGAGTGATTTAGATGGCAATATCACTCACGCAAACGATGACTTTATTAAAGTAAGTGGTTATTCACTCTTGGAACTGATGAACCAACCTCATAACATCATTCGCCACCCTGATATGCCTAAAGCAGCCTTTGCGGACATGTGGAGTACCTTAAAAAAGGGGGAGCCATGGACTGGTATTGTAAAAAATCGCCGTAAAAACGGTGATCACTATTGGGTTAGAGCCAATATTTGCCCAATGATGAGAGAAGGTGTTATCACGGGTTATATGTCGATTCGAACAAAAGCCTCACGAGAAGAAATCGCCAGTGCTGAGCCGCTCTATCGGGCATTAAACCAAGGGCGCCCCCCTCATAAATTACATAAAGGCCTCGTGTTAGCAAAGCACTGGTTTGGACAATACCCTGCGCTGTCGATACGTTGGCGTATTCGATTACTGATGATCCTGTTATTTACGGGTTGGATAAGCGTTGCTGCACTCTCGGGCCTACAAGGCTTGTCTTTTCTTCACGCAACCGTTCTCACCTTAATCACCTTATCCGCTAGCAACGTTTTACTTGAACGTATGGTGGCGAAGCCTATCGAAAATGTTGCTAGACAAGCCCTTGATGTGGCAAGAGGCGAGCGCCACAGTATCAGCCATCTTCATCGTGTTGATGAAATTGGGATGATATTACGATCTATTGGTCAACTCGGATTAGTGTGCCGGTGGTTAACCAACGACGTGTCTTACCAAATCAGTAATGTGCACAACGAAAGTGAACTATTAGTTAACGATTGTGATGAACTAGAACAGCATACCCAAAAAACAGTGGGCTATGTGCAACAAACGGTAGCGGCGATGAATCAAATGTCAGTGTCCGTACAAATGAACGCAGATAATACGATACAGGCGGATAAACTCTCTGGTCAGACAAGCGAAACCGCAATTCATGCAGCGGAAGCCATGAAAAATGTTGTCCAAACCATGGATGAAATTGTTCACAGTACGAATAAAATCAACGCTATTACCGATGTGATTAAAACGATCGCTTTTCAAACCAATATATTGGCCCTTAATGCCGCTGTTGAAGCAGCTCGAGCAGGAGAGCAAGGAAAAGGTTTTGCGGTTGTTGCAGATGAAGTGCGTAGCCTTGCCAGCCGAAGTGCGAGCGCCGTAAACGATATTCGTGACCTTATTGATGACTGTGAAAACAAAGTACATTCAGGCAAATTGCACGTACACACCACGGGAGATACATTGCAAGAAGTGGTCAAGCAAGTACAGGATGTCACCCAACTGATCAGCCATATCAGCAACGCAACTTCCGAACAAGCAGCCGGACTCACTGAAATCACACAGGCCGTCTTTGAACTCGAATCCATCGCCCAGAAAAATACCGTGTTAGTCGAGCAAAGTGCTAATGCCTCTGAGGTCGTCAAAAAACATGCGATAAGATTGGATGATGCGATAACTATTTTGCACTAATCACCGTTTCTGGATCTAAAAAAGAAAACGAGATATCGGGAGACAATAAATTAGCGGCGACTCAATTGACAATAAATGGGCCGCCGCGCTAATCACACTTTCGATACTATTCGCGAGTTTCGACTAATGGTGGAAGCTCCGCTAATGGCCAACGCGGGCGCACTGTAACGCCTAAGCCTGTTGTCGCGCCGCCTTTTAAGCGGATCAGCCCCGCTAATGCAATCATCGCACCATTATCAGTACAGAACTCTGGGCGTGCATAAAACACCTCCCCCCCACGCTGCTTTAGCACCTCTTCCATTTTAGCGCGTAGTGTACGATTGGCACTCACTCCCCCCGCCATAACTAGGCGTTTAAAACCGGTTTGTTCAAGTGCACGCTTGCATTTTATGGCTAATGTATCCACTACGGCATCTTCGAAAGCGCGTGCAATATCTGCGCGAGTTTGCTCATCATCCGCATTTTCCCGAATGGTATTAGCGGCAAAGGTTTTCAGCCCTGAAAAGCTAAAATCAAGCCCTGGTCGGTCGGTCATTGGTCGAGGGAAAACAAAACGACCTTCTGTGCCTTGTTGTGCCATACGCGATAACACTGGCCCCCCCGGATAATCTAACCCGAGTAGTTTTGCTGTTTTATCAAATGCTTCACCCGCGGCATCATCAATAGACTCACCGAGTAATTCATATTCACCAATACCAGTCACACTAATTAGCTGGGTATGCCCCCCTGACACTAATAAAGCAACGAATGGAAACTCAGGGCTTTTTTCCTCCAGCATCGGTGCTAGTAAGTGCCCTTCCATATGATGAACAGCAACAGCAGGAACGCCCCATGCAAAGGCTAGCGAACGTCCCACGGTGGCACCAACCATTAAAGCGCCTACAAGCCCCGGCCCCGCTGTATAAGCGACCGCATCAATATCGGCACTCGTAAGATTGGCTTGTTTAAGCGCGGCCTGAATGAGTGGAACCGTTTTGCGAATATGATCGCGAGAGGCCAATTCAGGAACCACGCCACCGTAGTCAGCATGAACTTTTATTTGGCTATATAATTGATTAGCTAATAGACCGGCCTTATCATCGTAGATTGCGATCCCGGTTTCATCGCAGGATGTTTCGATACCTAAAACGCGCATTGCACTACCCTTGTTTGTTGCATGAGCCAAAGTCTATCATTAAATTCAGGCTATCGTATAATTTATGATGCCAAAAGGCTGACTTTTCCTGTTGTATAGTCTATAATCAGTGCCCTGTAATAAATTTCGTGTGGCTAATTTTCATTATTACCTAAACTCGCTGTTTTTTTCATCAAAAAAACAACGAAATGGTAATCTTGTGTGTTTCAATTTTATACGGCACTTTACAAACCCGTACTCATTGAAGTAAAATTCCGCACCATTTTAAATGACGGCTGGTGGAATAAAGCCAGCAACAACCCGATTTCTATTGAGGTGAGAGGCACATGCCGGTAATTAAAGTACGTGAAAACGAGCCATTCGACGTTGCATTACGTCGTTTCAAACGTTCCTGCGAAAAAGCAGGAGTCTTAGCTGAAGTTCGTCGTCGTGAATTCTATGAAAAACCAACGACTGAGCGTAAACGCGCTAAAGCATCTGCTGTTAAGCGTCACGCTAAGAAACTGGCTCGCGAAAACGCACGCCGTACTCGCCTGTACTAATTGGTCGCGGTAACCACCGCAATCATCACAGGCAGTATTAGTAAGCAGTTAAAGGCCGTGCTTTCCTGAGGGAAGCGCGGCTTATTATCGTTCATCAACAGGCGAAAAGAGGCTTATGGCTGGACGAATCCCGCGTTCATTTATCAATGATTTGTTAGCGAGAACCGACATCATCGATTTAGTCGATGCAAAAGTCCCGTTAAAGAAACAGGGTAAAAATCATCACGCGTGCTGTCCGTTCCATAACGAAAAAACACCATCTTTCACGGTGAACAGTGAAAGGCAGTTTTATTACTGCTTTGGCTGTGGTGCACATGGTAATGCGATCGATTTCTTGATGAATTACGACAAACTCGATTTTGTTGAAGCCATCGAAGAATTATCCGCCTTACATGGCCTTGATGTTCCTTATGAAACGGGAACTGGCACAAGCCAAATTGAACTTCATCAACGGCAAAATCTGTATCAGTTGATGGAGAAAATAAACCATTTTTACCACGCTGCCTTAAATCATCCATCGGCAAGTAAAGCCAAAGATTATTTAAGCCAACGTGGTTTATCGGCTGACGTTATTGAGCATTTCTCGATAGGTTTTGCCCCTGTCGGATGGGACAACCTGCTCAAAAAATTTGCCGTAAACCCAGAAAGTCGCAAACAGCTTGATGATGCAGGTATGTTAGTGACGAATGATAGTGGCCGTACCTATGACCGTTTTAGGGAACGGGTAATGTTCCCCATTCGAGATCGTCGTGGGCGTGTTATCGCTTTTGGTGGGCGTGTTTTAGGTGACGCATTACCGAAATACCTAAACTCACCGGAAACCGATATTTTCCATAAAGGCCGGCAGCTATTTGGCCTCTATGAAGCAACGCAACACAACAGTGAACTTGATAAATTACTGGTTGTTGAAGGCTATATGGACGTTGTTGCATTGGCACAATACGGTATCCGTTATGCGGTTGCCTCACTTGGAACCTCAACAACCTCTGAACATATTCAGTTGCTCTATCGTTCAACAGATACGGTTATTTGCTGTTATGACGGCGACCGTGCTGGGAGAGAGGCAGCTTGGCGAGCCCTTGAAAATGCATTGCCCTATTTGACCGACGGTCGTCAATTACGGTTTATGTTTTTACCTGATGGCGAAGACCCTGATTCTTTAGTTCGCAAAGAAGGTAAAGAAGCATTTGAATTACGAATGAATGACGCACAAACATTATCGTCATTTCTATTTGATTCACTCGTGCCACAAGTTGACTTAAAAACACAGGAAGGACGAGCAAAATTTAGTAAGCTCGCCATCCCTTTGATAAAACAAATACCTGGTGAAACATTGCGCCTATATATGGCTCAAGAGCTAGGAAATTTTATTGGTATACCGGATATTTCTCAGGTTCTTGCTATGATTGATAGAGAGAATGCAGAACCGGTAAATTACCAAGCACCGAAATTAAAACCAACCACAATGCGTATTTTAATCGCGTTGTTGGTACAGAATCCGAGTTTTTCGGAATTCGTTCCCTCGCTAGAGGGGATAGCCCATATCCAAATGCCGGGGCTTTCTCTATTTCAGGAATTGGTTGATGTTTGCCGTTCCACCCCTGGTATGACGACTGGGCAGTTGCTTGAGCTGTATCGTGACAATAAATTCGCGAGTCAACTTGAAAAACTGGCAACTTGGAACGATATAGAAATAGAGGAGATAGCGGAAAAGACATTTAAAGATGCTTTAAACCATCTATTTAATAGCGCGCTTGACGAGCGTTTTGACTACTTGATAGCCAAAGAACGAACTGAAGGGCTGACCCCAGAAGAGCGCGCAGAAGTCCGCCTAATCACGCTTTCACGTGTGAAGACATAACTGAATACCAAACGGCTTAAGTGCCGATTTACTAAAGGCAAATGCCTGTAAAATGCTACGATTTTAAAGGGGCGTAGCGTAATAATAAAAATCCCCTTTGAATGTTCTTGTTGGCCGATTGTTTCGCCGACCGACACCAATCTAAATACTCAGAAGTGTGGATACCGTCTTATGGAGCAAAACCCGCAGTCGCAGCTTAAGCTACTCGTAACCAAGGGTAAAGAGCAAGGTTACTTAACCTATGCTGAGGTCAACGACCATCTGCCGGAAGATATCGTCGATTCAGATCAGATTGAAGATATCATCCAGATGATTAATGACATGGGCATCCAGGTCATGGAAGAAGCACCTGACGCCGATGATTTGATACTGGCTGAAACCACATCCGACACGGATGAAGATGCGGCAGAAGCTGCAGCACAAGTTCTATCCAGTGTTGAAAGTGAAATTGGTCGTACTACAGACCCTGTGCGCATGTATATGCGTGAAATGGGAACAGTCGAACTCTTAACCCGTGAGGGTGAGATCGACATCGCAAAACGTATTGAAGATGGCATAAACCAAGTTCAATGCTCTGTTGCAGAGTACCCTGAAGCCATCACTTATCTCCTTGAACAGTATGATCACGTCGAGGCAGGCGAAAGCCGTTTATCCGACCTGATCACCGGTTTCGTCGACCCTAACGCTGAGGAAGATCTCGCACCAACTGCAACACACGTTGGCTCTGAACTTCCACAAGAAGAGTTAGATAAAGACGACGATGAAGACGAAGATGATGAAGACGGCGATGACAGCGATAGCGATGATGATAACAGCATCGATCCTGAACTAGCCCGTGAAAAATTCAGCGAATTGCGCGCGCAATACGAAAAAACACGTCAGCACATTAAGCAATTTGGTCGTAACAATGCACAAACCGCACAAGCGATTGAAGAGCTTTCTGAAGTCTTCAAACAGTTCCGCTTAGTGCCAAAACAATTTGACTATCTGGTCAATAACATGCGTGAAATGATGGATCGCGTTCGCCTTCAAGAGCGTACCATCATGAAACTGTGTGTTGAACAGTGCAAAATGCCTAAGAAAAACTTCATCACGCTATTTAGCGGTAATGAAACCAGTGAAACTTGGCTAACAGCCGCCAAAGCGATGAACAAGCCTTGGTGTGAAAAGCTGGTTGAAGTTGAAGAAGAGATTTTGCGTTGTCTGCAAAGATTACGTCAAATTGAAGAAGAAACAGGCCTGACTATTGAGCAGGTGAAAGATATCAACCGTCGCATGTCTATTGGTGAAGCCAAAGCTCGCCGTGCGAAAAAAGAGATGGTTGAAGCGAACTTGCGTCTGGTTATTTCGATCGCGAAAAAATATACCAACCGTGGTTTGCAGTTCCTTGACTTGATCCAAGAAGGGAATATCGGTCTGATGAAAGCGGTTGATAAGTTTGAATATCGCCGTGGTTATAAATTCTCGACCTATGCAACTTGGTGGATCCGTCAGGCAATTACGCGTTCTATCGCGGATCAGGCTCGTACCATCCGTATTCCTGTTCACATGATTGAAACCATCAATAAATTGAACCGTATCTCTCGTCAGATGCTACAGGAAATGGGCCGTGAACCTTCACCAGAAGAGTTAGCGGAACGCATGATGATGCCGGAAGATAAGATCCGTAAGGTACTGAAAATAGCTAAAGAGCCTATCTCTATGGAGACGCCAATTGGTGATGATGAAGATTCACATCTCGGCGATTTCATTGAAGATAATACTTTAGAACTGCCATTAGACTCAGCAACTTCAGAAAGTCTACGTTCGGCAACTCATGAAGTATTAGCTGGCTTGACTGCACGTGAAGCAAAAGTACTGCGTATGCGTTTTGGTATCGATATGAACACTGACCACACGCTAGAAGAAGTGGGTAAACAGTTCGATGTTACCCGTGAGCGTATCCGTCAGATCGAAGCAAAAGCACTGCGTAAATTGCGTCATCCAAGCCGCTCAGAAGTTCTACGTAGCTTCCTTGACGAATAATTCAGTCTTTAAACACCTGCTTCGGCAGGTGTTTTTTTATTCGCCTAATTAATACACTAAACGTTCACTTTTCGACGTTTAACAATCAACCATAGTGTGAAAACCACAACACCCGCCCCACCTATCATCGCCACATTAAACCCTGATGTCATTGCCGCTCGAACAGCTTGAGCAACATAAGGTAAGGTAACTGATGAAGTATTATTAATAAGTAAACTGACTTCTTGAGCAGGTACGGTTGCCATTAACATTTCATCATGCTGTAATTGATTGAGTGCTTGATGCGTCATTAATGTCCCTAATAGTGCGATCCCCAATGTCATGCCTGTTTGCCGTAACGCATTCATCACCGCGGAGGCAACCCCTGAATAGGCTTTATCAACACTCCCCATAATCAAAGCTCCTATCGCCGGTGTCGCCATTCCCATCCCAGCCCCCAGCACAAATAAAAGCAAAGCAATAACCGTATAAGCCGTATCTGCATTCACCAAACCAAGCGCAGTAGGTGTTAGTGCAATAAGCACAAACCCTAAAATCATTAAATTTCTGACACTCGTCAATCGAGTCAAGTGACCGAAAGAGAAAGAAAATAGTGCCATGGCAACAAATTCAGGAGCCATACGCAATCCAGCCTCAAAGGCTCCCCAGCCCTGCCCTTTTTGTAGAAATAAGGCGATAAAAAATACATTGCTGTAGGTCGCAAAACCAAGCGTAAAAGAGGCCACGTTATATTGAAAAAAGTATTGATTAGTTTTAAACAAAAAGATGGGAAATAAAGGCTTTGCAACTTTCATTTCGACTATCACAAAACTGATCAAAGCGAGAAAACCTACAGTTAATCCCCCTATCGTCATAACGCTTCCCCACCCTTGCGCTCCTGCTTCAATTAAGCCATATGTGACACCCGCAAGCGCAACAATACTCAAGCATTGGCCTAATGGATCAAAGGCGGCTTTCTCAGGATCTGCACTTTCATCAATACCTATCCAACCCAACAACAAAGTGACTATTCCAAGAGGAAGATTAATTAAAAAGATCGTTGGCCAATCAAACAGTTCAACTAATAACCCGCCTAAAATAGGACCAATTATCAATGACAATGCACTCACAGCAGACCAGATCCCAATTATCTTCACTCGCTCAATATCATTCAAAAATGCTTGGGTAATAATAGATAAAGCACCGGGGATCAGTGCTGCTGCCGCAATGCCTTGGATCACTCTTCCCCAAATCAGCATATTTGTTGTCGTCGCTATCGCGCAAAGGGCAGAGCCAAGTGTAAAAATGGCGATCCCTGCTAGCCACACTTTTTTACGCCCATAGCGATCACTAATCGGCCCCACAGACAAAATCAATGCAGATAAACAAAGCGCATAAGCATCAATGATCCACTGGAGCATTCCCATATCAGCATTGAGATCCCGTTGAATTGCAGGTAATGCAACATTGACGATGCTGATATCTAATGTCGCCATAAACGTGCCTAAACAAACGGCAGAGATCAAAAAAAGACGTTTCATTATTCTCACCTTCCCATCAAATGATGCCTTTATCATAATTATCGACCGACCGACGGTCAATAATAAATGAGATTGAATATCATTTAATGTTAGGGATCAATAAGATCACGCCTGTGGGTTTAATGAAAAGGGATCATTAACTAAGTTATAGGGGGATGTTGATAAACCAAGCCTACTTTATCAATTCATAAAATAAGACCATCACTAAAAGATTTAGTAATGGTCTTAGTAAACGGATATAGCATAAGTCAAAATTATTCACTGCCCAGTATTATTTCACAGGCAATTCTGTTCACTTCAACAAATTCATGCCATGTATATTGATCGTGATAATGAAGCAAATACTGTTTATCGACACGGCAGATATCTGGGCGCTCTTCATAAATAGTGCATAACATGCTAGTTTCATTATAATGTTTACAGATGCCATCGCCTCTATCAAGAAATTGAGTTTCATTAGCGCGATCAACATGGCGGCAGCATGCCCCACATTTATCACAAGGAAATAGCTCGGTTTCTAAAATCATAATGAATCCAGCCAATCACTGAATGAATCATCACTATCTACATCATAGGGTAATGCAATATTGCTCCGTTTAATTTCCTGATTAAGAATAATTTTTCGCTCATATTCTGTATTTGTCGCCTGCAATGCATGGGTAAACGTCTGCATTTCAGCAACATTAAAATTAAATTCAAGCTGAGCAAGTTCTGTTAGGTATTTATCTAAAGCAGCATTAACATCTCGGTAGTACTTTAATGTTAGCTCATATTTATTGCGGAATTTATTTAAAAAACGCCAAATCTTTTGCATTAAATTACTGTGCTCTAAATAATAGCACATCGCCAATGTCAATAAACCAGAGACTAAAGCCCCAATGAATAGCGCAACATCATTACCGAATGGGAATGATAATATTCCATTCAAGTATGTTGTTATCATTGAACCGAGTACAACAGAAATACTGGTCGATATAATTTTAATGGCTGATTTTAGTAAATCCCCTAATGCTAAATTTTCTGGATTAAAAAAGAGCAGCTTCACAGCAGAAAATAGGCTATTTGCAGACTCTCGGATTAACTTCCCTATCATTTTTGTCGATGTTAGGAAAATATTCAACATGGTGGTTGTAACACTGGCTAATAACCCACCAAACAACCCATTATTAAACTCAGTCCAAAAATCTTTAAAACGAGCTTTTAATCTTTCCCAAATATTCGTAACAACACCTTTCAAATCCTCCAAGAAAAGTTTAAATTTAAAGTATGTTTTATGCTGTTCAATCAATTTAGGAATCGAATCTTTTAATTCAAACCAAAGCTCTGCAAATACAATCCCTAGCATTTGCCTTGCTCCCATTCTCAACCCAGTGTTAATAGCCGCTGATGCCGTATTCACAAAAAACTTACTGCTACTGTAGTACTTGCTACTAATTTCTGCATCATACTGTTTTCTGGCCTTTTCATCGACAGCCTTCATGGCATCAAAATTGGCTTTCTGCTTATTCTTAAGTGTCTTGAGTTTTTTTAACTCAATATCGGTTAGTTGCCCTTTACTTTCTAATGCACTAATTTCTGCTTTAAGCAGTGTTTGCTGTGACTTTAGATTCGAAATAAAGTCTGCCATTTTTTTGGCTTTTTTCGACTTATTTAATGTTTCATTCGTAAAGGTCAAATTTGAGTCACGGTTAGCTAAATCCGCACCGTCAATTTCAGCAAGAACACGTGCAGGGTCATTATGCACTTCATAAGCCGCAATAATATGATCAAGATTAGTCACATCATGTTGGCTAAACGTTTCTCCTGTATAGGAGTCCGTTAACTCACCCGCTAACTTTTTTTGTTTGCCTTTGCGGTTTGTCTCTTTGTAATTCTCGTGGCTGTGGTATGCATGTGAATCATATTCACCACGATCCTGATAACGATTTTTTTCTTTCTCGGTTGCCCAAATATCATTTCTGACATTATGCACCGTATCAACATCCCCCCCTTTTTTATCTTTTAATAATAAAAAATCCAAACCAAAGGAAGTGACTAAACTTTGAACAATCGTATCATTCACTTCTTTTTGCCAATTATAATTTGTCTGTTGCATATGTCTTACCTATAAGTAGCAGTGAAAGTACTGCTACTTATGATTTATGATGCCATCAAGATAACGTAAAACGCTTAGTTTCATCTAATCGCTTATCTAAACATTCCTGATTTAATATTTTCAGACCATGGCTATCTGTTTCAATCTCGATAACCTCATCAACAATAATAGCCTCATTATTTTGATTTAATTTCGGCTTAAATAATGGTGTCGTAATTAGGTTAGTCATAATAGCTGCAAGTTTATAACCATTATTAATAGTGAGCTTTAACTCATCCGTAATGCCATGGGTGTTAGCCTGACCTAATGCTTTATTACGTTGAATCATTTTGTCGGCTTCTATGAGTGCTAATAGATATGGTTTAAACACGGTAAATTGTGCTTCTAAAACATGATAAATAGCGACAACGTACTCTTTGGTTTTGGTTAAATTTTCATAAGCTAAAGTCATTTTTGCAACGGCACCATTAACTTCAGAGCGAATTTTTTGGGCATTATCTAATGCTTTTTCAGCGTGAGAATTATAAGCCCAACCAGCAATCGCTAAGATAGGAGCAACAACAGCACCACCTAACACCATTGCTCCACCTGCCATCCCCCAACCACCAGCAGCTAGAGAACCGCCACCGATAGCCGCCATTGTCGCATTATAAGCAGCCGCACCTGAAAGCGCTGCAATTGGTGTTCCTGTAGATGCAGCCGCGAATGCCATAACACCACCATAGACAGCAAACCCCGCAGCAGCACTTGATGCACCGGCTCCCACTAAGGTTCCAAGATACTCTGTCGCTGAAATAGCGAGGTTTTCAATTTTATTGATTTCATGACGTGGAATCGAAATTGAAATATCCTGTCCTGATTCATTAAGCTGCTTTAATATTGATTGTGCGATAGTGTTAAATTTATTGAAACTTTTACCGATTTTTAACTCAAGCGTACCTAACTTTTCTAATTCCGTTGTCGTGCTAACATTTATTGACTCTAGCACTTCTTTTTTTTCATCATAACGACGTTTAGAGCTCTCTAAAATATCGTCAGCTTCTGATTTTGTTTGGTATCCGTCATAAGCCTTCTTTCCACCAAACGCGGCGGCCGCAATAGCTGCACCAGCAATAATAAATGGTATTGCCATACAATCCTCTCAGTTTTAATAAAATGAAAATAACTAGTTACAATTGACTAATATAATCCCGTAGGTTTTGTTCAAACTTTATCTTTAACCATTCCGGCTCTAAAACTTTAATATTTGGGATCCAATATTGAATTAAAGGTAAAATTTGCTTTTCACTCATCGCAGAGCATGAAATTGTTAGAGTATCACTACTTTCATCAGCAATACACTGATTAGGTAAAACATCTCTTCTTTTGAAGTAATCAGCTATCGACTTTGAAACCAATACTCGAGCATGAAAATAATTATGGCTAGTCCATGGGTCTTTACTCTCCATTAACATATTGACAATATTATTATCAGGTAAAAAAGTTTTTTTGCTGACATCTAACCATTCAATCCTATTTAGTGAAAATGATTTAAGCTTACCCTCTTCGATAGCATTCAAGTACCAAATCGTATTGTGACAGATGAGCTTATATGGATATATTGTCCGATTTTTGCTTTTATACAAAATATGACATTCTCTTTTATTATCAATTGCATACCTAATTCTTTCATAATGTGTTTTTAAGTAGCTCTTGATCTTATGCTCAATGCCATTAAATTTAATGAGAACACTTCTGTTCTGAATAGTCTCAGGAATACTCTTCAAAAAAGACTGACTAAAATCAGGCAAATACTTATCTATACCAAAAAAAGAAATCATTTTATAATATTCGACAACTGTCGAAAAACCATACTTTGAATTCCCTTTATGCTCTAAAATTAAGTTTAGCGAATTCAAATCTCGATAAATCGTCCGCTCGCTGACTTTAAAACGAGAGGCTAATTCATACTTATCTACTTCACCATAAAGATATGCTTCGAGAATAATTGTTGCTAATCTGACTCCTTGATTTTTTTTATAGTCATCCATTTTATCACCAACTATGATTTAGGTTAATATTGATTACACAAAGAATATCAAACTCAGTGACAAATAGCGTCAGTACAAAACTTTTTATCGTATAAGATAACTCTCATTTTTATATCATAGCAATTTTTCAGCTACCTTTAATTAAAACCCTTATTAAGTGTAATTACCTTTTATTTAAAAACCACTGTAATTCTGAACAGACTATTTAAGAGTAAACAGCCAATAAAAAACATTAATAACAAAATTACGCTTAATAGGTGATTTTTATTCTAACGACAAGTTAAAAATGCTCATAAAACAAACTGTGATTATCTAATTCTTATTATCTTAGTCTTTTAATAAAGGGAAAACGATGCCATGATTAAGTAGCGTGATGACTTTAACTGGGTTGGAAATAGTGATAATGATGGCAGCATAGTCGCTCGCACATGTGAGCAACATTTTAATGTATAAAGGAATATCCTAGTTATCCCCAGCCAATATGTCGAAAATTCGATTAAAAATGATAATGAAGATGAAAAAACGTTAGCCTACTGTTCCAAAATACGCTAACGCTTTAATAAGTAAGTTAGTTTTTATTTATAGGAGTTTCATGCAAATATACCCAAAAACAATGTTCCCCAAGTACCTTAATACAAACCGTAGCAGTTCGTAACAGCCTTGATTCAGGGGTTTCATGCAACTCTTGATACTGTATCCAGCAATACTCACCTCGCTCAAAAATTGGTTTAATATCTGATAATGTAATTGTAAGTGAAGGTCTTGTGCCTATATTTTGGCTAAACAACTCATTCACTTGCTCTAAACCAATACGTTCTCCCTTAATTGTCACCATTGCAAAAGCATCATCAAAGCTAGCTAATAAAGGGGTTAATGCATGCGTATCTTTGCCAGTAAATACATTTTCAATCAAGATATGTAGATCTATAACACTCTGCAACGCTTTTTCCATGTGACTCATAAATTATCTCTCTTTTAATACTGCGATTAATGATAGTAGGCCGACAACCGCTGCTATCATGAAGGTATACTGATAGCGTAATAAATCATTTTGTACGGTGACGACACTAAAAATAGATACCAACACGACCGTTCCCACACTGAACGAAACTTGGCGATTAATATTCCATAGCACACTCCCTTGCAATAAATCCTTCCCTGAAAAATCAATTAATGCACTGATCTGAGCGGTATTAGTACACAACCCACCACCAGCCCCCATTAATAAATAAGCAGCAATGAGTAGAGGCAAATCTGAATAACTTGATACCCAAAACAGCAACATTATTCCTAAGCTATGAGTCGTCATTCCTGCAAAAAATAGCGTTTTCTTACCAACGTGGTGATAGAGGTAACCACCACTTAGCATTGATAGTAGTGCCCCCGCGGCATATAGCAGCATAAACATACCCGTCTGAGCTGCACTAAAATGCAAATTGCTTTGTAAGTTAAAAATATTGAGTAAATTGACACCTGTAAATACACCAGGTACTGCGTAATAAACAATAAAAGCATTACGCAAATTGCTATTTACGAGTAACTGAAAATTTAAAATGGGCGCCGAACATTTTTTGGCGTATTGAAGATATAAAACCAGAATAAAAGCGGAAAATAGAAAGCTACTTACGGCCAGCACAAGGCTATGATAGTCGTTATAAAATGAAAAGGATAACAATAAGAACAGTAAGCTAAAGCTCACCATAATCAACCCTATCACATCAGGTTTTTCTCTTTGTTGCCGCCCATCATTATTCACCCACCACCATGCTAAGATTGCCGCAAATAATGAGAAAGGCAAATTAGCATAAAATACCCAGCGCCACGATAATGAATCAATAATCATTCCCCCTACTGCTGGAGAAAATGCAGGGGCCGTTAAAGCGACAACCATAATTAAAGTTGAAATACGATGGCGCTCTTTACCTGGAAATAGCTCAAAAACGAGAGCCTGTCCCACAGGGATCAATAGCCCACCAGCAACGCCTTGAATAAAACGCCAAACTACCAAGCTATAAATTGAATGACTCAGCCCACACAATAAAACACTGACTGAGAATAACAGCATAGAAATACTGAGCAGTTTCTGGTTACCTAATTGCCCAGCGAGCCACAAACTCAATGGCATGATCAGGACTAAACCTAAGATATAACTATTAGCGACCCAAGCCACCATTGATTGGCTGGTAGAAAATGCTGAAGCAATATCAGGCAATGCAATCGCTGACATAAAAATATTAATACAGTCGATAAAGAAGCCGATTAAAAAAACAGTTGCGATTTTATATCGATAAGACATACCTACCTCCGGCGCACAAGAGTAGGTATTCCCCCTTTCTTTGTCGATATAAGAGGATTAAACTCATTGTTTAATAATGACAAACAATCAGACTGATTATGCAAAAAAACCTTAAGCAAATAACCACTTTTCTGCAAGTCGTGGACTCAGGCTCTTTTACCAAAGCCGCTGATATTTTAGGCATGAGCCGGTCTATGGTCAGTATTGATATCAAGCAGTTAGAGATACGGCTGAATGTCAGTCTGCTCATACGTAATACGCGCAATATTGCCCTCACCGAGGCGGGTAAGCATTTTTATGATGACTTTAAACGTATTCAATTAGAGATAGAAGAAGCGTTTGAAAGAAGCCAAAATTTAGCAACAAACGTCACAGGCTTACTGCGTTTTTCATCCACGAATGAGTTTGGCCAACGTTATATTTTGCCTTTACTACCTGAATTTTGTCGCCTTTACCCGAAGTTACGCCTGCAATACAGCTTTAATTCATCATTAGATGATTTGGTCACCGAAAAATTAGATCTCGCGATACGTTTAGGTAATTTAAAAAGCTCATCACTAAAAATACGCAAAATAGGTGAATACCAAATCTATATTGTGGCGACCCCTGAACTATTAAAACACTATCCCGTTAAAGGTATTAACGATTTAGCACAAATTCCTTGGATAACCCATTCATTACTCAATTGGCAAGATACACAATACATTCTAAAAAATACTCTAGGGGAAAAATACCCTCTTCCTATCATAAAAAGCCAATATGAATCGAATTCAGTAGCGATGATCCAGCAAATGGTACTGGCCTCTCTTGGGGTCGCTATCTGTCCTGATTGGCTAGTTAATGATGATATTAATGCAGGGCGTCTCATTCGTTTATTACCTGAATTTTATCTACCTTCACAGAATATTCAGCTACTTTATCCCAATAGCACTACTCTACCTGCGAAAACACGCGTCTTTATTGATTACTTAGTTGAAAAATTTAGCCTATAAAAAAGCCGTGTCTCATCGAAACACGGCCTTAAAATAGCATCGCGACTGTCAATAACGCTGAGTGCAGCTAGGCAACAAATGACTAAGGCGCTAGAGCACAGACTTGTGTGAGTGTGAGTCAGCGTCATCTGCAAAGCGTAAAGTATGACGAGTATATTAAAGGGCTATCCAAAACACCCCATTCGCTTTAATAGCCGTAAACTGCTGTAAGAATTCCTGCAAATTTTGCTCTGGCTCTAAGGTTGCAAAAGTCTGCGGATGCATAAACTTAGCCATGGCTTCAATAGCAAAAATATTCATTGGGTTATTATAGAAATTATGGTAAACCGCCATGACATGCTTATCTTTTACCGCTGTCAGCGATGAAATCCCTTGGCGATCGACAAGCTTAGCCAATTGCTTTTTAGCAACCGTTGCATCTGCATAATAACCCAGTTTAACGGCTGTTGAACGGCGATTAAAATTCTGCCAATCTGCACCGGTTAATAAATAAAAGTCAGGGTTTAGGGTAATAATGTTTTCAATTGAACTTTCAGCACCTTTAGCCGGAAACTTGTCTTCCACTAAGTTTTTACCACCCGCAAGGCTTGCTAAAACCCCAAAACCTGACCGACCGTAGAGCTGACAACAACTATCCGTGAATAAACCCGCATTAGCCTCAATTAATACCGATGGATAAGGTTTTTTCAATTGCTCTTCAATGGCGGCTAGCTTTTCTTGATACAATTTTGCAAAGCGGTTTGCACGTTCCTGAGTTCCTAATAATTCACCTAATAACACAATACTTTTTGGCGTGTTATTGGCGATATCCATACGGAAATCAATAAAAATAACCTTGATCCCTGCTGCTTCCAATTGTGGCATAAATTGGCTATCGCGCATCGCTGCATAATTAGATTTATGCATTAATACCACTTCTGGCGCCAGCTCAAGTAATTTCTCAATTTGAATGCCCGTCTCACGGGTTTTTCTTAGTGTTGGTATTTTGGCTAACTCAGGAACCGCAGAAAAATAAGCCTGCTTTAAATCAGGCGCGTACTGTTCTAACGAATCACTCCAGCCAATAATACGTGAAAAAGCGTCTTGCCCCGCGGCAATATCGACCGACAAAATATCTCTTCCATCAATCAAAAATAATTTTTCGACAGGAAGATCAACACTCACTTCACGTCCTTGTAAGTCCGTAATTAATGTAGGCGTTTTAGCTGACGCAATTACACTGACTAAGCATAATAATCCGGTTAATAGCCATTTCATTCAATAACCTCATTGAGTCATAAAGATGAGCCATCAATAAGATGGCTCATAAAATATTCAACTTAAAACGTCACACTATAATTCAACGCAAAAGTTCTTCCTCTACCTTTATAGGTATACAGATCTGCTGCCCCATAACTCGGGCTATATAATTTAGGCGCACGCTGTCCCCAAATGGTGGTGTAATCTTCATCCAGTAAATTTTCTACCGCAAAACTGACTTTACCAACTGGCAATAAATAACTGCTTAAGAAATCCACGGTATTATAGCCATCGAGCTTGTTACCATCCGCATCTGAAACATTAAAGGTTTGCTGGCTTTGTAAACGTAGAGACCAATCATTAGGTTCCCATCCCACATAAGCAGTGACTTTTGATGGGCTAGCAAATTTAACGCTCCATTTTTCCCATTTACCATCTACTTTGGTTTCTGATTTTTGCAGGTTAAAGTTACTACCAACACTCCAATCACTATTATCGAAGAAATAATCAATCGCTCCTTCCACACCATAAATACGACGTTTATCTGACTTCATATAAATCGTCATATCCGTATTATTAATGTCATAACTTCTGTCTGACAATGAATAATATGCTGCAATCTGTGTACGTAGGTTCTCGCCGGTATAACGCCAGCCCAGCTCATAAGAGTCAACTTTAATGCCTTTAACTTTAGTATCATTAATATTAATACTATTTTCTAATGCCAAATGCCCATTAGCATCAGGGGCTGCTGCGTATTTCCCTGTACCATAATATTTTGCAATATCAGGAATTTCGAAGCCTTGAGAGAAATTAAACCATGTTTGCTGATCTTCCGTTAAATTAATTAGTAGACCCGCATTAAAGAGTAAATTGTTATAATCAGTGTTCCCCCCAGGTACTGCATCGGCGGATTTTATCTTACCTTCTGCAATTTGCTGCTGTTGAGCATACCCAACAAAGTCATCCACTTTGTTTTCAGTATATTGATAGCGCACACCGCCGCTTAAAGTGAATATTGGATTAATATCGTAGCTACTTTGTAAGAAAGCAGCCATATTGGTTGTGGTATAACTTGGATAACGCCCAACTTGATAGGCTTTTTTCAAATCCATACCACCTGATTCTTTCGCTTTATCTAAATTAAAGAACATTTGATTAGCACGAAATTGTTCGTGCTCAGCGTCAGCACCATAAGTCAGCGTCAGATTATCGACAGGCTCACTATTAAACGTCAGCTTAGTACCATAGAAATTGGTTTTTTGATCGGAAGCACTAATACTGGTCACATCCTTTGCTTTATTTAAAGCGGGGAATGGATAAAATTTTTGTGATTCATCACGATAATAAACTTGAGCAACAAAATCTTGCCCCCAAAGGTCGCCATTTGAATATTGTAAATTCAACATATGGCGCTCAGTACCCGGTAAACGATCTGAGTTTAATTTGCCGCTATTATAGGCTTCGCCTTGGCCTTTCACCGCCGCAAAATCTTTGCCTAAATAAAGCCCATGTTTGCCATCGGACTCACTTTTATAATATTGAACCGTGGCTTGTAGCTGCTGATTATCATCAATATTAATAACCCCAGCGCCCATTACATCTAAGCGGTCAGAAAATTGTAGGCCTGTTTGTGTATTATCAATATTAATTGCCTTACCTTTGCCATCATACCAACCGCCATAACGTTGATAGGCAACAGATAAACGACCATGGGCGTTTTCATTACCCCCACTCATTGCCGCAGCAACATTTTCATCATGATCTTTGCCATTACTGAAACCGGTTTTTCCACCAATTTGCAGGTCAACTTGTTTTTCTTCTTGGCCTTTTTTGGTGACAATATTAATTAATCCACCACTACTACCGCCACCATATAAAGAAGTCGCGCCAGAAATCACCTCAATATGGTTAATATTAAATGGGTCGATAGAGTCTAATTGGCGGCTGTCACTACGCGAAGAATTTAAACGTACGCCATCCACCATCACAATCATTGAGCGGCCACGCATATTCATGCCGTAATTAGTACGTCCTTGACCGCTAACACTCATACCGGGGATCAATTGTGACAGAATATCTTTTAACTCTTTTCCACCTTCTGCTTGCTGTTCAATTTCAACATTATCAATAACCCATGTGGTTTGGGCCATCTCCGACACACTTCGATAAGAACGCGTTGCCGAGACAGTCATTTCATCTTGTTTGTTTTCTGCTGCGAATGTTGCTGGTGCAATAAATGAAGCAAAACATGGAGAGAGTATCCAAAGATGCTTAATTTTCATGTGCCTAAGATCCTAATAGGTTGTCGTGTTTTTTTAAAAGCCGCGGCCGATAGCATTACGGCTTTTTATCCGGCTAAATTAGCGGCTAATTTTAACTGATAACAAACATACTATTAAGAACTATTATCATTATTATGTCTTTTTTTAGACGCTTTCGGCAGATAAGAAGATAGGAGAAGCCAAATATTTATAAATCAGAAAAAGAAATGCTGGAGGAGATCAGACAAAAAGCAGGTTTATCGGATTTTGAGCTACCATCAATAACAAGTTATGACTAAGTCGCTATGTCGTCGTCGAGCCAATTAAAACGATATATAAAACGAATAGTAAGGTGTTTGCCTTTGATTAAACTAAAAACAAACACCACATTAACAAGGCTTTGATTTTGTACTACCCATAATATTTCAAGTGACAACGTTATTGATTAGGTTCGCTCGTATTCACCACAACATTTTGTCTGTGCCTAACGACTTGCTCACTTATCAACTAACCTAAATTGAAATTATCTAGGGCATAAATTTAACTTATTTTTTTGACGCTAAGTAATCTTGTAACGTACCTTCAGGGTGCTTCTTACAGAATTCAACAATCTGTGGCGCTTCAGCAACGCTTTGCTCTGTTAACGCAACATAATCACCACCTTTAAATTGTGTATCCATATTGGTGATCCACAATGCAACAGGTGCCCAGCTTTGCGGGTTCAGGTTAATATATTCCTGACAAGTCATTTTTTCAGGCGTGACAATATTCGAGTCCGCAGCCATCGCATTAAAAGAGAATGCTGCCATAGCAGCTAAAACGCTAGAGATAACAATCTTTTTCATTATAAACCTCTTATGTGTATAAATAATGCATAACAATGTGGCTGTTTATTTTTATCACAAACTTATTAAAGTTTATATAATCTTATTTGGATGATAAAAATAGAAAATAAAAGACTTAACTTGACCATCTTTTTATAATTAACTTAAATTGATAAAATAGAAAAAAAAGCTTTCATTTAAGTTTCTATAAGAGTAAATAAAAATAATAATATAAACCTATCACTGAACCTAATATTTAAAATATAAATTGTTTATTGGAATAAATGAGCATAGAGATTTCATTATTTTTCTGTCCCCGGAAAATAACCGGCTAGCTTACTTAATGACCTAATTGATGATACTGCCACCTCTTTGTTAGGATCCTTGCATAGCGCCATTAATCTTACAACAGCATTATGTTGCTCAATCGTTGCTTTATAATCCCCTAATGCAGGAATAGCCGCAATTTTGACATCATCGTTACCTCTAAAGGTAAGCTCAATCAATGTGCTTATTATTTGTTTTTCCATGAGTTAGCCTGTTATAGTAAGAAATAAGTGAATGTACTTGGTTATTTTAAGTCAAATAACTAATTACATCCTACTGTATTCAAGAACAATTTAAGTGGCTAATTGGAAATTTACTCCCATTTATTATGTGTTTTAATATTTATAGCGATAGTTCAAATTAGACGTAAGATTTATAACATAAAATACTCATCGTTGGATGAAAGGGCACTATCCTTCATTAAAAAACACGACTCATAGTTTAAAATCGCCATCCATACTCATTACGTACTCAGAGAAGATCGCTATGTATAAAACCTAATTGTTGAATATCAAGTTGTTGTAATACTAAAGCCCGTTAAAAATGGGAATCAATTAACGATACCAGCCGTAAAATTGATATATTCAGGGCGAATAGATATAATGTGGAGTTATAATATAGAAAAATATGAAGGCAAAAATATTATGAAGTTAAAATCTATTGAAGATTAAGACAGGCACCTGAAACTACTAATTCCACCACATGAATACTTTAGAAGAGGTAACTTAATGATATTAATATAATTTCCACATAAACAAACCGTTTAAAAACAGCAAAAAAATCTACTTAACCATTTCAAATTAAGAAATAAGTAACATTTGTTATATTTTAACTTACTGGTTATACTTATTAAATTCCAATACTTAATTAAGTGATTTTTTATTTAAAAAATTAACCAAGAATATATTAGCAATAACTCAATTAAATATTACCAAAAAAAATAAATTAAAATAGCAACCTCTCATATTAAATCAATATGAGAGGAATTACATTACTTAGCAAATATAGATAAGTCTAAAGCACCATAATAAACACCTGGCTCAATATAGTGTTCATCTTTGCATAAATTCCAATCTATAGTGAACTCACCACTATAATTATCATATTTATGTTCTAAATCAATATCAAAGGCTTCACCATTAAATAAAATATCCCCCTCATCATCACAGTCTGAACCATTCTGATTGATTATCCCTTCAATATATAAACCATTATCTTCATAGTCTTCATTAATTAAGTAAAACTTATTTGGTTCGTCTTTTATTAGCCCAGTTTGCAATCGAACAGAGCCTAGAACAGTATTTCCAATGTTACTATCACAATCAATTTCAACAGTCACTCTTTCATAATCAACCAATCCTGTTGACTCATCAGAAGATAGATAAAACCTAGATGAAGTATTTCCATTCACATCGATTGTGCAAGCATCAAGAACATCAATGTTAAAAGAACTAACTAATATCTCAGATAAATCTGTAGTTCCGTTTGCTTTTGCCGTTAATGATGCACCATATAGTTGAGGAACTATTGTACCATCACTTAATGCTATAAAATATTCCCCTGGCTCTGCCAGATCCGGTGATATAAATTTAATTTCTGCTCCTGTTACAGTAATATCAGTAACTCGATCATCATTTGGTGAAAATAGTTCCCCATTAAGGTTTTCTGATGGGGAGTAACAATATGCATATGAACTAGACTGCACTAAATTATCAATCTGAACAACTTTACCATTAACAACTCTTACACTACCATTATCGTGATTACCATCTAAATCAACCCAACTGGATGTAGCAAAAAAACTTAATGAAAAATAACCCACATGTTCCATGTCACTATTTAACAAATGAAAGTAATATTGGTCATCTTCTTCATAAAGTTTGTCGCTATTTAGGCAATAGTTTCCATCATGGCTTATAGAGATAATCCCAAATACATCCCAATTCCTAGGATCTTCAGTAGGGCCAATTAAATTAATACTAGAACTAATTGATACATAAGATACTTCTGTATCCGGTGGAATAGTTACATCAATAGTATTAGCAAACCCTAATGAGCTATTCAGTAAACATAACGCTAAGATGGCCTTAACGACGTTTCTTTTTAAAGTCAATGCCATTATTTAACTCCTAAATTTAATATTCGCCATTTCACGCTGATTACTGACACGTTAAGTTAATTTTTCTAATTGGGTTGTCTTCCGTTACTGCAATATCTTTCAAATGAGAATAATGAGCACCACACGATGCACTGTGGCTATTTCCCCATTGGATCAGCAATGTTCCGGAATCAGGTAACCCACTCATATAAAGTTGGCCGTTATCACCCACAATACTGGTGTTTTCTTCATTTTTTTCATCATCAACCAGCTTAGCAATCGCCCCAAAAGGGATCACACCGTCTCGATAGGTTAGTGAAATCAGTGCCTGCATCCCGACACGTGTTGGGAATTTCGCTTTAACCACCGCGCCTTTCGTCGGGTAAACGTTTTGCGAGGTCTTTGGTAACGTCACATCATCGGGTAACGTATTTACATTCAAACCAATGGTATTTTTGGCGTATTCGTTCACGTTCGGGGCAACCGCATAACCAAACATATCAATTTTTGCATTACCTTGATTTAACGAGGTCCCATCCGCATCCGGTGCTTCAACTAACACCACGGAATTGCCTAATGTTCGTGCTAATGTCAGGCCACCTGAATGGATCACCATCCCACCATTGACGCCCGCATTCACAGAAGAAGAACTTGATGAATAGTTATATCCCCCAGAAAAGCTGCCTTTTGAGGTGTTGTAATTCAGACTAATGGCGCTATTACTTTCTTGGTTGTTATTTCCCATACTCTGTGAAACAGAATAAGACAAGTCTCTGTCCAATAATGAACCGTGCAGCCCGACTTGCTGGCTATAGTTACCGCGGTTGTTTTTGGAAATATAATAATTACTGCTCATATTTCGTAAGTGCTCTTCATTGGTAAATAAACTGAAAGGCACATTCACATTGAAAGAAATTTGATGGTTTTTAGGCCAATCATTACGGCTATCGGATTTTCTGTAGTCAATCGCATAACTGACGTTGTAATTCACCCCTTTAAAATTACCGTTATACCCTGTCGATAATTGGGTAGTTTCAGTATTGGAGTCCCAATAATCGGTACGACTGCCACTTAAATAAATCGAGCCATATTTGCCCAGTGATTGTGAAAGCGCGGTTCGGAAACTAGAACGTTGGCGTAATCCTAACCAAGGTGCCACACCATCATTGAGCTGATAATTATGTGTATTAAAATCAGAGAAGCTGAAGAAATGACGTGTGGAATAACGTAATGCGGTTAAATCGACATTAGTTCCTGTAGAGGTTAAGCTTTTTGAATATTTAATCCTAAAAGATTGACCTTCTTTTCGATCACCAGAGACAAAAGAAGCTGCTGCATGGGTAATATCGACGGACAAAGCGCCAAAATTCCCTAACGAAATCCCCGTCCCCATCACCCCAGAAAAATAATCTTTGGAGAATAAAGAGCCACCGTATAAGGTCACATCATAAGGCAAGCCATAAACCAAGCTACCCAACAAAAATTTAGCGCGTTTAGAAGAGCGCGTTAAATTGCCGTTATATTCTCCCGCCGTCACTTCATATTTCATGCCACCCGGTCTTAACATCACGGGTAATGAAGAATAGGGATAAACAAAGGTTCTTTCAGAACCATCTTCTTCACTGATATTGACCTGTAAGTTCCCTGAAGAGCCCGTTGGGTATAAATCTTTAATGCTAAAAGGCCCCGGTGCAACATAAGTTTGATACACCACATTACCATTTTGGCTGACAGTGATCCGCGCATTAGATTGTGCAATGCCATTAATTTCAGGAGCAAAACCACGCATACTGGAAGGCAGCATTTTTTCATTCGAAAACAGCTTAATTCCTTTAAAAGGAATACTGTCAAATACATTACTGCCCGTTGAACTTTCCCCCACCAACACCTCCCCCCGTAACGCGTTAATGGCTCGCATCACATAGGTGTTTGAAAAAGTCGACGTGCGGTTAGTGTAATTACGCCTTCCTTCTGAATTCGAATAGTAATAACGATAATTTGAACGCAAACGCCAAGCCCCTAAATTGACGCCGCCACGCAGGCTTAAAAAGGCATTATCATTATTTTGAGTTTCTCGTTGGGACTTATTACGGCTGTGACTCCCATTGAGCTGATAAGAAAGCAAAATTGCAGGGATCCCATTTTCCAACAGCCCTTCAGGCACATAACCATTAGCACGGTTATCCATATAAATTTGCGGAATACTGATTTCCATGCTCAGTTTAGACAAATTTGTTTTCACAAACGCGTCGGGAATATAATCCCCTAATGCGGTGATCGCTTCATCATCCGAAAGTTTTTGTAACGTTGGGATCGAGGCTACATTCACACCAAACTCATCGAGCATAGACTTAGTGAACTCAGCGGAAACATCACCATCATGGCCTTTTACGAAAGTAACATCCATGCTTCCCATATCTTTTTTATTGATAAATACCGTAATATTGTATTTACCTTCAGGAACCGTATTGGCTTTTTCAAATTGAGATAAATCGATTGAGTTCGGATCCATTCCTGACTGCAAAGATAATAGTTTTGGGTCAAAGTAATCCTCTGCATAAGAATAACCAGCAATGCCAAGACAATAAGAAATAAAGCTCAGATAAAAAATTCCACTTTTCATCTTAGACGAATGATATAATTTCATAGTTATCTCTCAGTGATTTTTTTTATAGTTTTTGGGTTTGCTCTGGCATTTCCAGCATGAATTCATTTAATAATCGCCATTTCACCGTGGCATTCGCATAATTTCCTTTCGGTAATGAATAACTTTGTTTGCCAAAAGGTGGAATTAATTTAAACAGTTGCATATTGTCAATTTGATGTTGACCCACCGCTAATTTCCCAAAGGTTAAATAAAGTGGAGACTGGTTATCAACGATCAGTTTTCCATCAGAAACAGTAAATTTAAATTTATCTTTAACATTAACCATTTTAAGATTTTTAATCGCTTCTGGGCGATAATAAAACTTATAATGTAAAACTTTTGATAGAGTTAAGCTTCTATCCATTTTTTTAAATTTAACAGTATTTTTAGTTCCTTTCGGGGGAATAGACTTTAATCGAATAAAAAACACTGACTCCCGGTCTTGAGGTAATTTTTTTAAATTATCAATTTTTTTGATTTGCCAGTTATATTCTGACTTGGCCTCTAGCCGATATAAGGGTGGTGTAATCATAAAAAGAACTGAATCCGCTTTTTTCGCATTCAGCCCTGTCGACTCATCAGGAATGGCAATATCAGCTTGAACAAGATACGCATTTTCATCATTATTTTTTAATAAAAATGATAGTCCTCGGCTTTCTTGATGAAAAACCAATCGTTCATTAGGAAAGCGCAAGCCACTGCTAGTATTTTTTGCAATAGCTTGATGAAAGTTTAATAGACCTAAAAATAATATGATTAATGAAATTATTTTCATTTTTTAGCCTTACTTTCAAATATAAAAGGTTTGGTTGTGCCGCCATAATCATTCATTATTCGCCATGAAAAAGAACTAAGCCCCGCCATATCAGGTATCGTTATATGTGAATATGGAGCAACCATTTTATTCTTTATTTTACGATTATTATTCACCTTCATATCAACTAAAGTAGTATAATAAGGTGTTGGATTATTAATGGTTAATGTATTATTTTCATAGCTCACTGATATCTTTCCATACGAGTCTTTAACTGCCATATCTAAGTTTTTAGGCCGATAATAAAGTTTAATAACCAAATTTGTAACTATGGATAATTTTCTACTACCTTTTTCATCATTTTTCTTTGGTGGAATAGCTCTTGAGCTAAAATAAAATACACTCTCACGATCTTTTGGCAACAAGCTTAATGATGCAGGAAAAATACGCATCATAAAGGTTGAGTTTTTTTCAACTCTAAAAATATTAGGTGTAATAATAAAAAAATCGCTTTTTTTATTATCTACATCATAAATTTCATTTTGAACAAGAAAGGGAGATCCCACATTATTTTTAAATGTCACAGATGCAGATTTATCACCTTCATTGAAAATGATCCGGGTCTTATTTAAACTTAAACCAGCAGAATAAGTAAAAAAAGAGAGAAAAAATAAGAAGACAGTAAGCGTTATTTTTTTCATTATAATCGCCCTAATCTGAAAAATAGCTAAAAGTGACATGAGCGGTAAAGTCACCAACATCATCTTCCGAACAGCTTTGTCTAAGATCATAACAGGCTAATACTGCGGTTAAGATAATATGTTCATCTCCATCATCAATATCATCAAAAACGATATCTCCAACTGCAAAATTCTCTTGTTCATCTTCATCCATGATAGCGACACCAAAATAAGCATCGGGATCGCTATTAAAGACATAGCCATCAGAGCCATCAACAATACTTCCAGACGTCATTTGAATATAGCTGGTTGAAAAATCACCTTCACAATCTTGAAGAATAATTTCAAACTTTCTCCTCTGCGTTTGCTCAATAATGTCCTGCATTGATACAATGCCAAAATCAATTTCATCAGAAGCTTCATAAAGATCTTCGACAATAATGTCACAGGGCTCTTGATCAACATAAGCTGTAAATTCAAAACGGATCGAATCATTATCAGCTTTCACTGAAATGGAAAACAATAAACAAAATAAGAAAGAAAAAGTAACCCAATATTTTTTCTTATTATGGTATTTGTAATGAGAGTTCAATGGCAGCATCAATATCACCTGATGTTATGGTTTGATTGTCAATTTTTGCAGCAACAACTTCAAAATAATGCTCACCAGTCCCTGACTCGACGATTGCCTCATCGCCAGAAAAAATCACTTCCTCACATGCACCATTGTCATCACCGCAATTCATCAATAAAAAACCCACATTGATCGCGCTATCTTCATACAACACGTTATTTTTTATGTGTGTACTGCTTAATGGTGTAATCACAATATCGATGGATTCGGTGTCCTCTGAGATCCCTTCACAGCTATATTCCACCGTGAAAGACTTGCGATAATTACTTTCTTCGCCCGGCTGCAGCGCGTTCAGTACACTGCTGCTAAAAGGCTCATCAAAAATAACTTCCTGATCGCTATCTGCGGCGAATTCACAAGTTGCATTAGCTACCGTACCACTAAAATAAATCGTCGCACTTTCATCAGCCAAGCTGACCTTAGATAGTAAAACTGCTGGCAATAATACCCCTAAAAAATACTTATTGAATTTCTGCTGAATAGCCATCATAACCCCCTAAATCATTAATTGCAGTCCATTTTGCTATTGCCCCTTTTGGCGTTTTTAGGTCAAAATTAATACTTGAAAATGGTGCTATCATGTTATTTTTATTATCTGAACTAATAGTCATCACTTTATTATTCAGCGTAACGCTAAATAGACTGATGTAATAAGGTGAACGATTGATAACCTCAGTTTTATTACCAACATTTTTAAATACTAGCGATGACTGTGCTTCTTTGGCTGTTTGCTTTAAATCTGTAGGTCGATAAAATAATTTGATAATATTATCAAAACCGATAATTACCCCTTCGCTATTTTTATCTCTCGCTGGCACCATTCGTGCTTTAAAGTAAAAAACAGACTCTCTATCTTTAGGTAATTGATTATTGATCAACATAATGCGCACATCTTGCCTGCTCATTTTTTCTAAACGAAATAAAGGTGGAGCCACTTCAAAGGCATCGGGATATTGCTCACTCGCTATCGTGATTTGTGTCAGATAATTAATCTTTTCGTCATTATTTCTTAGTGTCACAGAAACACTTTTTTCACCTTGAGGATAAATAATGCGTGTTGCATCAATACCTACTCCAGCGGAATAAGCAAAGTTATTTAACAATAAAAAATTAACTAAAATAATAAACAACCAAATTTTTAATGACAGTGTATTTTTCATAAATTTTTATTAAGGTGATTACAAAATTTGTAATCACCTTGCTTTAATTAGTTATAAGCTACGCTAAAGATAACAGGTACATTCAGAATATCTGTATCATTAGCACCATTGAGTGCGAACAGGTCTGCCTGCATTGGTAATAAATTTACTGCGTTACCATCAACATCAGTTGCAGCGCCTTCATCATCCGTACTCATAGCCAGTGATTGATTAACACTGATTAATTGGTTTGGTTTAATTTCAGTGGCTGTGCCTGAAGCAGGATTGGTTTTAATTCCCACTGCTAATGTTTTTGCATCAGTGTTAGCAAAGAGATTAGGATTAAAGATACTTGCTTGACCATCTGCGTATAAACTTAATGCACCAGAAGTGGTTTCAGCACCCGCACAATTAGTTAATACTAAGTTGAAATCTTTATTAGCAATGGATGTTGTTGGACCTTGAGTCACGCTCTCAGTTGTGAAAACACCAAAGTCAACAATAGAGCCAGAGCTTGTTGCAATATCACAAGTTCCTTTCTGCAATTGTGCTTTAAAAGTTACCGTTGTTGTTGTTGCTGCCATAGCAGAACTTGCAACGCCAGCCGCTAACATTAATGCAGCGATAGATGCTAATTTAATTTTCATATTGAACCTCTTTTATAATGATATAAACGTGCGACACCACATAGAGACAGAACAATTCTGACTCTCTATTTCTTTGTATAGAAATTAATTTATTACCCTTCGGTAAGTAGCTTATTTACAATAAACAGTAATGTGACAATTTTTATATAACGCCTCTACTAACTAATAAAGGGGACAAAAAATAATTTGTTAATATTTTTCATTTCGCTAATTTTAAAATCATTTTTTAAATGTTAATGGCTCGAACCCTAATCGAATAATCATCGATTTACGATATTTCATTAGAATAATTTATCGAAGATTTATATATAAAATACACTTTATAATTGGGCTACTTTTATTCATATTCGATTTTTATAATACCTGACTTGGAATAATTTCCAGGAACAAGGTCAGTATCAATACTACTCACCTGAGCCCATAATATGGAGTTTTCTACTTTATCCCGATGCAATTGCCAATTGTTTTTCTTAGCAGACCAATAGTTATCATCAAATGACATACTTACCGTTAAGCCCCCCATATGCATGTCCTGAGGTAATACTTCTAGATTCACTATTACATCACTATTACATTGACCACTGATGACTCCACTTCTATTGGCCTTCATAGCTGAGTTCTGGTCAACAACCCCTAAATCTAATGTATCTTCATCTAACCAAAAATTACAAACGAGATCAGGTTCTATCGGTTCTATAGGCTCTGTCGGTATAGGCTCCCCTACAGACAAATATGCATGGTCGCCACATGACAGTCCATAAAGATCAGCATAAGGAATAACGTTTGGTCTTGCACCAGCACCATGAACATAAACAGGTGAACTCCGACCAGGCTTAGTATAAAAACCTTGAGGGCCATCAGTTACATATACTTCTGCAGATAACCCTGGTGCGCTAAATGTCGCTATAAATTCAGGTTTCCCTAAAGGCATTCCAACCCATCTAGTTTGCACTCCAACACCACCGCCAAACCCCTTATCATATAATGCACCAGCACTATTATAGACGGTGCCTGTAATTCCTGGCTGCATAACGGTCCAGCCAACAAATAATTGCGCCTTAGGATCTACAATTTCACAATTACCTAAACCATAATAAAATGATTCATTTATATTTAAACTAATAGTACCGCTATAACTATACTTTAGCGTTGATACTTTATAACTTTTTCCATCTATAGCTACACCAAGCCAAATATCATTTGTTTCCATTACATCAAAAGTAGATGAGGTATGTTGAAATTCAACACCAGGAATTAAATATGCAGCCCTCATAACTAAATTAAATATTCTGGTTTCATTAGGGTATGGTTCCGCATAAACAAATGGAGAAATAAAAAAGAATGCGAATATAATTTTTAATTTCATAAAACTCCATTAAACCTCAATTAAATATTTATTCATAGCTTAACGCATAAGTCATGATTGCATTGAAATCTCCAGCCACTAAACTTTTATTTGCTAGAGCTTCTCGCTCTCCTTGTACATAGGCTTTTAAACGAATAAGCATATCGCCATCAACAAGCTGTACACTATAATTTGACTTTCCATCTATAGAAATAGGCCGACCATCTAAATATTCTAAGCCTATTCCTGCACCTTTTGCTTCACTTCCTGGTGCAAACCTTAATAAACCTTCATTATTTGTTGATCCTGAAAATGAAGCTTTAACAGTAGTACCTAACGATGTATCGCAATCTTTCAATTCAAATGTTATTAATATTCCTGAAGTTCGGGTAAAGCGATAGAGTGATTTTGTTGGAGTAACACCTAAATCATAATAAGCATTCTCCGTCCCTGGTTCTATCGTACATGGAAGAGCAATTAAAGTGCCCCCATAGTGAATAGTTGTCGAAGATGATGCCATAGAATAAATTGGTATTAATCCTCCACTCAACAGGAATAATATTAAATATTTAAAAGCTATTTTATAATTATTCATATTGTTTCCTTTTTAAGGATAACGAATTTCTACTGTGCCAGTAGCTGAAAATGTACCTTCAAATAAATTGCGATCATCTTCTCTCACAGGAACAGCCCATAAGGGAATTACCTTTGAATAACCACCTGACATTACGATGGGAATGTCATCATTATTAGGAGAAACAACTTGGTCTTGATAATATAAACGTATGCCAAGCCCTCCAATACTCGTTTGTACAGCATCATTATCAAATGGAGCATTCATACCGTTATATCCCATATACAGCTGCACACCATTACCAAGGTCATTACCGCAAGTCACTATTAATGTAAAATCCTTCCTATAATTAATTCCGTCGATCCTAGTAAGCCCGACTTCATCAAAATCAACATAAATTGGATCATTTTCCCCCGATATATCACAAGGTGGATGGCCAATTAAATTGCCATAAAAATTGACTTGTGTAGATGCTTGTACAGGTATCATGATATATCCAGATATCAATACACTGGCTATCAGCCATAATACAATGGAAATTACACGTTGTTGTGCCATTACTCATACTCCACAGTAAGTAACGCCGAAGCCGTAAACGGACCGTCATCAATTCCAGCTGATCCTCTTGCTACAGGAACAACAGACAACTCAGGTTGATTGCCGTAAGTAAAATAAACCCAATTATTAAACGCAAAAGGATAGCCATCTTGTTTCACTCGCAGCCCTAAATTAGGTTCGCTCGTACGTAATAAGTTGGCATTAAAATTTGCCCCGGAGTTATTTTCAAAACGTAACTTAAGTGGAGTACTATTGGTTGCATCGTCACAATCAAGTGTATAATCAATCGGTTGCTCGTAGGCTACACCATCGATATTTTTGATAATCATGTCACCAAAATCTACTTCAATGGCTTGATTATCATTTACATCACAAGTTTTAATCTCAATACGTATAGTTACCCTAAAGTCTAACTGAGTTGAACCAGCTAAAACATCTCTTGGTAGTAATACCGTTCCCAACAAAACACTATACAACCAGAGTATTTTGAATGTTTTTTTTCCCATAACTATTTCACCTTACTCATAGCGCATTTCAAAAGAAATCAGCGCAGAGTACGCTCCCGGCTGCATCAATTGTGCCGTACGTACCGGTGAGACATAATAGGTCAGCGTCGATTGCCCTGATGGCAGCAGATCTGGGTTACTATTTTGATTTAAAGGCAAGATTTGCCCTGCCTTATCACTCAGTACTAAACCAATCCCTTGTGCGCCAGTCACTCTGGCAAAATCCGGCATCCACGGTACCGTTGGCGCAATAAAACGGATTTTAACCGCCGGTTGGGTGCTACTCCACGCGGTTTGCCCAGTTTGGACGTTTTCCAAGGCACTGTTCACTTCGATACAATCTTGCAGTTCAAGGTGAAACGCCGTTGCACGCCCTTTATCCCCCACGGCTTTCAGTTCCGCGGTTTCGGTATTGCCCAACTCAATCGCTTGATACGCCGAGGTCATCGCTAAACGACACGGACTTTCGGTCAGTGAACCCGACACATACAACGCACCGTTGGCGCCATCGACCTGCCAGTTATCCACAGGACGATACAAACGCGTGTTGTTATCTTCTGCCTGACTGCCCCATGAACAGACAAGTACGCTGCCAAACAGCATAGAGGTGACAGCATGATTTAATAATTTGTGTGTCATCGGTTATTCCTTATCGTCATGTTGCAGACAAAGCAACGGTTATGGTCTACGGTGTCGCAGGCTTATCGTTCGGCACCACATGGCATTGGCTACCTTGACATTGGAAGGTCAAGTTTGGGCGCCCACCGTAATCATTGATGTAAGTCACTACCGGACGCTGTCCTAATGCATTGGCACTCACCCCTAACGCGCTTTCACCAAACGGTGGCAACATGATGGGTTTAAATTCTTTTTTATCTTTGTTGTCCAATGCTTTAAGGCTTTCTGCTGCATTAATCACTGTCACATAATACGGCGTGGGATTTTTGACCATTACCGTATCGCCTTGTTTTTGCAGGGTTAATTTTTCTTGCCATGGTGTGCCCATTTTGGCCGGCACAATCGCTTTTGGCCGATAGAACATTTTTACGCGGGTTTGTAAGGCAATCTGTAACGTGTTGGGCTTATCGCTTTTAGGCGGTATTTCACGCAAGTTAAAGTAAAACAAGCTCTCGCGATCTTGTGGCAAGGTACTAACCGCTGGCAGGGCTTCGATTTTCACTTGGCTAGATTTGCCGGGCTCCACACGCTGCACTGGCGGCAATACCACCAATGGCGAAGTAATTTTGTTGCCTTCAGCATCATCAATCCACGCCTGTGCTAGATACGGTAATTGTTTATTGTTGTTAGAAATGTTGAGTGACATCGATTTTTGGTCACCGTTAAAAATCACCCGAGTACGGTCAAGACCAATCGCCGCGTGTGCCATGCTGCTTAACCACATCATGCCCATCACACCCGCTATCAAAGCGTATTTTTTATTCAGTTTCATGCTGTTATAACCTTTTTAATGTCATCTCGGAGACACCATCGCGTCACCGCAAATTCTGTTCATACCGTGCTAACGCGTGTTATCGCTGCGCTAACTGCTTTGCTGCTAGCGGAGTACACTGCAACAACAGCGATGGATTGTTGATATCGATACTCTCAGGGAAAGCCACTTGGCATCCGTCCTCGTCTCCCCACTGTATGGTCATTAGGGAATTTGGTTCAATACCGCTGATATACGCACTGCCGCTATCCCCTACGATGCCGGTGCTTTGGCCTTTTGTATTGAATATTTGCGCCCCAAACGGAGGGTAACTGCCATCCGGTAAGCGCAACACCGTCATCGCTTTTTGCCCTGCCACAACCGCAAATTCGCGGTAACCCACCGCCCCTTCGGTTAAGGTCACTTGCACCACCGATTGCTGTGCATCCACATCATCTGGCAGCGCGTTCAAGTCAATTTGTGCCTTGCTGCGGTAGTAACTGTTCATGTCACCAACCACCGCTTTACCAAACATATTGGTGGTAACCGGAGCTCCAAACCCTTTGACAGGCACATTAGCAATGCCATCGGTGTCCACCAGTAAACGGGTTCCTCCAGGGATGCTCATGCGATGTACACCACCACCTTCTGCCGTCAGCGTGATCCCACCAGTTGCTGATAATCCAAACGCGGTATATTGGTTATTGGCGTAACTCGCATTACCCGAGACTCGCGCGGTATCGCCTTGGTGAGTCAGATACGCAGTTCCACTCGCTCCTTTACGGTTTGATCCTACGCCCAATTGATAATTGGTACGCTCATCAATGCGGTCATGGTAAGTCACTCGATTGACCGTGTCATAACGGCTGCTATTTAAGGAATACCCCACATTAGCACCATTACTCAGCGGAAATGAGGTCGATAAATAAATACTGTCATCCGTCACCCCGTTATACATACTGCGGTTTGCCGACAGGTTAACGCTGACATTCTTAATCGTTCCCACATCAAAATATTTGGATAACGTCAGGCTGTAATAGTTGTTTTCCGGTCGATCCCAATAGGTTTGGTGGTTGTAGTTCAAATACACAGACATACCGATATCACGGAAATTTTTGCTCAGTGAAATGGTGTACAGCTCTTTGCTACCACCATAACGAATACCTGTTTTCCTTGCCTGTAAGAAGTCTGACATACTCATAAAGTCTCGCTCCGAGAAGCGATAACCCGCGAATTGAATTTGACTATCAATAGCATCAAAACGTTTTGCGTAGCTGACACGATAAGATCCACCGTTAATAGTGTTTTCACCTGCCAAACGCGCAAACGACTGAGTCACATCGAATGACAACGCACCGAACGCCAGTAAGTCTCGACCAATACCCGCTGAAATCGCTTGGTAGTTTTTGCTGCCAAGCAAACCACTGAACAGTGACCAACCGTTATTCACCCCCCACGAAAACTCACCAGTGATAAAGTTATCACCCTCTTTGTGCCGGTTAACATCATTCGGCTGACCCAATGCCAACTTATATTGAAGCTGTCCCGGACGAGTTAGGTAAGGTAAGTTAGCTGTATCGAGTTGATACTCTTGTACCGTACCATCTTGCTCTTCAATTTTGACGTCCAACGTACCACTAATCGCATCGCTCAAGTTTTGAATACGAAACGGCCCCGGTGCCACTTGTTCGGTATAAATCACACGCCCTTGCTGGCTTATCGTCACCGTCGCATTGGATTGTGCGATCCCTGTTACTTCCGGTGCGTAACCGCGTAAATTCGGCGGCAACATGTTCAAATCCGAGCGCAAACTGGCGCCAATAAAACGGAATGAATCAAACATATTTGAGTTCAGGTAATCTTCACCCAAAATCAGTTTGGCTCCGAGAGCCGGCAGCGCACGAAAGGCGTAAAATCGATTCCATTGAAAATCACGATTGATAGCTTGGTTTGAGCCTGTTGCATGATTTAAACGGCCTTGCCAATCTGCACGAAAACGCCATGCACCTAAGTTTACCCCCGCCACCCCGTTACCGTTTAAGGTGTAGGTATTATGACCTTTGTTGTGCGGGCGATAAGTGTTACCGTTAATGTTGTAATCCAACAAAATCGCAGCAATCCCTTCATCCCAACGCGATGGTGGATCCCAATTAGGAGCCGTATACTCCATGTAAGCTTGTGGAATACTCACGTATAAGGATGAAGTTGAGAGATCCCCACGCACCTGTATTCCCGGCAAACTTTCCAATTTTAAGCATTGGTCATCGTGCCACCATGTCAGCTTTTTCAAGCTGTCTGCGGTCAGCCCTAATTGGGCAGTGATATCGGGTGATAAGCACGGCTCACTGCCTTGAGGATCATTCTCAGGGGGATAAAATGGTACTTTCACTTCTGGTAACGTATCGTCATTGACCTTAAGCGCTAAGCTATAGGTTCCTGGCATCACATAACCAGCACGCGAAAAATGTTCTAGATTGATATTTTTTTTGTCTTCCACATCCAATACATCCATATTGAATTGGATAACATCAGATGATGCCAATGCTATCTGGCTTTCACCCAAAGCAAACGCAATGGACAGCGACAGCAATGCAAGGCGAAAATAAGTAGCCTTTGGTGAAGACATAAAAAATATCCCTCGTGAACATTCACAATAACAATAAAGAGAAAAATAAATTCAACCGGCTTAATTAGTAATAATCGACTTTAAAACGGATCAAGCTTTGGTAATATCCTGCTCTTAGTGGGCGAGAGTCAGAGACTAACCGTAATTGATAAGCTAATCGCATACTCGGCGGTACAATATCTTGCTCCGGAGATGCTTCCCCCGGTACCACTTGACGCGATTGTGCATCTTGCATAAGTAACCCTACGCCGCGCGCTTCACCAAATACTTGAAACAACCCGTTATCGGAAGGTCCATCAAAGGTCATGCGCAAGGCACGCCAAGTTTGAGTCGGATCACTGTGTTTGACTAAATCACAATTAACTAATTGAATTTCAAAATCTTGTTTGGGGCCTTGGCCTTCTTGACGGATCGTACCAATCGGCAACACACCCATATCAATGATTTGGTCACGTGATTCCATGGCAATTGTGCAGGCAGCATCGGTGATTTCACCGTTCATAGTCACCGTACCTGCACCTTGCCCAGCTGCGTGCACCAAAGGTGAGGTAAAACTCGTAGTGAGGAGTAATACACTCCATCCGAATACAGCTTGACACCCCATGGTTTTACCCTCCTTTGAATAACACACTAGTGTTCTGATTACTCGTAGCTCATTGTGAAGTTAGCGAGTGCTGTAAATTCACCTGGAACAATAGTTTTGCCATCACCTTTCAAATAAGCAGAGAACAGCAGTGAGTTATCACCATTTTGAATTTTTAAGTCAGTTCCAGCAGAGCCATCTAATTTCACTGGTACACCACCCAGACCTGCAATTTGAACACCTGCGCCAGATGCTTGACCTTGAATAGCCAGTGAATCAGCTAAGTTAGGATTCACACCACCCGTAAAGGTGACGGTCGCCGTATTGTCTGTCAGCGTGGTTGTATCACAGTCAACCAGCTCAATAGTGAATGGCACTGGACGAGAAGTACCACCATCGGCTAATTGTGCTGATGCTACCTGACCTAGGTTAACCGTTTGGTCTGTAGACTCTGGCGCGATACCACATGCGGCTTCAATGATTGAGCCGTAGAATGTCACAGTACCTTGACCTGCGCTGACTGGAGCAGCCATAGCTGATGCGCTCATTGCGCCAGAAATCAGAGTTGCTAAAAGAATCTTTTTCATATTGGTTACGCCTTTACGATGAACACTAAAAAAAGTAAGCTATTAATTAGCTCACTTGGTTAAATAATTAATAGAATTTATTTATTAAATAATAAATAAAAACAAATAAAATACTTTCTGAGAACAGAAAGTATTTTCTTTATTCTCAGTTAAACATAAATCTTTAATAGTTTATTATTTGGTCGACTATAATTAGCCAACCAAATTATTCATCTTTACTGAAAAAGCATCCTCACCTTTATAGTAAGGAGATGGAGGTAAAAACAAATTAATATAATGAGAACCAACTTTTTTTTCTGTATCATTAACATTAAGATAAACAGCACTAAAGAAATTACTTAAACTACAATCCAATTCATGCAAAATAACAAAGAGGGTATCAACATTAATATTACACACACCTCTTTCATATCGAGATATTTGCTGCTGCGAGACATTTAGTTTTTCAGCTAACTGTTTTCCTGTTAACCCTCTCTTTTTCCTTAAACGAAATATCTCTTTACCAACAGCAATCATAAAAATATTTTTTGACACTTCATGTTCCACTATCATATTAGGCCCTCAATTCCTGATACAACAAACTTCATTTATTAAAGCCCGCTTGCACGAAAATATTTACGCCTTGCTCTGTTGCAGATAAATTTACTGTACCTGCTGCTCAAAATCAAACAAAGCTATATCTACCAAGCAGTTATTGATATAAGTTAAATATCCAAATAATGAGTAATTCAAATACAAAAAACCACATTAGCTTGGTACATTCAACATTCCTATTAAGAGAATACAAATTAGACCAGAATTATATATTACAAGAATCCCAAAAAGATTTAAAATTAGATTTATAATTCTGAAATTCATATTTTTTCAGAGGTTAAGTAATAACACTTAACGAAAAAAATATATGGAAAAATCCATCAATCCAACAAAATAAAATAAACTCAATAAAATCAATGTATTGAATAGCGTGGTAATTTTAATTAACACTTCAATTTTAGATATAATATTTTGCAATATCTGTAATATTGTTCTAATCAAACTAATTGTTTAGGATTAAATAAAACAGAAGTTTATTTTCACTTCACGTTTTTTATTTATATTCTTACAGAGCTATTCTTAATTAAAAAATCATTATTGCTAACTTCATCACCTTTAGAGAAATCATCATTATATGACACTCACTTTATTATTTTCGAGATCATATTATGAAGATAGCTGCTCACCATACAAATTATCTATTAATATCTTTACAACACTTATTTTTTCATATTCACTATCCTTGAATAAAAGCCCCCCCTCTGACCTATTGACATTTACTCATGAATACAATAAAAAATGATGAAAAATATAAATTAGAATGAAATTAATGATATTGCTCAAAGTGGAATTCAACTACCGAAATGGAGATAAAAATCGCTAAACAATAAAATTTAAGTGCTAGATATTTTTAAGAAGCAATATAAAACCCCATATCTAGAAATAAGAAAAAATGAATATTTTAATTTGATTGATAATATAAACTTGTTAAGTCAACGACTCGAAGAATCAGAAAAAACAAAAACCAGCGCTGAACTGGGCGATAAAGATGCACAGCTCAACCTTGGCTTAATGTACTATCAAGGAGATGGAGTTCCTGTTTCCATTGAACAAGCACAGAAATGGTTTATGCGTGCAGCAGAACAGGGCAATGCATATGCACAATATAACCTTGGCTGGCTCATGCAAAAAGGTGAAGTCGAAAATGCTTCTCCTTATGCGGCACGCTACTATTTTGAGTTGGCCTGCAAAGGGGGCTTAGAAAAAGCCTGCTTCGCGCTAGAAAAATCGCATAGCGAACATTTCTAAAACAGCCTCTCTATTTAAACGTTAATGGGAACTTAAATCCCATTAACTTTTCCCAATGTATGTTTATTCAACCTATCAGATAATCTGCAAATTTCTTGATGTTGCCGCTAAAAAACAAAAAAAGCCCTATTTTTCGTTCTTAAGAATGATAGTCACCTTTCGTTATTTCACCCTAAAATCGACAAGTAATTATTAACTTTTTATTAACATTCACCGAAGGTACTGCTTATTATTGACGAGGTGCTTAAATGAACGAATCGCTGCACACACAAGATGTCAATGCCATGCCACCAAAAGTCATCCTAAAATCTTCATTGAGTTTACTACTCGCAATTATTATTTTTGCGGCCATTGCCCCAGGTATTTTGATGACAGCGCCGGCAGTTGCAACTCAATTGGGCTCTCAATGGCAGTTATCGGCCGATAAAATAGGTTATCTTTTTTCAGCAGAATTAGGGGCTATGAGCTTTGCAACTGTTCCTGCTTGGTATTGGATCAACCGTATTAATTGGCAAAAAATAGCCATTATCTCTGCCATTATTTTTATCATAGGTAACCTACTCTCTGCTTTCGCGGCCACCTATATCACCTTGTTAATTTTTCGCGTCATAGCATCATTAGCTGGTGGTACATTAATGATCCTGTGTATTTCATGTGCCGGAAAAACAGAAAACCCGAGCCGCATGTACGCTTTTTGGGTTTTAGGTCAACTCGCATTAGGTACACTTGGACTACTTGTCTTACCACCGTTATTTGAACTCTACGGATTACGTATCGTTTACTTTATTCTCGCTGCTTTTATGGTCATCTTTTTTCCATTAATTCGAGCATTTCCTAATGTGATAATGGAAAAAGATCAACATCATCACTCATCAACTCACCCGCGAAATGCATTTATTAATAAGGCGATGGCCATTATTGCGATACTCATTTTCTATATTTGTTTGAGCCAAGTTTGGACATTCATAGGTGTATTTGGCCAAAATAGCGGGCTAGATGCTGAAGAGAATGGTCAGATTTTAGCGATCGCCACCATTTTAGGTATGGTTGGTGCGGTGATTGCGGCAACTGTTTCTAATCGGTTTAAAACCAATAAATTAGTGTTTTTAGGATATGGATTATTAATGACAAGTATCTTGTTATTGATTGGTTCACCTACCGTAATACGGTTTATTGTTGCCGCCTTATTGTTTAAATTCACATGGACATTTGTTTTACCTTTTATTATGGGAGCGGTCTCCCAGCTTGATACCAGCGGTAGGCTCATGAATAACATAAATTTGGTAATTGGTGGTGGAATGGCTATTGGCCCTGCCATTGGTGGATATATTTTAGTCAATTCGACACAAATGTTGACCTTTATTAGTTTTGCAGCGTTATGCACCCTATGCTCATTCGCCTTAGTTGCTTACTTTATAAAACAGTCAACGTCATAATTTAAGTTATAAAATAATAATTTTCTTACTTTTGATAAGTCGAGGTTTTCTTCACATTAATGATAACGTATGACTCTATCCATTTTCAGTAAGCTCATTTTGTCTTATGAGGAAATATTGAAAAGTGGTTTTCTCTCAAAATTGTCATGGTCAATAAAATTTGCCCACAGCACTTGAGCTATCGCGAATTATACAGAAGGTCTAGTATCAGCAGTGCGGTAGCTTTCTTGAATTGTATTGTGTGCTTGCAACCGGCTGATTTTTTTATTCATCGGTAAGGCTTATTGTGAAATGCCTTTAGGCTTTCACTTGAACTGCCTGCTATTCATCTATGGTTAATTAACGCATTGATAGCTTTAGATACAGTGTTATTTTAGCCTAGACCCCGTTAAGTGACCCCAAGTTAAAATTCAGCACTGAGATTACATGAACCTGATATGTTATCAATATCCTCTGTTGAGTAATGAAATACTCGTTCCCTAGTTCAAGTTGCTAAATTAGCTATATCACGACAATCGCACCATTTCCTTCTGTGTGAAAACAATAATACCGCCAAGGTAGCAATTCAAATAGATAGTCGCTATCAAAAACAATTTATTTATCGAAACGTTCAAATATTTATAGCTGTAAAAATATACCGACCGATAACGAACATATAAAATCACTCATTCTCAGTTCGCTTTTGTCAACTTGATAAGATTATGATTGTATGATTAAGGTAGGCGCTTTAACATTAAGGAGCTTTTTACCTAACTCCTACAGTTATTTTCAAAAAGAAACTATTTCTACAACACAAAATATAGTAACCAAGCGTTAATAAATTATTGTAATTGTAGAAATAGTAACATGGACAAAAAATTAAACTTCAGAGTGCACAACAACCATATTAAAGTAAAACCTGGGAGGACAACACTTTATATACATTTATGTGCAAACTAAATTTAAACAATATATTTCAATCGTCGTTACACCTAATTCGGGATTAATAATATTCCAGCAATTTTAAATATTCAATAGCTTAAAATTCCCAAAAAACCCTTTAAAGTTGTAATAGTTAAATTATAAAATTAAAAATACTCATTAATAATCATGAACTTAATAAGTCAGAATAAATTAAAACAAACTTATTACAAAAGATTTCAAAAAAATAAAAAAACACCATTTAAGACTAATCTCACCATAGAACAATAACCACATAAGTAAAAACAACTATAAAAATACGAAAACCTACAATTACAGCCTACAAAAACGCAATAAAGGATAACTAAATAGATTTAAACACCACACAAATGCTATAATATATTTTTAAATTCCATTAATTATAAAAAATTAGACCAATTAACAAGAAAAACACTTCTTTATATAAAAATATTTCTTTCTCACTTTAAATTTTAATTAATAATATAATTTAAAATCTTAACAGATATATGCTTTTTAAAATTAATCGTGATTTTTATGAGGATATTTTCTTTAAACCAATGTGCATGATTAAACATACAACAAAGTTGTCATCACGAAACACCTATAAAATCCATCAATCTGATCACTATTAAGAACATTCTCAATGGTGCTTTTTATAATTAATTAAACACTCATAAAGGAATAGCTTTAATGATTATGGGAATACTTCTTTCTCATTTAAAAATAAATATTACTCAACCAACCTTAAATAGATAGTCTATATACGACAATTAAATAAAAATAAACCATATCTTGTAGAAGTCAAACTCCCATTAGCAGCATAAAGAAATACTTTTATCATTAGGTTCTTAACTGGAACGGATACCTAATTAATCTTAAAGCGAATAGTTTAAATTCATTATTTTCAATAGATAGGGAGAACTTCAGTGAAGAGATTTCTTGGACTAAAGGAATAGGATGGAAACAAAAAAGCCACTTGCTAAGAAGTGGCTTAATGCGCTGATTTAACAGCTAAAATTTGGTGGCCCCTACTGGACTTGAACCAGTGACCAATCGATTATGAGTCATGCATAATACTTGTTCTCACATTTCTTAAATTGTTCTCAATCTGTTTTTTTATTATTAAAATTCATAATATTAAAATAAAAAAACGTTCTCATTCGTTTATTTTAATACCTAATTGTTCAAACACTACCTGACCCATTACCTGACCTGATATAATAATCAGGTCTCTCACATTATTGGTGATAATCAAATGAATTTAACCGAAACAGCCATTCGTGCTTTAAAGCCTAAAACCTCAGCCTACTATTCTTGGCACCAAAGTTCACAGAGAGGTACTGGGCGCATTGGTATCAAAGTACAACCCTCTGGGAAAAAAGTATTCTACTTTCGCTATTATGTAAACAAAGGCAAAAAAGAAAAGTTTATCCAAATTGGCCTATGGCCTGAAATGAAGCTAGCGACTGCAAATGAAATTGCTAAAACATATAGTTTATGGCTCAGCGAGGGTAAAGATCCAACCAATGAATTAGATATCCTTAAAAAGGAAGAACAGCAATTAGCCCAATTTAATAATAGCCAAGGTTCTTTTGAGCAATTGATACATGGCTATGTTAATAAAATGAAACAAGATAATAAACGTACATGGCAAGATGTCTTAAAAAGGCTGGAAAAAGAATGCTATGAGCAGATCCCTAGAGGCACAAAGGCAAAGGATGTAACACCAATCCAAATTAAAAACCTGTTAAGTACTATTATCCAACGTGGGGCGGTTGTACATTCAAATCGGATACGTTCATATTTAATGGCTGCTTTTAACTTTGGGATTAAGGCTGATAACGACCCTATGAATGCAAATAATGGTATCACATTTGGATTAGAGTCAAATCCTGTTTCAATGATACCTAAACAATCAGCTGCCGAAAAAGTCGGTAATACATGGTTAAACTGGGAAGAACTATCATTTATCATGAATTCAATAGCTGAAACCTCTGGTGTTGGTATCCTCATGCAACACTTAATTAGGCTATGTATATTTACAGGCGGACAGCGACCTTATGAACTCATTGCAAGTCAGTGGGGTAATATTGACTGGAAAACTAAAACACTACTTATTACATCTGATATTTCCAAAAATAAGCGCGAGCACCTTATTCCTCTCACAGATTCCGCACTATCAGAGCTTGAAGCTATCCAAAAACTCACCTCTCACCTCAATAGTAACTATATTTTTCCGTTATCTAAAGATGGAAAAAGACCAACAAGAACAGATAGCCTAGCACAAGCAATTGGCTACTTTAGGAAATACCATCCAGATTTTAAACACTTCACAGCAAGAGACCTTCGCAGAACCTGTAAGACCTTAATGGGTGAAATTGGAATAAGTAAAGAAATCCGTGATAGAATTCAAAATCATGCTTTGAATGACGTCAGTTCTAAACACTATGATAGATATGATTATCTAAATGAAAAACGCGCAGCTTTATCCCTATGGGAAGAAGAATTAAATCGAGTTTTATCATTACAAATAACTTAAAAACCTCACACAAAGGAGCTTTCACTCAAAAAATTTTTCATAAAAATACGACTATTTTATTTTTCATAGTAATATATAAAAAAACACAATAATATTAATGAGGTTATCATGAAAAGAATAAAATTTCTGAAATTATCGAAAATACTCAATGAGTATAACTTTAACTACAGAGATCTCCTTGCATACTGGTTTACTGATAGAATATATATTTTTTATCACTATGATAATCAAGACTGCTTTTTATATTTAAATTCGAAAGAAAAACTAGAGAAATCACCGACTACCTGTGATATAGAAAAACTAGTATCATGTTATAACTCTAAAAAGAACAAGCTTCAAAGTTTCACGTTTGACAAAAGATACAAATTAGAATTAGTAAGCGAATCACTCAATATGGATTTAAATATAAATTACAGATATAAAATAAAAGGATTAATATCAGGTTATTGGCCATTACAAATAAAAGGTAGTGTTAATTATACAAATGATGTATATCATATAATAGGAGATTCTTTCGATGGCATTAATATATCTATGCACGATGAACAATTCAAAGAATTAATGATTTCTGGAATTCCAGATATAGATAGAATCATTAATGATAATGATAGAGATATATTTAAATATCATAGTTTTGATTTAATCACTTTACCTAAAAAAGAAAAAGTGGCTATAGGCGAATTTTATATTTTAGAGAAAACTTTTTTAACTTTAGCTAAAAAAAACAAATGGAGACCCTATCCCGATATTAATAAAGGGAAAAGTAGAACATCCGCTCAGCAAAGTGAAGCCATTTATATTCTTTACAAAAAGCTATCAGATGATTTTTACGAATTGAAAAGTTCTAAAAATAGAAGTTATAGTTCTACTGAGTTTAATAAAGACTTAAATTTACTTTCAGAAAAAAAAGGAAATAAAATTAAATTTAATGAGGCAACCACTGCAGGATGGGTAAATTCTTATCCAGAAATAAAATTAATAAAAAAAACAAAATAACCGCTTCCCTCCTTTTTATTACAATTTCAGAAAGGAGGGGTTAATTTAAATTTATTCGTAAGAAATGATATTATCAACTATACCCGCGTTCATTGAAGTTGCTTAATTTTATGCAAAATAAGGGGCATGCTGACAATATAAATATTGAACTCAGTTCTGAACAGAAACGTACTCTTGAAGCACAGCATCGCAAATGTCGTGGCCGTACGTAGAATCTAGGACAGGATACGGTTCATACTGCTTTCTGCTGAAGGCTGGTCAAGCGGTATCAGAGGCTCAATCCCAGCGTATTAATGAAACGATAGTCCGTAGCCACCAGTAGGACTAGTTTAATAACGAAAAGCTGAAGCCTAAGAATGGTGGGATGTCCACTACACCGTGCTGGACATGAACAAGTGGCTGCACCGCAACAGTTTCAGTTACCGAAGACCCTAGGGTGTGCCGCATAAGTTCAGCGCAAAAGCTCAGCAGATGTTCGTGAAAACCTACAGCGCCTTGAAACAGCAAGCCGGTGATTAAGCAGCTGAGGCACAACCGCCACTTCCTCTCAGCCAAAAAGAATCCATTGCTTCTTCAGCTATAAATACCGTTCATCACCGAGACGTTGACTGATCGTATTAATGAGAACTTCCAGATGCTGAAAAATGCATCTTCAAGTTAATAGTGTATATACTAACTTATTGTCTTTGATATCACCTCTCATTTACCCATAATTAGATATAATGGTGTCCGATTAAATACTTATCACACACAAATTTCCTCCGTTAAGCTCATAGTATTATTTAGTGGTTTGCCATACCTTTTTCTTCAAATGTCCATGGCTACTTTCCCAATATCTCGTCATCCAAATATCCCCAAAAAACCTCAAAGTAAAAAATAAAAACAAATAAAACAATAAGTTGAAAATCCATTCTTTAATAAGGGTTCAATCGATTGCCAAGCTACCGTTATTTATATCACTATATACGTACCCAATAAATTTGCTAAGAAAAGATAACAATGGATACAAATACCCCAAACTCAACGTTACGTATGGAGCTTCTTAAACGTTATGGAGAACCTCGTGATCGCCTAGTTCGTGAAAAAGAGCGAAAAATAATCACATCGATATCCCGCACAACCGCATGGAAACTAGAACGGGAAGGTAAATTCCCTAAACGTAAGCAGCTAGGCCCTAAATCCTGTGCCTGGTTGTTAAGTGATTTACTGATATGGATTAATGAAAAGTAAGGCTCCTATTAGTCATAGCTGTATTAATTAAATAAAGACTAAATTGAATAAATAAATTTATCAAGTATTTTTTGATTAATTATTTATCAGGGTAACTTTATCTTTTTTTTACCATTCTGATTATTGCTATTTCTGCTATTAATAGCAGGAGTAGCAGTTAACTTAATTAGTTTTAAATAGAGAAATTTAAATATGAATAAAAATACATTCCCCATTGATGCTCTACCGAACATTATCAAAGATGCCATTAATGAAGTTCACAAAAATACCCAAGCGCCCATTCCTTTAATTGCTGTATCTGCTTTAGGAGTTATGTCTTTAGCTTGTCAGAACCAAATCAACGTTTTGAGATATAATAATGATAGTATGCCTGTCTCTCTTTTTTTTCTAACTTTAGCTGAATCAGGGGAAAGGAAAAGTACCGTCGATAAACTATTCATGAAACCCATTTATCAAATGGAGGCTGAACTTAATCAAAAATATCAAACTGAAATGAGTGCTTATCGCCATGATAAAAAGTTATTTGACCTCAAGAAAAAGTCATTATCTAAACTCATTACTACCGCATACCAAAAAGGTAATGACCTATCTGATTTTGAGGCACAATTTAAAGTTTTGTCTAATTCTGAGCCCAAAGAGCCCATTCTATATAAATTTTGTTTTAATGATGCGACACCACAAGCAATTAAAGATCACCTCAGCAAAGGCTCTAATTCCATAGGCTTGATGTCAGATGAAGCAGGAGTTGTTTTCGAGGGGAGAGCTCTGAATGAGCTCGGCTTCATTAATAAGATGTGGGATGGGAGCCCATTTTCTGTCTCTCGTAAGAGTGAAGAAGATCAATATATTAAAGATGCAAGAATGACATTATCCTTAATGGTTCAACCTACTATATTCAAAGAATTTATACAAAAAAAGGGAGATAAAGCTAAAGATATTGGCTTTTTTGCCCGATGTTTGATTAGCCAACCAGCATCAACCCAAGGTTATAGAATAATTACAGATACAACATCATACTCTGAATATTTAACTAAATTTCATCATCGCTTAACAGAAATATTATCATTAACAACAATACAAAATCGCAATAGAATTAATATAAGATATAACCTATCCCTTTCTGACGAAGCAAAAGCTCACTGGATTGATACTTATAATGATATAGAGAAAAATTTGATGAAATCAGGCACACTTTATCACCATAAGGAGTTTGGCTCTAAAATGGCTGAGCATTGGCTCCGCTTAGCAGCGATAATACATTATTTTTCATATGATAAAAAATTAATCTCATTAGATAGCTTACAATCTGCGGGAAAACTAGTTCACTGGTTTTATCTTGAACAACTAAAGTTATTTCCAGCTAATGATGAAATCTCCATGGCTAATCGAGATGCCGATACTCTATCTGTATGGCTAAATAATTTTTTTGATAAAAATAATATAAAAGAAATTAATAAGAACTACATTCGACAATATGGCCCTAACAGTTTAAGGGACTCAAAAAGATTGGATAAATCACTTTTTATATTAGCATCTAGACTTGAATTCTTTTCAAAGAAAAAAAATAAAACAACGTATATTTACCGATTTGATTTAAATGATTTATTACAGGTTAAAGATGGACCTTCTGAGTACATTCCCATGATGGAGGCAATAGGCAGTCAAAATTATTTAAACCAAGATTTTACAGTGAAACGTTAGGTATCATTGCATAGAATTACATTTAAATCCTTATTTTTTCTAGTTATACGCATTAACTCCAGAGTGGTTATTTGTTAATCAACTCTGATATAAAGGGGGCTGAGTGATATTATTGATGTTGGATAGGTAATATACTTCTAATCTATTACTGATCTATTTAATCTAATATCCCATATATAGATCTATTAATTAACTGGTATATATCTACTAGCCATATAATCCTATTAGTGAATATCACTATAAATACATATTCATCATTAGGTATGTAATCGAATTAACCATTAACGCAAACTGGGTATAGGTAACCCTCATTACCTATACCCTACCCTTTAAATTAATCACTGAGCCATTACCCATGGCTCTAAGGTATACTTATGTCTAATGATAACGATTCCATTTATAACCCTGATTATATAAGAATCATAGAAAAGACCTTAACCCGTTCCTTAACTGACTATACACGTATTATGGCATTACGTGTAGACTTACGGTTTCCTGTCATAGATAATCACGGTGATATGCCAACCTGCTTTATTAACCTAGATAAAGTGATATCTCGTTTCATTGATTCATTAAACGCTAAGCTTAAACATTATCAATACAGTAAAAGGCGAAAAGGTCAACGTACTTACCTTAACCGATTGCGTTACGTATGGGTAAAAGAACAATCCAGTTCTGAGCTCCCTCACTACCACTGTGTATTAATCTTCAATAAAGACGCCTACTATCACCTAGGAGACTATAACTTAGATGAACCTAGTTTACGGACGATGATTACTACAGCGTGGTACAGTGCGTTACAGCTCCAATTAGACCCTATCTCAGACCCGACTGGCGCATTAGTACACTATCCTAATAACGGTAAGTATTGCTTAAATCAGAATTCCTTAACGTTTGAAGCGGATCGAGCGATGTTGATGAATAGGCTAAGCTACTTAGCGAAAGAGCACTCGAAACATTATAATGCGAATTCACGTAGCATAGGTTATAGCCTTTCATAATTGTAATAAGGATGATGTCAGTACGATAGTTCACTACCCTGAGAACTGTCGGTACTGTTTAAATCGAGAAGCCTTATCCTTTAGCGATGACTATAATACCGTAATAGAACGATTAAATTACCTAGCTAAAGAATATTCTAAACACTACAGTTCGAATTACCGTACGATAGGCTATAGTCAGTACTAGAAGCGACTTAGGCAGGTAGCGCCCGCTACCTGTCTTTTAAAAGGGTTCCACTAATAGCCGCAATCCTCGTCTGTTAGGGAATATTCTGATACGAGCTTACCAATATCATGGAACAAAACGCCGAAGGCCACTGCAACACGCCACCTTGGTTCAAGCTCTTTTTTCTCAACAGGTCTGCCACTGGTGTCAATGATCTTCAAAAAATCCACCACAATGATCAATGCAAGGCTGAATGAGCCTTTGGAAATCAAGCAGATTAAAACCAAGTATCTGGGAGCAGTTTGGCAATTTGCTCGTCTTGTGTGGACTGCAAATCCTCGGGTGACGCAGCTGGCACCCCCTTCAGGAATGGCGAGTAGCGTGGAATTTCTGTATCTAGTTGAGATGACAGCTCTGGTAATGCTTTGGCTTGAAAAAATAGGTTTTTGAACATAGTGAACCTCCGACACGATAGTGTGAAGGTTCACTAACAATTAGGTTGTTAGATAGTCGCAAGAAACTTGCACTTATCTGTAGCGATGATAGAGCTAAAGACTTAAAAACCAGTCTGGTTCAACTGTTACTTTTTCAACCAACTCTGTTTTAACACCTAAACTAAGTTCTTTGAGCTTATCGGCTAACTGATCACCATCAACCAAGTCAATCGGAGCAACACCATCACGGTTGGCTTCTTCAATGGCTGCTTTTGTAAAGCTGCCAGTTGTTATAAACATCCCACGATCTGAACGTCCTACTGTTGCCCCTCTGAAATCTCGGATTTCTGGTGCCCCAACTGAGCCTTTGTATTTTTTACACTGAAAGGCAATATGAAAACTCATCAAACCATTGATTCGGGCAATTCCTTTGCCATCGATACCACCATCCCCCGTGCGACCAGTCACTTCAACATGAATGAAGCCTGATTCTCTCAATAACCTCTGTGTTAACCGCTCAAAAGCATCAGGGCTCATTTCTTCAATGAGTACATGGTGTAACTTTTCACGCCAAGCCATAGCTTCTTCTGGTGAATCATTAGACGAAAGCTCTGGCTCTGAAGAAGAACTTTTTGACCCCCCAGGCTTTCGGTCAAGCTCTCTGACAAAGTTCACAATCTCTCGACTATCCAGCTTAGCATTTTGCTTGGCTTTATCAGTCAAAGCCCAAACGCCTCTTGATGAATTCTCAAGATATCCTGCTTTTTTGAGGTAGGTTCTCGCCCAAGCCAATCGATAACCAACCTCTGTTTGGCTGCTCTTTTCGGGGTTATGCAACACGGCTAAAGTCTGCTCATCAAACTTTTCTAGCTCCACGACCTCCTCGTATATTTCATCAATACTGCCTGAGCCGCCAAGATTGTTCAGGGCGATGATGAGTGGCTGCATCAGCTGGTCAAAAGTAACCATAAAAGATCCCATCCAAAATCAAAAATGGGCTTCCCATCCTAGAAAGAGCAGCCCATATTGGTGACATTAATATCTAACCGTTTACGACTTCCATCAATTTCGAGTAACTCGTTACAACATCATATTTGACGTTTTCACTCGTGATCTCTGCATTAATTTTTTCAAAGAATTTCCGAGCACATTCAATCTTGCGATCTTCTATGCCACGCAATTCAAGCGAAGACATCGTTCCTTTAGTCTCAGCAATAAAGTAAATGTGTTTAACACTTCCTTCTTTGAAAGAAATCGCCCAATCAGGGTTGTAGTCGCCAACAGGCGTCGGTATCAGAAAACCACGAGGCAGTTTTGCATAAACCACGACTTCTTTGCTTGTATCGAGCTCAGTAACAAAGTCCCGCTCAATACCTTGTGAATCAACGACTACATAATCATAAATATGCTTATTAACGCCACTAACGGCTTTTGTCATATCAGTGATTTTTTGCTCTGCCGTGAATATATCAACATCATAAGATTCGTTCGTTGGATCATATGATAGCTTCTCGATGATCACAGATGCCTTTTGCTCTTTCACAAGGCGTGAAGCCTCAGCGAGAAAATGCTCAGGGTTCTGCTTAAATTGTGCAAATACTACAGGTTCTATACCCATCAGTATTTCGGCGACTGTTTTGCGAGTCAGCACACAATTTTCAGCCAACTTACCAACCAAGTCATAACGAACAGCAGAATGAATGCTCGATTGATGAGTTTCAGTCTCAGTGTTTTTCACCTTGAAACTTTGTCCAGCTTTGAGTTGTTCGTCGGTAATGCCATCCAATTGAACACCATCTTGAATGGTGTATTGAAGAGGCGTTACCTTAAGTTCTTTATTGAGCACTCGAATACAATTTTTAATCAACTCAGACGAATCAAAATCAACCTTATAAACCGCTTTGCGATTGATTTTGTGCCAAAGCTCCTGAAACTCTTTCTTATCAAAATTAGCATTCAAAGGATTGTTTTTAGGTTTACGATCATCACCAACACCTGGCAATTGCGCTTCACTATAAACACCGTCAATCAGGGTCAATATTTGCTCTCGGTAAGGCTCTAACTCAGCAGGCATTGGCGCTAACTGCCCACTAGCCTTAGCCTGGTGGAATGATGGCGCGATTGAATCGTCAGCGTCATTGGTATAATCATTTTTAAGCAAATACTTATAAATTTGCTTAGCCATGACAGGTGTTACTTCTACCGGGCCATCAGCCGTTGTAATTATCTTACCCGTAAAATAAGCTTCATCTGCTTTTCTAGGTCTCGCAGAGAGAGACTCGCTGATCTCTTTTTGCAGATTCGTGACAAAGTCTTTATAGCTTTCACTTGCAATCACCGACAAAACATTAATTTCATGCACAGTTGCCGGATGGTCCTGTCTGTCACCATGTTTATTGACGGCCAGACGTAAACCACGTCCAACTTCTTGACGACGAGAGATAGTATTGTCGCTGTGTTTCAACATACACATGACAAATACGTTTGGATTATCCCAACCCTCGCGTAAGGCCGAGTGTGAAAAGATAAATCGAGTAGGCTCTTCAAACGACAGTAACTTTTCCTTATCTTTTAGAATCAAGTCATAGGCATCTACATCGTCTGATAGCCCGGCATCTTCACCACGAACTTTAAAGCCAGGGTTCTGAAGACGATTTGATTTCTTATCAATTGAGAAGTAGCCATTATGCGTTCTAGAGCCTTCAATGGCCGATAGATAGGCTTTATAGGCATCATTCTGCTCACTCGGTAAAAGGGTCAACTCATCAAGATACTCCTGTACAAGCAAGGAGTACTCTTCCTCAAAGACGCGAGCATAATCACCTTTCTCATCCGCTTGAGAGTAATCCCTATACTTTGCGACTTCGTCAATAAAGAATAGAGAGAGAACCTTTATACCCTGGCTAAAAAGTGTTTTTTCTTTTTCAAGGTGCGCTTTAATTGTCTCGCGGATCTGTATGCGGCGAATTGTCTCTTCGGTCACGTCTCCCGTGGCATCGCCCGCGGTTAAAACATGGCCATTTTTGAATTCAACCGTGTCGTTAATCGCGTTGACATCAGTAACCACAAAGTCACGGTACTGGTCCAGACCATTGCTAAGATCAAAAAGATTATCGCCCTTAGTAACCTTCTTGGGTATGCGTTTGATGCCATTTTGTTGTTTAACCTCGATCTCTATACGAGCCACTGGCATTTTTTTCGAGATCTCGATGGATTCCAAATATAGATAGGCTGTCGTTCCCGCCAAGCCTTTTACTGAAATACCACGAACGGCAATTTTCTTAACCAGCTTATTGTTATAAGCGTCAAGCGCATCCAGGCGATGCACTTTATTATGTGTTGTCTTATGCGTGGCCGAATATCGAAGTACCATCAGTGGTTTGAATTTGGCTAAGGCATCTAATGTCTTTTTACCTTCCATCTTCTGCGGCTCATCCAAAATCAGGATTGGACGGTTTGCACTAATAACATCAATAGGACGCCTAGACTGGAAGTCATCCAACTCTTCATAAATACGTCGATTGTCTTTTCCTGACGCATTAAAGGCTTGAATATTGATGACCATCACATTGATGCCACTGTCAGAAGAAAAACTTTCTAACTGATGCAATTGTTTCGAGTTATAGATAAAGAACCGAGCCTTTTTACCGTTGTAATTCTGAGCAAAATGCTCACTTGTGATTTGCAGCGACTTATAAACACCTTCACGAATGGCGATGCTAGGCACAACGATAATAAATTTGCTCCAGCCATAGCGCTTATTCATCTCAAAGATGGTTTTGATGTAGCAATATGTCTTACCAGTACCGGTTTCCATTTCAACATCGAGATTAATCTTAGAGCTGGAATTGCTTATTAACGCTTCTGAAACAGGGAGGTTCTGTCTACTTTGAACACCATGGATATTCTGCAATAGCTGCGATTCAGTGAGCGCGAGTTCAGCATTTTTAAAACCATCCTGGTCGCTCATATCCCAGCCAGCGTTGCCAAATTTATCTTTGGCAACGCCAGGATCGATTCGGTAGGTTACGCCGGAGGTATTAGGTTGTCCCGCAAAGCAGTCAACAACCGACTCTACGGCAACAGTTTGATAAGGTTGGACTTTGAACTTTAACTTCATACTCCCTCCTTATATCGCTTTAACTTCAGTATGTGGGGACACTTGCTTGAAAATCTGCTCGGCATTAATTTTTACTGCATCAGACTCAAAGCCGTCATCACGGAATACTACGCGAAGTGGTTCTTTTATGGCTAACTCTTTAATCAATACTTCATTTATACGCAGATCAAAACAGGCCACTAATGCATCATCATCAACAAAGAAAACTGTTTTGCCTTGAATCGTTTCTTTTCTGATTGGTAAGGTTAAATCGACGCCCCAATCCAGCAGTACTTGAAAGAGTAAATCTTCATCAGTGCGGTCTGATTTAATATTATCTACCAATAAGTCTAGCGAACCCTGAGTAACTTGATCTGGAGAGTAGTAAACATCCGCCATATTCGAGGTATCCACTTTAAGTACTCGGAATCCAACGTCTTTATTCCAGTCTTTGTGGCACTCGCCTGCTAATATTTTTGCACCAGCTCGGCGGATGCGTTCTTTAGAAATCTCAGCAATAGTTTTGTAGCCAGCTTTGAACGCTGCTGACTCTGTATCACACTCTTCCGGCAACTGAACCATAATAAATTTTCGGTTTCCGCCGTCTTCAGCATTAATCGCCATTACTGAGTGGGCAGTGCTACCACTTCCAGCGAAGAAATCTAATACAATACTACTTTTATCAGTCGATAAAGAAATTAACCTTTGGAGTAGTTTTACTGGTTTTTTACCATTAGAAAATTCAGTGTCTCCCTCCTTTGTGAGGTTGTTGTACTCAATGTCATCCCAAAGAGTAGTAATACGATCCATGTAGTAATAGGTATTATCAACTTTTTCTACTACGTCAGCTAAAAACATAACCATGTTACGTTGTTCTGATGTTGACCCTGCTTTATAAAAAACTTCAATCTCTGTTCCTTCATTACGTCCTTTTATTGGTGTATAGACACAACTATACATTGGAAAGTCATGTCCGGACGTTTCTCTGATTACAGTTTGCCTTACACTGCTCTGGGCATTTGTAGTGCGAAATATCCTATCTGCGAACTGATTGTAAACTTCATCTATCGTGATCCCTTTCGATCTGGCAAATGCTGATAGAGACATTGTTTGCAAATTCTCATATCCATAGAATTTGATTTTTTTAGTTTTATCTTCCTTGATAAGAACTTTGTTTTCCAAGTTGGTGATTATTGATGTGTACTTCCAACTTTTGCCTTCTTCTTCGTAACTCTTGATACGGTCTGAAAGTTTTGTTTTTATATAAACTGGGTTAAGGAACGTTGACTCTTTATTTTTTGAATACACCCAAATAAATTCAGTAGCATCTTTCAGGCTCTTTCCTTCAGAGCTTCCAGATACTCCACCTATTTTAGTTTTAACGGTAATAATATTTATAAAATTCTGCTCACCGAATATCTCGCTACAGATTTTCCCTAGAGAATCTACCTCATTGTCATCTATATGGATGAATATAACGCCGTCATCAGATAACAAATTTCTGGCTAACTTTAATCTTGAATACATCATAGTTAACCAATCAGAGTGGAACCTACCATTTGTATCCCTGTTTGCGACTAAGCGATTACCATCTGAATCTACTTGGTTTGATCGCTTTAAAAAAAGATCATTTCTCTCAGAGAAATCGTCGTTGTAAATAAAATCGTTTCCAGTGTTGTAAGGAGGGTCGATATAGATCATCTTAACCTTGCCTAAATAAGTTTCTTGCAACATCTTTAGCGCATCGAGGTTATCGCCTTCAATAAAGAGGTTTTCAGTGGTGTCAAAATTGACACTTTCTTCTCGACTAGGTCTTAATGTTTTTGCGATAGGTGCATTCGCTGTTAGTAGTGCCTCTCGTTTACCAGGCCAGTTCAGCTGATAGCGCTCTTGCGGGCCTTCAACGATTGAATTTGATAGCTCTTGTTTAAGTTGGTCAAAATCAATGGCCAGCTTTAGCTCTCCGTTAGCACCATTTGATTCCGTCACGCAGTTCGGAAACAACGCCTGAATTTTCTCTATGTTTTGCTGCGTCATGTCGGGGCTGTGCATCTTTAATTTATCCATGTGTTTTACCTTTTGCGTGATGCCTTACATTTATCGCCGTCATATTTGTCGCGGTAGCGTTGTTAACTGCGTTCATTCACCCCAATCACATAGAAAAACTATGCTCAGGGGTTCACTCACTTGTCGCCTAGCTACCACACCAACTATTTAGGCCATAATGAAAGCGGGCACTATTTAACTGATTAACATTGTTTATCTGTATATTCTTTATGCGAGTAACTCTTCAAGCTCGCACCTTAAATTCTTTAACTGCTTATTGAGCTCAACCTTGCGGTTAAACTGTTTCTCAGCATGAACCTTCTTCTTATATTGCGAGATTTGCTTTTCCAATGCCTGAATTGCCATCAAGCGTTCAATGACCTCTTCAATACTCTCGGCGGTTCGTTTGGGTATGGGTAATAAGCGCGTAAGAAGCTTTTGATACAGCTGCGCCATATCGATTGCAGTTGGCAAAACCAAAACTTCAGAAGTTACTGTTGATGCATTAACTAAATAGAACGTTTCTGAGAACAAATAACGGCTACAAACCCATTTGGCCTGATCGTTCTCTGCCTTACGCTTATAGCAAGCGGCGTAATGGCCTTGCTCACCACTAGCACCCCATACCTCAAATAGAATGGGAAAAGGTATGGCCAAATCAATCGCTTTAAGTACGCTGTCGTCTATCGAGTCACCTTTAAGCTTCACACTGAAAACCTGTATTTCACTGACCTCACTGGTTTGGGGAATATTCAGCGTGCTAGGCGATAGCTTGTAAGCCCAAAGAATTTGATCTACTTGCTCTACAAAAAGTGACTTCAACCCAGTGGTTGCCGCGCTGTGCTCATATATTTTGTTCTTAGGCACGACTCGACCGAACTTTGCGTTGTCAGGAAATATCCAAGGTGAGTTCATAAACTAGCTAACCTCATCCTGAGCACTATTCTCCATCAGATGCTTTTGCTGGATCACAATAAATGCCAGCAATTCAAAGTCATCAAGCCCGGCAAATGTATTCACTAAAGCAGAGGTAGCGCCACCACTGAACAAACTATCAATATCTTTTTCTTCCTTAACTTCAACCATGCTTTTTATGGCATCGGTTAGAAGGTGAGAGTAACGCTGCATATCTCGACCGTCTTGTGTTAGGCGATTAAATAACGCACAAATATCACTGAGCGGCTCTGTTTGCCCTTTGCAGCTACTGCGGATTAAATCTAATAATCTCTTTACCTCAAAATGATTAGCGACGATGTGCCCCTCATTCGATACATAGACAAGGTAATAAGGGTGGAGCCTGTTTTGCAGATCTCTATCGATACTGTTATTGACGTTTTTCAGCGCAAACACCACGCCAGGCAATAACCCTAATTCTGGCTTAGCTTCAACCACCGCATGCATGCCGCTTGGTGCATTTCTTGGTTCGCCGTAGAGTTTCATTAGATTTAGCAGGTCCATTCGAAATTCGTTTAGACCTAGATCGGTGATAGAAACCCCCGTTTTTAAATCTTCAAGCTCGATGACTTCTTCTTGTAGTTTCTTTAACTGCTCTTTACGGTACGACACATCATTCGCTTGACTACTTAGAACGTTATCATCACCGGTCGCTGTCACGTCAACAATTGTCATTCGACTTTCAACACGTTCTTTTAAGTTGATGTACTCATCCAGCGATATATCAGGCCAGTAGTTAACTAACTGAATGCATTTATTCGGCGAGCCAATACGGTCAACTCGCCCAAAGCGCTGAATAATCCGAACTGGATTCCAATGAATATCAAAGTTAATTAAGTAATCACAGTCCTGTAAGTTCTGTCCTTCAGAGATACAGTCTGTAGCAATCAACAAATCGATTTCAGCGGGTTCGTCAGGTAATACACTTGCTTTCGATTTGGAAACTGGCGAAAACAAGGTGAGCACTTCTTGTGTGTCGTAACCTTTTCGTCCGGTTTTTAAGGTGGTCTTAGGTAAACTGGCACCACCAGTGATCATCGCAGTATGGATTCTATGCTCGCTTAACATCACAGGTGACAACTGCTCGTACAGATATTGAGCGGTGTCAGCAAACGCCGTGAACACGATGATTTTCCTGTTTCCAGGATTTATCGGATTATTTATTTTTGCAGCAATATGTGATTTCAGATGCTGCAACTTAGCATCCTCTTCTGGCTTAATTTTGCTAACAGAATCTAGTAACCCTTTGATCAGCTCCAAATCACCATCTAAATCCTGCTGCCAGGATGGAAGATCCATATCCATCAGCTTGATTTTGATCTTGTTGCCGATTTCCATATCGTGATAAGAAGGCATATCGTCTTCATCTGCTTCAATAGACTCAAGCGCTTCAACGAGACTGCTAACTTCGGTTTGCCCGTCTCGCTTATAGAATTCGTCGATAATACCTAGAACACGAACATGGTTATCATGGAGAGATTGCAAGGTGCTTCTGAACGAGTATACGGAGCTCTCAAGACGCTTTAGAAGGTTCGTTGTCATCAATGCAACCAAGCTTTTTTCACGGTCGCTTTGCTTTAACTTACCTTTTCCGCCTTCAACTTGCGTGTCATACATCTCCTCGTATTTCTTCAATCTACTCGGGAGGATATAACTCACTGGCGCATAAACAGATAGTTTGAGTAGCTTAAGCTGTTCAAAGATCTCATTCAGGCTTACTACATCCGAACGAGTAGTAAGCGGACAATGAAACGATATTGGCTTGTTACGTTCAGGGAAATGGCCAATATCTGTTGTGTCGTAGAAAGTTGTGATGTGCTTTCGTGAGCGAGCGATAGTGACGCTATCAAGCAGTTCAAAAAAGTCAAAATCTAAGGCATCGAGAATGGCTTTAGCTGTTCGCGTCTCTGGGTCTAGTTTGGACCAAGCGTTAAATGCAGCTTGTGCTTGGTTGAATATCTGTTCCACGCTTTTTGTGGTTTTAAGATGCTTTGTGAGATTGCTCGACTCACCTTCATAAGCCAGTGCAAGTTGATTCCTTAGGTCAGTAAATCTGTTATTCACTGGTGTCGCTGATAGCATCAGCACCTTGGTTTTTACGCCAGCGCGAATCACTTTATTCATCAGTTTCTGATATCGAGTTTCTCGATCTTTCACTGCATCGTTATTTCTAAAGTTATGCGACTCATCAATGACGACCAGATCATAGTTACCCCAGTTGATTCTATTCAACGGAGTACCGAAGGATTCGCCAGAGGTTCGGCTCAAATCTGTGTGACACAAAACATCGTAACTAAAACGGTCTTTAGCAAAGATATTTGTTTTTAGGTTTCGATTAAAGTTGAGCCAATTATCCGCCAATTTTTTCGGACATAGTAGAAGTACGGACTTGTTCCTGAGCTCGTAATACTTGATGACAGCTAACGCTGTAAAAGTTTTACCAAGACCAACACTATCAGCCAGAATGCAGCCATTATAGGTCTCTAACTTATTGATAATCCCCGTCGCGGCATCTTTTTGGTAGTTAAATAGCTTGTTCCAAATCAAGGTGTCCTGATAGCCGGTTCGATCATTTGGTAATACATCCTCTGTAATATCATCAAGGAATTCATTAAAAATGTTATACAAAATAATGAAATAGACTTTTTCAGGCGAGTTTTCCTGGTAGACAGACTCTATATGCTCGCAAATGGTTTTAGTAACATCTTGGAGCTTCGCAGGGTCTTTCCAAATTTGGTCGAATAACTGTAAGTACTGGGCTGTGAAATTTGGCTCATCGATTTTTTGCACAAAATTCGAAATAGCATTTCCTCGCTGATACCCTAGATCAACCGCCGTAAACCCGCTAACCGGAGCAAAAACTGCACTCTTTGTCTCTGTTTGCTGTCTAGGTGCTTCCGTCACAACAAACGACTGCATTGGAGAATCAGTTTTGTTTGATTTGAATGTCGCTTTCTTTCTGATCCAATTTGCACACTCTTTAGCGATCGCTTTTTGAGTGAGCTTGTTCTTTAACTGTATTTCAAAGTCAGTTCCGTAAAGGCTGCGTTCACGCTCAGCTTTGGGGATAAAGAACTCTCGTTTTTCTTTTTTGAATTTATCGGTAACTTCATCCGCGACAAAAGTAGGTGATGTGAAGATGAACTCAAGTGAGTCTATCTTCGCTAACTCCTTTTTGAGAGCCTCATACGCATAAATAGAAAAGCAAGACGCAGCAATCTTTAACTTTGTGTTCGGTGCCAGCGTCTGTTGAAGCTCGTCACCTAATAGGTTGTTAAGGTTATCGATTATTTTCATCAAAATTTATACCCTGCGCCAAGTTCGTTTTTGTGCATTAGTTACCAAGTTCTTTTTCAATCCCTGGAGCTAGCATGATGTTTTTAACTCCATAAAGTGTTGCTCTGTTCTTTAAATACAATTGAGCTCCACCATCTTTTAGTGTGGCGTTGGAAGAACAATCCACATTCCATTGTCTGAGTAAATAGCCTGCCGTTGCCGCTCTAATCTCAACTTTCATCACGCCCCACGTCATGCCATAGTCTAGCTCAATCGCTTCGCTGTGCTCAATACGAGGATGCGGCACTAATTCTAGCTCTACAAAGCGATTCCATTGCCGGTCTTGGGGTTCGAGCTCCATTTCAGACAAAGTGGAGTCTTCAAGCACAACCGCAGCTTTAATTCGGGTCAATACAAAGTCACGGAACTCACCATGCTCGCGGTCAAAACCACGAACATGCCAACGCAGGCCATTGTCCACCAGCGTATGCGGCACAATTTCACGTATTGTTTCACCACTCGATAACGACACATAGGTGATACGCAAGGCTTTGCCTTTATGGATGGCTTCGGTGACTTTCGCCACTATCGATAAACTCGGCTTGTTAAGGTGATAAGGCGCTTCACACGCAAAAGGCGGTTTTATCTTGCCAGTAAAACCATCTCCGTACCCTTGGCTAATTGTCGCCAATGTTCGAACGACGTCGTAGTCGAACAAGGGCTCAAATGCTTCACCTCGTTTATGCAGCTTGAGCTTTTGGTCATACTCAATGTTACCTGGTGCAAGCACTCTGTATAGCGAGAAGTCTTTCGTTGCTTGTGTAGCCGCTATGCTGAAGCGATCGACTAAATCTGCCCGTACCGCTTCCCCCTTAAACAATAAGGTGAAATCGATGTGAGCAATGCGATCCCGGATTGCTTGTGGCAACTGCGCTATCTTCGAAAGCCTATATGACTTCGCCCCTACCGTTTGTTTCAGACCATCATTTATCATGCGTCTTGTTTATCCCATTCAAGCAATGTCTTAATACTCTGTTTATCAAGTCATGACTGGCATCGCATCATCACATTAAACTGATCCGCTCTACGCGGTTATTCATCCACACTGACTCAATCATCTCTACGGGTTGAAGCTGGACTGATGGATATAAAGTACGGAATAGGCTCCAACCTAATTAATTATAATAAGAGCCTATCTCAATAGGGATTAATTACCGCATAAAAAATATATTATCACTGTAACCAAAACCTTATACAGCCTGACTTTTAAACATCGATATGGCTGGGTAAGGTGATGAATTTAGCTCCTATTGAGATAGGCTCTAAATGTCCCCTTATATAAATAGGAAAGCCATTTCTCATTTTGCATATAAACTATTTGTGTCTAATGTTGTAAATACTCGCATTACACTGGTATTATCTCCTGCTAAAGGATAAATATTGGATGATTGTTGTTCAAGTTAATTTTCACGAGCCTTAATGAGTATTTGGATAAAGGATTTTTATGATTGACGAAAACAGCATGTTGCGAGCAAGTTTGCTATCCTATCGCAATAGCAAATTGCTTAATGAGAACGCCGATATAATATCGATTGTTGAATTTATCATTTATTCTGATAGTAGATTTACCGACCAAATCTCAGATGAGGAAGCATATTCTTTTTTTAATATGCTTCCATTGTCCTATGATGATGTGGTTCCTTCTATTACAATACGAGCTAATTGGTCATTTGTACGCAGATAAAGGAAACAATATGGCCTAGATCAGTGGTGAGATAAATTACTATGATCACAAGCAATATGTGAATGTCCGTCTGGTAGGAGGCATTGTTAGGACAATACCACTTGCACCATAGGCCATCCCGCGGACACTAAATAAGCCTTTATCAATCAGTCTGTCACATGGGATCCACTATTCCGTCATGCTGACGGACAGCCAGCCTTGAACATAGCTCTGCTTAAAAAAGCACATGAGGACGTAATGGCGAATATATGGTACAAAATTAAATCGGTTTTCATAGCAGAACCGGAAGATGCATACTGGAATCAAAGAGCAACCAACTTGGACTATCTGGTAAAGCGGCATACGGGTGAAATTGTAGTTGACCCGACCACCGCTCACTTGTCTCTGGATGACCGGGCCAAAATGGCAATCGATACGGTAGACTTCAAGACGATGCTTGCCGACCTGGAGATATCGACGGACTATCGTGCACTCAATTCCAATGATATTGTTGTGGCAATTTGCATTGGGATCATGGGGGTTGGCGCTGCACATATGACAAATCTCTATGCCGATGCACTGGAAGAAAAGTTCGTAAAGCTGCATGAATATTTTAAGCCTGTGGGTAAAGGTACCAGTCCCTTAGATTACCGGGCAGGTGCTAACCATCGATCTATCTTTGGGCACGACTTTAATCTCAATCAGAAACTACCAGACGGTTATACGTATGATGGGCAAGATGTCGGTGGGCAAACTGTATATTCGCTGGTGCTAAAATACCTCGAAAGTAATTTTCCCGGGAGCAGTGGACTCGGCCTGCATCTTAAAGCAATCCTGCATATTCTGACCCACTATCTTTCCGATTTACCCACAACGAAAGGGTTACCTTTACCCTTTTCTTCTTTTTTTACAGAATGGAAAGAGGATCCCACCAAATCATCAGGCTATGCGGCTTCTAACCCTTTGATGGAAGCTCTGGGAGATGAATACGGAACTATAAACACAGCTGATATATCTAGCTACGCTGTCATGAAGCTGCTTTTACTCTCTTATGCCGCTTTTGCTCATAGGGGACTGGATACTCCAGAAGATGAAAAAGAGCTACATAAGACGCAACTTGCGGTGATCGCTTATGGCACTGCACTTGTTATACAGATGATTCTGCTGGTAACAGGAACTCTTGGGCGAACCGGAAAGCTGAACTACCTTATTGCTGGCCCGTTCCTCTGGAACAGTGCCCGATCGGTGTTGATAGTTCATAAACAGCATCGTCAGGTCATGACTCATTACGAGAAATCTATTTCCGTACTTAATGACAGCGAATCAAATTTTGACAATTGGGTAAAAACTGTATGCGCTTAGTAAACCATGCCACTAATACAAAAAACTTTTATCATTTTGAAGACTCCGATGATTATTGCGAGCCTACTGTAGTAACAGCAGCAGCTGAGCGTTTGCGGCAAAGCAAAGATCTTAAGGCCACTGATGTAGCCCAACTCGAAACGATTGTCTCGCTTGAACTGCTGAGGTATAAGTACGCTTCTGGTGAAATGACGGTGGATGATTTAAAGTCGCAGATACAAAAACTGCGTAATACTTTAATTGATGTCCATGGCCGGGAACCTTTCGATAACGGCAATATAGACAAAGGTTTCTACAGATTTCTGAACGAGGAATATGGTCTTGTCACAAAGTAAAAACATCCTGGCTGCTGTTGGGTTATTAGTGACTGCAATTTCATCAGCTTTTGCAGGGAAAAAGTCTTCGGACGCTCTTGAAAAACGTCGTAAAAAATCGATTGAAAAGGAAGAGGATGGGATTGATAAAAAACTGAAAAAGGACGGCAAATGATTATTTTATTTATTGTTATTGCATTAATTTTTTTTGTTATTATATTTGGCGCCAATGAGGTGCCCAGACGAAGAAGGCATCAGGCGATGCAGGAGGCAAAAAAGAAAAGGTTTCGTGATAGTGACCAGAGATGAATGACGAAGTATTACGATCACGCATATGTAGCATATTGATGATGTCCACTTCCCGTTATCTGATATGTATTAGCTCAGACTTGAACTAACAGGTGTTGGGTAGAACATAACTAAGCCTGACCGGCTGGTCTGAGCGAAGTGCGGACGTACAGTAAACTGTCCACTACCCTTATTGTCGATATCCCACTCACTGTTCCAATTCAGCCATCGTCAACTCGGCAACTTTTATTGTTGTTGAGGCAGTATCGTTACTTGAGAGGGTCCAGGTGTCAGAGGACATTAAAGCTTGAAACTCGACAATGAATACTGAAACCATGACAATAAAGTCCGAAACTTTTCGATGCTATTTGTCGCAGTCTGCCTTTTGTTCTAACAAGCTTTTGCCCCAAAGCAAGTTAGTTACAGTTTAAGCCTCACGTCTTTGAATCATTATTTGGTCTATTTTACCTAATGCCAGTAATGCCTGTCTGGCATCTATAGGATCGAGGAAACATCTCCCCTTGTTTAACCGGACACGTAACCTAGTAACCAAAGTCTTTCACATCAACTTCTAGCTCTCTGACTTGAGAACCTATTTTTTTATGGAAGTGGTAACGAATTTCTTCATCAGGTATATTGGTCAAATCAAAACTAAAATATTGAACTAACACCTCTTTCATCTCAGGTACGTCATACTGGTCGAAGTTTGGTACATAACTGGTGTTATATTTGTTGTGGCTAATTTCTTTGAAAGTACGAACAAACTTTTTAGGTTTGATTTCTACCTCAAAACGCTTACATAAGCGCAGGACATAATGATCTAGTCTGTGGAGTAGTTTTTCATCATTGATCTCAGCGAAGAAAAATTGCCAACCCTTACATTTCTTCTCAAACACACAGCCAGTGATTCGTAGGTTCAATCGCCATTCTAAAATTTTTAAGCTCTTATTTTTAGAGTGCTTATAGCTTGTAAAAATTCCTGCAAGAGAAGCCTTTAACTTTTCAATCGAACCGTTTCTTGCAGAGATATGCTCATTGGTAAATTGATACCCAAGATAATCAAAACCGTTAGCAAGTGAGTCAATTTTTGACTTCTCTGGCGCGTTCTCAGGGCTGTGTATTTTTAAACCAATATTGCGAAACTTCTTGATAATGATTTGTGCTAGATCACGTGCTTGATCAGCAGAACAAAGAACTAATACATCATCAACGTAGCGGTAGCATTTTACGTTAGGCAATTCAGATAAAAATTTGTCAATGTTTTGGAGGTAGATGGCAGCAAGGATGTTGGAAACAGCCAACCCTTGAGGTACGCCTACTTCACTTGGCTTATCATCCTTTCTCGAAACTAGAACTGAAGGGGCAGTGACAGCCGAAAAGATCATGTCTAGTATGTGATCTTGCCTAATGCGCTTTCTCAATTGAGAGCGTAGGTTTTTATGTCTTATCGATGGATAAAAATTCGAAACATCTAACTTAATATAGCTATCAAAGTCACCAGATAAAGTGTGAGCCTTGACATCTTTAATGACATCTTGAGGAAGCGTGAACTTCACTGATTCTGCAAATCTGTCTTGTAGAAAGTTACACATTGCACGTAATGCAATTCTATCTCTCACTGTCGGGATAGAGATTTCACGAGGGGCTTTATTTCTCCCTTTAGTCAGCAACTTTAGCTTGTACTTGGAAAACGTATACGAACCTTCAATCATTTTACGAGAAATGATTTCAATTTGTGGGTCTAACTGTTTTCTAAAAGAATACTGATTCATATTGTCTATGCCAGTCGCACCAGAATATACAACATAATTGGAAAAGATTTCTTTTAGATTCTCGTGCCTAAACTCTTTATTAAATTGGTCTTGTACACGCATTTTATCAACCAGTACAAGTTGGAGTGGATAAGAATAAAGACGAGTTTAATGCAAGCAATATCAGTACTGGCAAGACATAGAAAAACACAAGAGTTAACAATCTAACAACAAAATAAGATACTGTTAAAAACCAGTGATGTGATGTTGGTATTCTAGTAAGAGCTTGTTTGGGTTGTTGTTTGTTTTCCGAGGTGTCTGAATGGAAATCTTTGCTTACTTGTCTTACGCTGCTAGTACTTGCCCAATACTCTTGGCATAGTGCGATGGCAAAATCTTTGTCAGTGTGGTTTTCACAAGCATTTAGCTTAGATTCGTAGGCTGTTGATAAAGTGTCCAAATCAGGATTTGGCTTGGAGGCTTGATGCATAATGCTATTCAAACTTTCATAACATTCTTTGATTAGGTTTGCTCTTTCCTTAAATGAAAGCCCATTGATGAAACCTGAAATGCAAAGTACGAGGACAGAATATACAACCCAAGAGATTGCTTCGATTCCATTTTGTGGGTTATTTAGATAATAAACGGATACGGCGACAGAGAAGAATGAATACCAGAGTAGTATTACTTGTGAGTGAAAAGCGTTAGATAAAAGTCGTTTCTCTGTTTGGATTCGAGCTTTTCTTGTCCACCAAATATTGTCTGCTAAAGCCACCTTCTTCTCCTAATGTTGGGGGGGTGCTTCATAGAGGTAGTTTAGTTTACAATAAGTTAACACTCCTACTGGAGTAAGCATATACGAGATACACTAAGGGCGAACCCTTCGAAATTAGTTTCACTCTTATTGCTAAGAGTGGACAGTTACTAAGACCTGTCACCACTATGAAACACAGTGTGTATGTTACATTTTCGGAGTTCGAAGCTCAATAATTTTTTGTCACCGTTAAGCTAGTTTCCATACTTTAGGTAATTAAAGAATCAATAATTTAGCAAAATCACTGGCTCACTTCTGTCCAAAAGTGAGTTTCAATCTTTGTTGTCACAATTTTTCTTTGGATAGGCACGTTGATTGAATCTAAGTATTGATCTTTATTGTCATACATACCTTCTATTGACACGAAAGAACGGACTGCGAAGGCAAAAAAGTTTCAAACATTATTGTTATGCATCCCTGAAAGTGTAACATCTGTCTTAATGGTTAATATCTACGGTTGCAAGGATGAACTGAACTAAAGCATAGTTCTTATAGAGGTAGTGCTTTCTGTGCTGATTGAAATCTAAAAGAGACGATGTTGCCAAACTCATTTCTGCCCCAAAGTCAGCTAGCCTCAGATTTAGGACACACTTCTTTTGTCATTATTTGACCTATTTTTTCTAATAACTGAATATGTAGTCAGTTGTGTATGGGATATTATACCGAAACTGCCTTCATTTTAAATTTTGTATTTATTTTTAATCTAATAAAACAATGAGATAAGTGATTGTAATTGGTATTTTCTCTACACTTATATGGAAGGTGTCTAGTTAAAAAATACTGTTATACGATTTAGGAGGCAAGTATGTTGAAAACTGATCATATTAGTATCAAATGTCCTGAATGTGGACATACTGAGTTTGAACAGCCTGAAGATGTCAAAGATGATGATTTCGTGAAATGTGCTAATTGTAATTTCGAGATCATGCTTGGTGATCTGAAAGAAATTGGAGTTGAACAAGCAAAAGAAGTTGTTATTCCTGAAATCAAAGCAGAATTAGATAAGATGCTTAAAAAAACGTTTAAAGGTCGTTTCAAATGAGCCAATACGAATTACTTACTTTACTGACTTCGCTATTGGCTATTGTTGTGTCGCTAGTCTCTTTAGTTCGTACTCGAAAAATAGCTCAAGAACAGTTGGAGCTTGAACGAGTCACAGCTGAACTATCAAAAGTTCAGCTCAAAAACTTAGAAGAAGAAAACAAAGCGAAAAATCTTCCTAAGTTTAATGTGACGATACAAAGGTTAGGAAAAAACAGTTTTTTCTATATCACAAATGCTGGTCAAGGTACTGCGTATAACCTGAATCTAGAGTTAGTAAACTGCTCAGAAAATCCCTTGTACGATGTCGAGCATAAACTACCTCACCCAGAAATGAAGCCAAATTCACGTGTAAAACTCAATGCTGCGTTTCACATGCAAAGCCCCTTGAAGTATGAAGCTAAACTGACATGGGAAGATGCTGAAGGTAACCCTGTAAGTGAGAATTTTTGGCTTACGAGGTAGCAAAATTTGCTGTTGCGACAATAGGTACATTTCAGCAATTCGACCAATCAACGTTGCTAGCCGATGTTAATGCGGGTTTGGGTATGAATAATGGAGGCTTAGATGGTGGTGCTATTTTGCCTACAGATCTTTGTCGTCTATTCGTGAATAGCGGTGTTATTTCTCTAAATGGAACAACTATAGATCAAGATGCCATACAAACGCTTTAAGACGGATTCGCAACGCATGGCATTTTTACTATGCGTTGGCTCATGTGTTTAAGGTGTATGCAGAGGCTTGCTCGGTACGTTGCTCACACCTTAGCAAACCGCTAGCTTACAATCATCAACTTTTAATTAAGAGGCAATATGAGAAAAGACATTCCTGCGCCCGTAATCGCGGTTTTATCAGACAATTTATCTGCACTCGAAACTCATACAAGACTCGATAACCTTTTCTTATATGCTGATGCCCCAGGGGAGCCACCTGAAGGTTCTAAGCCCGTTAAAGTTCAAGCGTGGCTAAGACGAATTAACAAAGAATCAGACGAACCATTAAAAGTCCTTGGTAAGTTGATTGAAACGTATATGGAGTTACCAAAGCAAGAAGAGGAAGATGTCTTCCAGTGGGGAACTAACGTCACAAATCATAAAAAGGAATTCAAAGATAAGCTTGAGTCAATTTTTGCTCAGTGCAATCTAACTTACATTAATGGCGGTATTGTATCTTATGGTAGTTCCGCTCCAAGTCGCTCCTTGTCTGACTTAATTAAAGGTAGAGATATTCCCTCAATTGAAACTGAATTTACAAGAGCGCTAGCAAATGTAAACTCTGAACCTAGAGAATCAGTGTCAGCAGCTTGCAACATTTTGGAATCCATCTTTAAGGTCTATATTGCTGACGAGCAATTAGAACAACCTCAAAAGCAAGATCTACAAAACGTTTGGAAAGTTGTGCGTGGTGATTTAGGTTTCGACCCCAAATTGGTTCAAGATAATGACTTAAAAAGAGTGTTATCAGGCATCCTGTCAATTGTTGACGGTATTGGAGCGTTTCGCACACATGCCAGTTCAGCGCATGGTGAGGGTCGAGTTATGTATAAATTAAAGCCTCGTCATGCTCGTTTGGCAATTCACTCTGCCCATACAATAGCGATGTTTGTGCTTGAAACTTGGGACGAAAAACGTAAGTCAGCGAGCTAAACAAATCTATTCAAGAGGGCTTTATGAACCACAGCAAATGATAGGCATTTTTAAATGAATGAAGATATTTATAAAGACTTCTATGCAACACTAGAGGCATATAAAACAGACCCATTTAGCTTAAGTGTTAAGCAAGCTTTTGATTGGTTTGTAGAGTTTATTGGGCAAGAAGAGTGGGCAGTTAGGAAAGGGAAAGTCGTTCAATACTTTCAAAACATGAACCAATCGATATACAAGAAAAATGATGGCGAAGCCATCAAGAAGGGTAAGAATAGGATAGCAATGTACGAGGATTGGATCTCGTGGTACATGTATTTGGCTGAAGCTGTAACTGATAAGCCCCAAGTAAGTGAACCTAATCAATCATCAAGAGTCTTCCCGTTTTTTGCCATGATTGGTGACTATAGAACAGAGTTAGAGGCTATAAGTGGTATCGAAGGAAAGCTGCAAGACCTGCTTACCAAAAATATCAATCAACCTGATTCAGTATTATTCGAAATGGTCGTTGCTATTTGCTATGTGAGAAACGGTTGGGAAGTGGAGTTTATTCCGGAGACTCGAGCGCATAAAACCCCTGATCTGCTAGTAAAAAAAGGCGACGAAACATATTACGTTGAGTGTAAACGGTTGGGTAAAGTTACTGAATATTCAGAAAATGAACGAAATGAATGGTTGAAAAGATGGAATTTACTTGTTCCTACTTTTTTTCATTATCCAGATTCAACTTTTATAGAAGTGACTTTTAAGCAAGAAGTCGCAAAAACAAACCCTAACCTTTTATCTAAAGCATTTTTGGATATGGCTCAATGTGGTGCTATCAGTAAGGGGGTCTGTGTCGAGAATGATGAAATCAAGGTATGTGCTAAACACATTGATATGAGAAGGGTTGAAGAACACTTTGATAACTGGATGGTCAAGTATCCATCAGCACAATTCTATGAGTTGTTTGATGATGAGTATGTTCCTTATGGAAGTTACACCATTGCTGGCGAAATAAACTTAGTTGAAGTGGGAGAGGAAGGGGATGTCATAAACATTTTTGCAGACAAGGTTGGTAAAGTATTTTGTGCAAGGTGGCAATGTATAGCGGATGCATCTATCGATAAGAAAGCCAAAGATGTGAAAAAGTTATTATCAAAGGCAGTAAAGCAAGCTCCTAATGATTTCCCTACAGTTATTCATATTGGCTACGAAACTCTTCATGGTCCAGAAATAGAGATTATACGAGACCAAAAAATAACAAGTCTCATATCTGAATTTGAATTTGGTGATCAGAGTGTTGCATCAGTATTTTGTCATTCATTTCAACCGAGACATTTTGCTGATGGAAACTGGGATTTTGCTGAAACTACCAGATATTACGGTATAGAAATGAATCCGGATGCGGTCTTAAAAGAAAATTTGCTATTACAAAGGGAAGGAGTTGAAACCAGTAATGATTCGCATTGGATGCAAGACTTGCGAGAATACATGAATTAGGGTCATTACAAGAGTTTAAGGTTTCAAGATTCAACATACTTTTCCTAATCCTACAGAGACGTTTTGAAGTATCAGGTCTAGCACGTTTATGTCCATCTTCGAGTTAGCCAATGTGGCTAGCTCAGATCTGCCCCGTAACGTGTTACATATCACGGTACGCATAAAAAATTCCAATTCTCATAGCGAAGCATAGAACCACTCTTTATACCGACTGTGTGCATGTACAGTTCAGCGAGGTTGTTATGCTCTGCATCAAATCCACATCTGACTTTGAGATAGAAAGCGTCAAATACCCTAACTTCCCTTTGCTAACTTGGGAGACTGATAATTCAGATCTAGGGATTGAATCAGGAATGCTTTGTGTAGAGGCGTTGCAGTTCTTGGTATATGAGTGCTTAAAACGAGGTCGAGTGAATAGTGAGAACACTTGGTGGACGTATGGCAATCACCTAGCTCAATTCCTGACATTCTGTGAGCAGAACAGTTTGGATTGGCGAGACATTTCAGAAAGCAGTGAAGATGAAATGTTAGTCAGTGCTTATCGTGACCTTTGTGTTGGTGAGTTTGGCATGTCGGTAAATTCAACCAATCAGCATTTAAGAACGATAGTGCGTTTCTATTCTTATGGCGTCGGTAAGTGGTTTAAGTCATTACCTTACTCTCTAGAATCCGTTTCAGTGAATAAAGGCCAGCAGTTTTTAGCTCATACAGAAAGAAATGGTGGTAAGAAATACAGCTCTGATTTGATGATGAAAACCTTTGAGAAAAAAGCTCAATTTTTATCGGTAATTGAAGTGCGAGATCTTTTATCTGCGATTGAAAATTCAACCTTAAAGCTGATGGTTCGCTTATGTCTACAGACAGGAATTAGACGAAAAGAACTGTTGCTGTTTCCCTTGAATATAATAAGAAAGCCTACTGGAAACAGAGCTTACTATGAGGTCAATATTTCACGAACCAAAGGTGAGAAAGAGCGCAAAATACACATCCCGACACGATTGATGGAGGACTTGTGGCGTTATGTCAATGAGGCTCGTTTTCAGAAGCAACAAGAGTCGGAAGTGGAGTCAAATTGCTTGTTTTTAACGCCTGATGGTCAAGGGTGGGCTTCTCAAGGTTCTGCTTTTGGTAAGGCTCTCAAGTCGCTTAAATTACCCTTTCACGTATCACCGCATATGTTAAGGCATACTTATGCAACGCACATGCTGAAAGGAATGTTAGAGCATAAAAGCAGTAAATTTGAACCGTTGATGTACCTACAAGCTCGGCTTGGACATTCAAGTATCACAACCACGATGAAATATTTACATTTGGTTAATGATTTGGTCGATGACTTGTCGATTGAGTATCAACAACAGATTGATGCGATTGTGTAGGTGAAATATGGCGAGACAAAGAAAAAAACTGTCTATTAACAAAGACAAGCTAAAGAAAACATCGGCAGTAGAGTCAACAACTGACACTGCTCAAAATCGAGAAATAGTCCGACCAATCAACCCTGTAGTGAATTACCCGAATATCGGTTCAAAAGGTGGCAATGGTTCTAACGTCAATTTTACTCGTTTCTATGGCAAAGGTTATGACGACATTACAAATCGAGTGTACTACACCGCAAAAGCTCTGCTGAAAAATACCGATGCTCTTAGCGAGGAAACTCAAAAAGGTTATTTTAAAAATGGTTTTTTCCATTTCGCTGAATACCTTACATTATTTAGGTATTCAGCGGGTGAGGACTTAACACAAGATGACATTACGCCAGAGTTGATCGAGCAATATTTACTGCACCTTAGAGGTTGTGAGTTAGGGTATAACACCCTAAAAGGTTACTACACTCATCTCAAGTCAATGCTGATACACATGAGGGACAAGGGCTATTGGTCAGTCATTGATGACATAAACCTAAACAGTGATTTCTTTCCTAAGAGCCCATTTCCAAATTCAAGTAAACGTGCAAAGGGCGAGAAACCACTGACTCCCCATGAAAAAAGGCAGGTGGTGGTTGCGCTAAAACAAGCAATTAAGCCGATTTATCAAAAGACCGAACCACTAACAGGTTATCAGTTAACACTGTGTTTGTTAGCTGTGGCGATTCAGACAGGCATCAACACATCTCCGCTTCTCAATATGACTACCGACTCATTGACCGACCACCCACTTAAAGATTGCCGCAAGCTCTTAACCGTATTCAAAAAAAGAGGCAACTCCACGCAATTGCACAATTTACGAAAATCACAGGAACTTGAAGTAGTGCAAGGAATAAAGCTTGATGTGGCTTATCTTATTGAGGCTATCATTGAGCGTAATAGCCAAGTGAGAAAGTCTATCGATTCCGACTTGTTATTTGTCTATGAGTCTAGAGTTGCCCACATAGGTGCCGAGAGAGGTACGGCCTCCTCTCTAGCAGAAAGGCTGCTTAGATATAACATCAAAAAATTCATCAAAGAGTACGACTTAAGAGATGAAGATTGTCGAACGATGAAACTTAATGTAAGCCGTTTTCGCAAGACGTTCATCAATGGTATTTATGAGCTGAGTGGTGAGAGTTTGTTAATTGCTGCGCGGCAAGCCAAACACAGTGGGACAGGAACGCTTGACCACTACCTGCAAGCTCCCGAGCAATCAAAGCGCAACTTGGGCTTAATGGGTGAGATACGAGTTAAAGAGCTAACGTGCGCAGAGCCAAGCGTCCCTGTAGGGCATTGTAAAGACCCTAAGAATGGCGATAAAGCACCGAAAAATGGCTCGTTCTGTAATGACTTTTTAGGCTGCTTCCGCTGTAAAAGCTTCGTTATTACAGGTGATGATTTGTATAAACTCTTTAGTTTTTATTGGGCGATTATTCGAAGCCGTGACGAGTTTGGTCGTAAAGACTGGAAGCGTCATTTAAAAAATGTTCTAAGAATCGTAGATGAAGAAGTTGTCCCTGAATTTGCTAAGCTTGGCCAGCTACAGCGTGTAGAGACTGAAAAAGAACGGGCAAGATCTAATCCACATCCGTACTGGCAAAACCTTGATATGTTGAAGGTGACGCAATGAGTTCAATTGAGTTAATACTCACACAAGCTGAGTTTGCAATTCAGCAATGTCCAAAGCCAAGCACCAGTGCGCTTGAGCAAGTCATTGATGGCTCTCTAACGGGTATCGTGACCTACATTAAACTCGCCAATGGTGAATACCAAACGCTATCTCGATTTGAGGAAGATGTATGGGTGTTTCCTGCTAGTAAAGGTACGAAAGCAACTATAGCAAGTGCATTAAACCTTACTTTTTCTACGATTGATGATACTCAAATGAAGCGCATGGCAAAGTGGGTAATCTGGAGCAAATTCAAAAAGGGGTTAGCTCTTAATACTCTTGTGAAAACATTGGACAAGTTGAAAAGTTATTTTCAGTGGGTTTTAAGTTCAGATACTACAGTTACACATGGGCTGACAGCTTTTACCTCAAATGCCTACGTTAGGCATGTAAATACCCTGCACTCAAAACGAAAAGGCGAGACTAAACCACTGACAGCAGTCACCAAGGTGGATAGATTCCGCATTCTAGAAGACCTTTATTACCACTGCAAAGAGTTTGATTTTGTCAAAGAGCATCCTTGGCCTCAATCAACCGCTAATGAGCAAGCAGGGTATGTTGGTGAAGCGTATCGGGAAGCCATTACCAAAGGTAAGACCCCCATTATTCCAAATAAAGTGCTAATTCCGCTGTGCCAGTTTACTAAATCATACCTAGATAAAGCTGATGAAATTCTGAAATCGTCAAAAAAGAGAGAAACATTGCTACTGCGAGATAGCTGTATCTTCTGGCTGTTACTCACAACGGGTATGCGTATCCATGAAATATTAGGCATTAAGCGTGATGCGTATCGCTCTGAAACGAAAGGTGACACCACTTACTACCACATCGAAACTGTCTCTGAGAAAACACATACAGGGTTAGCTGAGTGGATTGCGCCAAGGATAGCCACGGAAGCGATTGATATTCTTGGCCGTTTGAGCGCTCCACTTCAAGATCAACTTGAGTGTGATTTACTAAAAGCGAAAGCAAGCAACGATCATGTGGAAGCACATCGACTTGAGGAAATATCAAACCACATCTGCCTATCGAAAAACCTGGGAAAAGGAAACGCAATTTACCTATTGTCAGGGGTGGCAATGACTAACGCTAGGTTGCCAAACTTATGTGAACAGATAGGGAGTAATTGGAACCTATCAGCGCACCAATTCAGACGTACCTTTGCTAATTATGCGGTTCACTCTGAATTAGGTGACTTGAGAGCATTAAAAGATCACTTTAAACATTGGTCAATTACCATGACCACTTTGTATGCCTTTAATGATGCTTTGGATGCTGAATTGTTTGAAGAAATGCTTCGAGAGAAATATCTGGTTGAAGAAGAAATTAAGCAAGATTGGTTTGAACTAGACACGCCTATCACTGGTGGCGACATAGCTCAAAACATCATGAAGGTCCGTGAGGATAAAGAGTTAATTAAATCTTTTGGCTCTCTTAGTGCTATGGCAAAGGCATACTCTAGCTCCATACCAATTCGCTCAACAGGTATTGGGTGGTGCACCAATGATGATGAGTGTAAGTGTGGTAAGCCTGATAGCTGTGAAAGCGGCATTGTAGATAAGCGACACCTGCCTTATTGGGAGGGAATGCTAGTGCAGCAAATGAAACTGATGCAATTGGATGATATTGGTGAAGCTGGTAGAGCGGCGGTAAAAAAAGGCATGGAACGCTGTGAAAAGGTTCTAGTGGCATTGGGTATTGATGTTGAAGCTATGAAGCAAGAGATTAACGAGAGAAAGGATATCGAGGTGATAAATGTCTAACCAGAAAGAAAAAGCGACACATAAAGCGGTTCGACTTGCCATTGTTCGAATCGAAAAAGGTCGTCCAAATACTGTTTCTCATAAACGTAAAATGAGTGTCGCTGCCGTTGCCGAAGAAGCAGGTGTAAGTCGAGCATTGATTCACCGTGATTGCCCTGAACTATTAGAGCGTATTAAAGGCGGTGTAAACAAAGACATTCGACAGCAACGTGATGCCAAACAAACTGAACTTAATAAATACAAAGACCGCAATCGAGAGTTGCGGTCTGAGGTGGCAGAATTGAAAGCTATGCTCGCTAAAGTTCAATCACAAAATGCTACGTTAATACGAAAAAACATGGCTCTGAGCAATGCTCGTGCGGACAATAACAATGTAACGCAACTAATATACAGCTAATTGCCTGAATTTAATGGTAATAATTTCAAATTAAGGTTACTTTTGAGATAGTTAAAAACATCCAAAAGTGTAACCTTAAACAAAGTTATATAAAACATAAGGTTAGCTACAGTTACATGTAACGAACTATTTATAATTAATGTCTTCCGACACCAGGCAGTTGAAAGACCACACCATGCAATTATCCATTTGAGCAGGCGTTCTCTGTCCAGCTCAGCCATTCTGGTGACGATTGTTGGCTAGTAATTACAGTTTCAAAAGCGTGAGGTTTCGTGAGGAGTTATTGACTGAAATACGTTAGCAAATGTTAGTATCAAAACGTTTACAATTGTTAACATCTCACCGGTAATGATCTTAGGATTTCTTAAGGTTTTGGCATTAGAAAAACGTTAAGAATTGCTTTCTCGTTTAGCATCGTCCATTACTTTCTTAATGGTTGGTATTGCGCCTTCATAATTAAAATAACCACTTGATGGGTGATACAAATAGGCTACTTTAACATTATCATTTAACGCAGGAACCTATTCACCTAACATAGAGCCTAATACTATAACTACATCGGGCTTCAATGATTCTATAACGGCTAAAAACAGCTTTTCTGCTTCTTCCCACATTTCATTCGTTGGCCTAATTCGTCCTGACTCCCCAACAATGCCCTGTACGTAGTTGTAAAACGCCACATGCTCCCAGAAATTAGAGCGTGTATCTTCTGATAGTTCATCTTCACTATATAGCCCTAACACAGCTTTAGTAATTTTAGTAAAAAACGCATTAGGATGATCTTGGGCGTTATGTTTTACAACATTTTGAGTCCAATCACTATCTGGCTCATCATCATTTTCAGCGTAATGAGACTCAATAAGGGCAACTCAGTATTACAAAAAATCTCAGATATATATTATCTCCTTGAATAGCTATCATTTTCTTTTATTTCAAGGAGTAATATGCATCACAACGCTCACTTTAAAACCCTCCTATCGACTCTACCGACTTCATTCCAAACCTCTTTTTTCAACCAACTCAATCACCTAATCAACTATTCCCCCACCATTGGTCTAATGGGGAAAACAGGGGCTGGAAAATCCAGTCTGCTAAATGCGCTGTTCCAATCCCAACTATCGCCTGTGAGTGATGTCTCCGGCTGCACACGCCAAGCCCAACGCTTCAGCATGACGATGAACAACCATACTCTCACTTTTGTAGATTTACCCGGTGTGGGGGAAAACCTTGAGCGGGATAAAGAGTACCACCAGCTCTATCGCAACTTATTACCAGAACTGGATTTAATCATTTGGGTACTCAAGGCCGATGACCGAGCATGGTCTTCTGATGAACAGTGCTATCGCTTTCTCACGAAGAAATGCGGTTACCAACCTAGTCAATTTCTATTTGTCTTGAATCAAGCCGATAAAATAGAGCCTTGTCGCCAGTGGGATGAATACAAGCATCAACCATCCTCAGAGCAGACCTATAACTTAAAATTAAAGCAACAAGCCGTCATAACCGCCTTTAAGCCACATCATCCAGTGATAACAGTTTCTGCGGTCGAAAACTATCAACTCGCTGAATTAGCAGAGCAACTCATACAGGCGTTACCGGCGCAAGCCAGTAGCGGAGTAGCTAGGCAACTGAACACCTCTTACCGGACGCAATCGGTGGAGAACACCGCACGTAACGATTTTGGGCAATGTGTCAGTGATATTGTGGATACCTTAATCAATATCATTCCCTTGCCGCCATTGATAAGAAGTACGGTTAACACCGTTAAAAACAGTATCGTCTCCGTCGCTAAATCCCTGTGGAGAATGTTCTTTTAACCTCTTACATTAAACCATTAATTATCACTCTCAGCGCCAGTCCCGTTAAGAACTGGCGCTTTTTTATTTCTTTTTCTTGGAGTATCAACTGATGAATAATTCAACTGAATGTGCAATTACAATGACACTCGTTCCCGATGAGCAACGCCTGGATTTTTGGATCAACCACTTCGGGAGCGTGAAAGGCTGGAGCACCTTTGAAGTGGTCATCTTTACCACTATGGGACAGTTTTGTGATGACTATCAGGGTGGGTATTGGGAATATTGCACTTTATCTAATGGCGGCGCTTTTATTTATCCCGATTTAAATCAAGAAGAGCTTACGCTGTTCAACCCGCATAACGGCAATGAAGCGAACGTTAAGTGTGAAGCGGCAGGCATTGCCGTGTGTTTGATGATGTACAGTTTATGGTCATTTCAAACGGAAAGTGACATCCTCGTCGATCGCTTTTATCAATTGCGTGATTATGCGGCACAACACCCAGAACGTTCCGCCATTTTCCATCTAATCGATTAACCACGTCCTTATTTACGCCTTCGTATTATCTGATTCATTATAAAAGCATCATCAGACTAACCCATTAATTAACTTACATTTATTTTTATATCTATATTATTTTAGTGAATCAATCATCAGAATGAGTCACTAAAAATGATACTCAATATACCCATCATTTCGAGAAAGCTCTGCACCGCAAGGTGTAGGGCTTTTTTGCTTATTACTGTCTATCAATATCGACTGAATTGGAGTTCTATTATGTTTACCTTACAAGAGCAAGAATCAACGGTTATCAAAACCAACCTCGTCAATTCCCGTGGTCGTAGTACCTTCTGGCGTTTTTACTTTGGTACTGTGCCAGACTGGCAACGTATTGAAGGCGATATCTTTAACATGATGGATAAGATGTGTGAGGTCTATCAAGGTGCTTTCTGGGAGTTCAGTATGCTGTCTAATGGCGGCGCATTTATCTGGCCTGATATGCTCGAAACCTCCCTGCAAATGTTTAACCCGCATAACGGAAATGAAGCTGAGTTAAGCCCGGAGGCAGCTGGTATTGCTGTCTGTTTACTGGTGTATAGCATCTGGTCATTTAAAACCGAAAGCCCTGTGCTGGTGGAATATTTTTACCTGTTGCGTGATTACGCTATACAGCATCCGGAGCAAGCTCAAATCTTTCACCTTATAGACTGATTTATCAGTCACGGTTTTATCTTTCCCCCACCAGCAATCTTCATTTAATTCATTTATCGAATTATTTATCAGTTTAATTATTGAGGAGAACCCCTATGTCTCGTTTAGCTTCCCGTTTTGGCAATGCTTGCTCTATTCGTCGTGACCGCCCGCTAACTACCGAAGAGTTATTTCGCACAGTACCCAGTGTGTTTTCAGAAGAAAAACACGAATCCAGAAGTGAACGTTATACTTACATCCCTACGATTACCTTATTGGATAGTCTTCAAAAAGAAGGCTTCTATCCATTCTTTGCATGCCAAACGCGTGTACGAGATGACAGCCGTCGTGATCATACTAAGCATCTGTTACGGCTGAGACGCCATGACCAAATTACGGGCAGCCTAGTGCCTGAAATCATCTTACTCAATAGTCATGATGGCTCATCGAGTTATCAGATGTTACCGGGGATGTTCCGATTCGTTTGTCAGAATGGCTTAATTTGCGGACAAACCTTTGGTGAGGTGCGTGTACCGCATAAAGGTGATGTGGTGGAAAAAGTGATTGAAGGAGCTTATGAAGTGTTAGGGCTATTTGAACGCATGGATGAGCAACGTGATGCCATGCAGTCCCTATTATTACCGCCACCAGCCCAACACATCTTTGCTCAATCTGCTCTCACATATCGTTATGGTGAAGCGCATCAGCCGATCACTGAAGCGCAAGTATTACAGCCACGCCGTGTAGAAGATAAGAAGGACGATCTTTGGACGGTGTACCAACGTTTGCAAGAAAATTTAATTAAAGGGGGATTATCAGGCAGAAATGCGAAAGGTAAACGCGCTCGCACGCGTTCAGTGAATGGGATTGATGGTGATGTGAAGCTTAACCGAGCCTTGTGGGTGATGGCTGAAAATATGCTTCAACTAGCCTCGTAATGATGGAGATATTAACAATGGAGAGTATCAATACTTATACGAATACCTTAACACTGCTTCCTAATGAACAACGTACTATCAAACGTGCGTTGACCATACTGGATAAGTATCTGCGTGAACCGGGTATTGCTTTTACATCAACGCAAAATGTGAGGGATTGGTTACGGCTAAAAATGTCAGCATTAGAGCGTGAAGCGTTTATTGTGCTCTACTTGAATCAACAAAATCAGTTGATAAGCAGTGAAACCCTGTTTGCTGGCTCGATTAGCAGCACACAGGTTTATCCTCGTGAAGTCGTCAAACGAGCACTGCATTTTAATGCTGCTGCCGTTATCTTTGCACACAACCATCCGTCAGGCGATATCACGCCAAGCCAAGCGGATAAATCTATCACGCAACAATTAATAAAAGCATTGCAGCTAATTGAAGTTCGAGTACTTGACCATCTGATCATCGGTGGTCAGCAAATCTTCTCTTTCGCTGAGCATGGCTTAGTATGAGGTGAACCATGAATATCATCCGTAAATCCGCAGCAATGAAGATCCATCAGCAACATTTAGGCTCTCGCCTTGCTCGTTATTGTGGGGGAAAGTATAAATGGGTTGGTAATAGCGAGCATTATATTGGTAAGGAGGTGCCAGATTGTCGTGGCGTGTTAGCTGTTTACGTTGAACGTCGCCAAGACAGAGATGGCCCTTATGCGTGTGTCATGTGTGTGACATTGAATTGAATAAGTACTGATCACTTTGAGTTTATCCTATATTGGATGGATAAATTAAGCCTACTTCCACTTTGATTAGTATTTTTATAAAAAATGGGTCACGTATCCAAAGGGTTGATGGCATTTCAAACGTAATACGCTCGCTCAATGAAAGTCCCAATGATCTTGTCATGCATGCCAGATGATTTTGAATACCCTAACGTCTTGCGATTAAGTCGTTTCAATCGGTTACGCAACGTCAGATTTTCACGCTCGATTCGCTGGAGAAAAAAGACTGGATTCGATGGAATACATCAAACCATTGGGTCTTAACGGAGTTCGGTTTTCATATCGACAATATGGGTAAACGACGTTGTTTATAAAGCGTTAGGGTTAACATAAAGACTTATCCCGTATTTTGGTATTTGATAATATCGAGCATACCAACCTATTCAATAAAGGAGAGCATTCTTTCAACATCATTTTATTCCCTTCTATTTTGACTCACTTTCTCATCAACTCTTTTTCTTATTTAAGAACCGAAACAACAGTTGATCGATTATGCCGATCGATAACAGTTTATTGACAGATATGATCGATATTACCGATCGTATTTTAATTATTGATAGGTAAAACAGATCGATTAAGTTAAACTGTCTCACGCTAAATTATCTTTATGTCAGTGATATTAAGGTGATTGAGTCAAATCTTTCATGCCTTCCACTGACATAACGCGATTCAACCATACTTAATGTGATATTGATTAAAAGGAAATCAATCATGAAAAAAGCGTTTATTGTTCCCGCCCTAATGGGGTGCATTTCATTACCGGCATTCGCTAACACGGATGACAGTAAAACGGGGCTTTATGTCACGGGGAAAATGGGTGCATCCATTGTGCAGATGTCAGGTCAGCAATTTGTCTACAGCGGCTATGCTGATGCCGGTGATAATGGTACAAAAAATGGAGATAGCCATCGTACGGGTGTATTTGGCGGCGGACTTGCGTTGGGTTATGACTTTTCCAATCAGTTTGATATCCCTGTTCGCGCTGAATTGGAGTTTATGGCGCGTGATAAAGCGAATTCAACCTACAACATCCGCGACCGTGTGCGTAATGGCGTACATCAAACTCGTGATATTAAAAACCAAATCAAACTCAATACGTTAATGGTCAATGGGTACTACGATATTAAAAATAGCTCAGATTTCACGCCGTATATCTCTGTCGGGCTAGGCTATGCGGCCGTGGATTTTAAAACCACCCGCGCTGATGCTTATACTCCAGGACTCTCTCTGCATGATACTCACACGCATACCGCCAATAACTTTGCCTGGAGTGTCGGTGTGGGGGTGAACTATGCCATCAATGACGATTGGGATATGGGTCTAAGTTATCGCTATTTAGATGCTGGAAAAGCCGACATCACGACAGCGGTAGGCGATGGGGAAAACACCTCAAAAATCAAAGTGAAGGCCAATGACATCATGCTTGGTTTGACTTACCGATTCTAATCTCTGGCATTCAGCCTTATAGATTACCCTCAACTTACCTAGCCAACATGCCTTTTTGATGTTGGCTATTTTATTGATTAAACAAAAAAACAACCGCGGTTAAATTTTAACCACAAAAAAATTGTAATAAAAAGAGGTAAAAATGAATTCAATTAATCATATTCGTTTAGGTGTTGAACGAATTTTTTTCATCATTAGCTTAGTGCTAGTATTCGGTTTTACAGTCATCATCGCCAATCACTATAAGGTCCACATTGGGGATATTTGAATGTGTGAAGTATTGATGTAACTATTGTAATAGGTGAGTATTATTTTATTCACCTCTCCTTTAATCACTACATTTAGCTCAATCATTAAATCGAAAATTTACTTATTTGAATAAGATTAAGCTAGAAGTCTAAATCTGTAGTTATCTGACCCAAAACCTTACCTGACCCATTACCTGACCCAAAATCAGCTAAAAACAAAAAGGAGTTAGATGATTAACATCTAACTCCTTGATAAATTTGGTGGCCCCTGCTGGACTTGAACCAGCGACCAATCGATTATGAGTCGACTGCTCTAACCAACTGAGCTAAGGGGCCAAAGTGGAAGCGATTATACGTGCTGTTTTCTCTCAGGTCTAGTCTTTCAAAACTGTATGGTGATTTTCTACGCAATTCCATTTTCTGCTTTATCATTCAGCAAGATATCATTACTCAAAATGATAACTCTTGTTCAAAGAGCCGCATTTATCCCTCTTCCCTCTGCCTTTTAAACAAGTATTTTTACAACTCAGCACTGATAACAACCAAATGCTATGCATAAAAAATCAAAAAAATTAGTCTAACTATATAAAAATCAAACGATTTAATTGATAATGACTATTTCTTAAACAGAAAACAGCACCGATTAACCAACCTCTCTTATTGATTAATCACAGAGACTTATTTTTTATAAACTCAGCGAATGGCTACTAGCGAGGTTTCTCCAATTGCCACTGTAGATGGTGTTTTATCGATGGCCACTCTGACGCAATAATACTGTATACGCAGGTATCCCGTAATTCACCAGTACGAGTATACATATGACTTCTTAGTACCCCGTCAAGTTTAGCGCCCAGTCTCTCTATCGCCCTTCGACTTTGCTGATTTAAAAAATGAGTTCTAAATTCCACGGCAACGCAAGATAAGGTTTCAAACGCGTGTTGGAGTAACAAGAATTTCGCTTCTGTATTAATTGCAGTTCGTTGAACTTCTCGACTATACCAGGTTGCACCAATTTCAACTCGACGAGTCTCTTGGTCAATTTTATTGTAGGCGGTCATCCCAACAGCTTTACCTGATTTTTTATTCATCACTGCAAAAGGTAGCATTTCTTGTTGCTGATATAACTTTAAACGCCGTTCAACATCTTTAGCAAGGTTTTCTGGTTCAGGTACTGAGGTATACCATAGTTTATGTAAACTATCTCGTTGAATAATTTCCATAAATTCAGAGTCATATTGGTGGGACAGCAGCTCCAGTTTTACAAAGCCCCCTTCAAGTTCTATAGCCTCGCAAATCGTTTTCATCGTAACCATCCTTTTTCGTACAATGGTAAAATAGCTTTACTGGTTAAGTTCCCTAATAGCCACCCTGTTTTACACGCCAATTATGACAAAAAAATAAAATCGTCTGTGCCGACCTAGACTACCTGCAATTTACCAATAAATCATATGATAAATATCACATTTTTTTAACATATTTTTCTATTGTCCCCATCATTGCGCTAGAGTTAACTCATCTGACCTGTTAATAAAATCCCGCAGGGGAGCAAAAATATGAGCAATTTTCCACATCTTTTTACCCCACTGAATTTGGGGCACACAGTACTAAAAAACCGTATTTTAATGGGTTCCATGCATACGGGGCTTGAAGAACATCCGGAAGGAAGCCAGCGTTTGGCTCATTTTTATCGGTTACGCGCAGAAAATGGTGTTAGCTTAATAATTACAGGAGGGATCGCACCAAATAAAGAAGGTGCCTTAACCGCTCATGGCGCGGTGCTCAATACTCCGGAACAGTTGCCTTTTCACCAAGAAATCACCCAAGCAGTACACAGCGCTGACGGTAAAATTGCTTTGCAGATCTTACATGCGGGTCGTTATGGTTTTCATCCTCATATTGTTGCCCCTAGTGCCATCCAAGCTGAGATCATTCCATTTACCCCCAACGCTCTCACAACAGAACAAATTAATAAAACGATTAATGATTTTGTCACCACAGCAAAACTCGCACAGCAAGCAGGCTATGATGGCGTCGAAATAATGGGCTCAGAAGGCTACCTTATTAATCAATTTATCGCTAAGCGCACAAACCATAGAACTGATGAATGGGGAGGAAGTTACGATAATAGGATCCGCTTCCCTCTCGAAATTGTCAGTAAAATCCGTCAGGCAGTGGGTGAAAACTTTATCATTATTTATCGCCTCTCAATGTTAGATCTCGTAGAGGAAGGTTCCAACTGGGAAGAAATTGAATATTTAGCGAAAGCGATTGAGCAAGCTGGCGCAACAATGATCAACACAGGTATTGGTTGGCATGAAGCGAGGATCCCAACTATTGCAACACAAGTACCACGTCATGCATTTAGCTGGGTAACAGAAAAATTAATGGGAAAAGTCACCATTCCTTTGATCACAACGAATAGGATCAACGATCCCTTTGTTGCCGAACGGATCATTAGTTCAGGTCAAGCGGATATGGTATCGATGGCTCGCCCATTCCTTGCCGACGAAGCATTTGTTCGGAAAGCACAAGAAAATCGTGCTGATGAAATCAATACTTGCATTGGCTGCAATCAAGCCTGCCTTGATCAAATTTTTAATGGCAAGCTCGCTACCTGCCTAGTGAATCCTCGGGCCGTAAAAGAATTGAATTATCCCGATGAACAGGCGACACAAATAAAAACAGTAGCCATTGTTGGTGCAGGCCCTGCCGGACTCTCTTGTGCCATTTATGCAGCCAAACGCGGTCATAAAGTGACTTTATTTGAAAAAGCCAATCAAATTGGTGGCCAATTTAATATGGCTAAACAGATCCCCGGAAAAGAGGAGTTCCACGAAACAATCCGCTATTTCTGCCGCCAACTGGAAATTCTAAATATTGAAGTCAAGCTTGAACATCAAGCGCATATTCGTGACCTTATTGGTTACGATGAAGTTGTTATTGCAACGGGGGTTGTGCCCAGAACCATTAATCTAGAAGGGCGTGAACACCAGAAGGTACTCTCCTATATTGATGTACTAACTGGAAAGCGCTTGGTAGGCCGTTCGGCTGCTATCATTGGTGCCGGGGGAATTGGCTTTGATATTGCTGAGTTTTTAAGCCAAAAAGGCCCAAGCAGCAGCTTGAATATATCGTTATTTAATCAAGAGTGGAATATTGATACCAGCATCAACTCGACCGGGGGAATATTGAGCCAATCTCCTCATCCTATCCCCTCTTCTCGCCAACTCTATTTGTTACAACGCAAAAATAGTAAAGTTGGCGCTGGGCTAGGTAAAACCACAGGCTGGGTTCATCGTTTATCACTCATGAAGCGTGGCGTGCAGATGTTTAATGGTGTTGAATATATGCGAGTTGATGATGATGGCTTGCATATTCGCTATCAAGATAAAATACATTGCCTCCCCGTCGATAATGTCATTCTTTGTGCAGGCCAAGAGCCATATCACCCATTAAAAGAGCCTCTCGCAGAGCATGGGATTCAAGCTCACGTCATTGGTGGCGCTGATGTCGCTGCTGAGCTTGATGCAAGAAGAGCAATTGAACAGGGAATGAAAGTAGCCTATCAGCTATAAAAAGCGCCATATTTATAATGCTAACCTATAAAAAAACCCGCTATCCGTCAGCGGGTTTTTCTATGGATATTTACCGAGACTAAACTAGTCTTTTTGTGATAATTGCGCTGTAGGATCAGCCAATTTCTCATCTTCAGCAAGGCAAACCGCTGCTGTAAATAGTACGTCAGTCGAAGAGTTAAGTGCTGTTTCTGCTGAATCTTGCAGCACACCAATCATCACCCCAACAGCAACTACTTGCATAGCGATTTCGTTCGAAATACCAAACATGTTACAGGCTAATGGAATGAGCAGTAAGGAGCCACCCGCAACACCAGAAGCACCACATGCGCAAACCGCAGCAACCACACTCAGTAAGAGCGCTGTCGGAATATCAACAGGGATCCCTAAAGTATGCACTGCCGCTAAGGTCAGTACTGTAATGGTAACCGCAGCCCCGCCCATATTGATCGTCGCACCCAGAGGAATAGAAACCGAGTAGGTATCTTCATGCAAATTCATGCGACGACACATCCCCATATTCACTGGAATGTTTGCAGCAGAGCTACGCGTAAAGAAGGCGGTTACACCACTTTCACGTAAACATGCGAAAACGAGTGGATACGGATTACGTTTAATTTTCCAATATACAATCAGAGGGTTAACAACTAATGCCACAATCAGCATACAACCAATAAGCACAGCGAGAACATGGAAGTAGCCTTTTAATGTTGCAAAACCTGTTATTGCGATTGTTGAAGAAACGAGACCAAAAATCCCAAGAGGCGCTAAGCGGATCACCACTCTAACAAGCTGTGTCACACTTTCTGAGAAGTCTTGAATCAGGTTCTTAGTCGTCTCGCTAGCATGGCGTAAAGCGATACCTAAACCAATCGCCCATGCGAGGATCCCGATATAGTTCCCCTTGATCAATGCATCGACTGGGTTAGCAAAAATATTCACTAACAAGCCTTTAAGCACTTCTGCAATATTTCCAGGAGGTGTTAACTGAGTATCACCGAGTGCTAATACCAGTCTGGATGGGAATATAAAAGAACCAATAACGGCTACCAACGCCGCGAAGAACGTACCTAATATATACAATACTAAGATAGGACGGATATTGGTTTTTTGCCCTTTGCGATGATTCGCAATGGATGCCATGACCAGTACCCAAACGAGTATAGGAGCAACCGCTTTTAGCGCACTAACAAACAAATCGCCCAATAACCCAACATTTTTTGCTGCTGATGGCCATAACCATGCCAATAAAATACCTGCGATCAGGCCTACGAGTATTTGCTTAACTAAGCTACCGCTCGTAATAACCTGCCATAACCCTGTTTTGTTTGTTTCCATAAGAGACCCATACATTATTTATCTTTATTAGGAATTAAATGTGTTTGCTCTGCCAGTATAAGGAATAAATACCTTATGGAAAGGCGATTATTTTAAATATAGACAATAATTTTTTATTTTAACAATATATTTACATATCTGTGATCCTAATTGTATTTTGTTTCTTATAGTAGGATAGGAAACTGAGAAATCTATGATATTTTTCAGTCTGTTAAAGAGAAAAAGCACTCGATTTTTATGCCGAGTGCTTGAGTTAATTAAGCAGTGAAAGATTAGCAGTTAGAAGCGTTTCTTTTATTAACGATAACATTAATCACTAAAGTGGCGACTAAAATTGTTGCAACCGTCCCCAAAGAGATGATCGTTGGAATGTGATAAATATCCATTAAAAGCATTTTCACACCGATAAAGGTCAAAATCACCGCCAAACCGTACTTAAGCATAGTGAATTTTTCAGCGACCCCAGCCAGTAGGAAATACATTGCACGTAAGCCTAAAATAGCAAAAAGATTTGAGGTTAATACGATAAACGGATCCGTGGTGACAGCAAAAATAGCGGGAATGCTATCTACCGCAAAAATCACATCGCTGATTTCAACAAGGATCAAGACTAAAAAAAGTGGTGTAGCAAAAAGTAACCCATTTCGTTTAATGAAAAACTTTTCACCGTGTAATTCATCAGTCATGCGTAAATGAGAACGAACCCACTTTACCAAGGGCTTATCGGTAATTGGAGAGTCATCTTCCTTTGTAAAAGCCATTTTGATACCTGTAAAGAGAAGGAACAGGCCAAAAATGTAAAGAATCCAACTAAATTGAGATACGAGCCAACTGCCTGCAAAGATCATAATGGTACGCAGTATAATCGCACCGAGTACCCCATAAACTAAAACACGTCTTTGTAAGTTCGCTGGGATCGCAAAATAGCTGAACAACATTAACCACACAAATACGTTATCAACCGCTAAAGCTTTCTCTAATACATAACCCGTTAAGAAAGCCGTTGTTTGGCTATTAGCAAATTCAAGGCTTACCGTATCTTTGAGATACCACCAAAATCCCCCAGCAAACATCAATGCTAGCGTCACCCACACCGTGCTCCAAATCGCCGCTTGTTTCATCGACATAACTTGGTCTTTATGTTTGCCTTGCCATAATAGGTCAACAAGCAACATTATGAGAATGATAACCGCGAAACTTCCCCATAAAATAGGGCTACCAACAGAGTGCATATAATTTCCTTAATTACAAAAAAAACGGCTGACACCTCAGAAGGCATCAGCCGCTTAATTGTTTTTAACCTAGAGTGACTATCTTTTGGTTGTAAACGATGAGCAAACCTTGCCTTCTGGCAAGGTCTCACTTACAACACAATAATCCTAGGTTAGGAAATTGTGGTGCTCGGCTACCGGGTGCAATATGATGAGCACCGTAATGACGATAAACCGACAAGAAGAAGTTACTCCCCTTTGCTATGACTGATAAATTAGGGTAATTAGTCCTAAAAATCAATAATCCATAGGTATAATTTGAGTAAAAATATTTAAAGACTATTGAATAAGGAAACACCTTTTTTTACCATTTTTGTCAAGAAACATCTTGGTAAAGCCCATTTTCACACCATTTATTGTAGAAAAAACGCGAGGAAGAAGATTGCGTTTTTCCGCAAAACTTAAATGAATTCTAAAAATAGAACGAGAATTCGCTGTTTAGTTATTTTTTGTTTTGTTAAAGTGGAGAGGCTTTGAACTAACAGCCTGAGGAAACATGACTTTTCACTTAGGTATTCGCATAATCCATGTCTCCCTACCCAACAATAAAATTGTTGCTGTTATTGCCGTTTAGGAAACATTAATGGAATTAGTTAAAGAATTATTTTTTGCCCTTTGGCATCAAGACTATGTCACGCTCTCCAACCCTACGTTGGTTTGGGCTATTTACCTTATGTTATTCGCTATTCTTTTTCTTGAGAATGGGGTTCTCCCTGCCGCATTCCTACCAGGTGACAGCTTATTGATCCTCGTTGGTGTTCTCATAGCAAAAGGTACACTAAGTTATCCATTGACGATTGTTATTTTGACTGCGGGCGCTAGCCTTGGTTGCTGGGTTGGTTATATTCAAGGTCGATGGCTTGGCAACACGAAACTGGTGAAAGGTTGGCTAGCCCATCTTCCTGAGCATTATCATCAACGTGCTTACGGCTTATTCCATCGCCATGGTTTAGCAGCATTATTGATTGGTCGCTTTTTAGCTTTTGTCAGGACGCTCCTGCCTACAATTGCTGGTCTAGCAGGGCTACAGAATGGCCGCTTCCAAATATTTAACTGGCTAAGTGGTCTTCTTTGGGTCTTAATCTTAACTGCTATTGGTTTTGGTTTTGGGAAAAGCCCAATATTTCTACAGTATGAACAGCATATTATGAACGTGTTGATGCTGATCCCTGTCGGCCTACTTATCATTGGTCTTATCGGAAGTATTGCCGTCGTCATTAAGAAAAAACTTTCCACAAAAAAAGTTAACTGATCACATCACGAGGCGAGAGGCAAATTACGCCTCTCGTTTATTCTCTCTGACAGTAAATACATCTTTATTAGAGCATCCGTCTTGGATATAAATTCGTTTTTTATTTAACATAAACATAATATTATTCTCTCTTACTTGAAATAAAACATTCTTTTACATTAATTTAATCAATAATTCCCCCTCTCCTCATTGCACTTACTGTAAAAATAGCTATTGTTAAAGCTGCTAACTATATTTTTCTATTGATAGGAGGTTCCATATGTCATCGAATAACTCATCAGAAGATCTACGCGCAGAACTAAAAGCACTGGCTGACTCTCTCGAAGCGATGCTAAACGATACTGGAAACAAATCGAAAGAAGAAATAGACAGCCTGAAGCAAAAAGCTCAAGATGCCTTACACGCTTCACGCGCCAAACTGAGCAACGCGGGTGATAAAATCACCGAGCAAACAAAAGAAATCGCGGGTCGTGCGGATAATTATGTGCGCGAAAATCCGTGGACTGGCATCGGTATCGGTGCTGCTGTTGGCGTCGTTCTTGGCGTATTACTCGCTAAGCGTTAATTTTTATGGAACAACAAGAGCGTCAGGGCCCCGGAAAAGGGGTCCTTAATACCTTACAACGCATCGCCGGTATCGCCGTGCAAATGGTGGAAACTCGGATCCAATTAATCGCAGTTGAATTAGAGGAAGAAAAAACCACTCTTATTCAACTCATTTTAATGGCGGGTATCACCCTACTTTTTACTGCCTTTGGTCTAATGTGCCTCATTGGTTTGATCTTTTGGTCAGTTGATCCTATTTATCGCTATCAAGCCCTTGCGATTACCACAGGCGTTTTAATATTACTCGCTATTATTGGCGCAATTTGGACCCTAAAAAAAGCGAGACAATCGACCTTACTCGGCGCAACTCGAGAGCAGTTAAAGGAAGATTCTAAAGCGTTAATGGGGTCAAAAGATGAATAAAAGCAAGCGCCTATTATTGGTTAAAAAGAAACAGCGTTTAATCAAACAAATTGAGCAACAGCGTTCTGAACTCTCTGCGGCTTCCAAAGATTGGTTACAGATGACAGAGCCTTACGATCGCTCATGGCAAATCTTTGTCACCTTCCGGCCTATTTTTGTTGCCGCTGCCGGTCTTATTTCTCTTTATACCATTAAACGGCCTCAGCGTATTTTTTCCCTAGGCAAAAAAGCGATTGCCGCTTGGAGTTTAGTGCGAACCCTCCAAGGCGTTGTTAATACGGGTAAAAAATAACCTACTCTGCTCCAAACCTGAAATCTGACCATTTCAGGTTTCCTCTCCCTGCCATTATTCAATATTTTTGTCCATCTTTGTTAATAACCTTTGCTTTTTATTGAACCAGCAAATCACTACCATAGCGTCGTTAGGTGATTTCTTGTCATTTAATGCTAAAAAAACAATTTATATCGCGATGTGTATCTCATTTTATTGACACTTGCTGACCTAGTTAGCTGGAGAATCTTAATGAAAAATTTAGAAAATAGCGTGCTATTACTTGCCCGCATTATGATGCCGATTCTGTTTATTGTTGCTGGGTATGGTAAGTTAGGTGACGCTTATGCAGGCACTCAACAATATATGCAAGCGATGGGTGTTCCCGGCTTTTTACTTCCCCTGACTATTTTATTAGAACTGGGTGGCGGGCTTGCTGTGCTTTTTGGTTTCCTCACCAGAACAGTGGCTATTTTTACTGCTGTTTTTTGTGTATTAACATCCCTGCTCTTCCACATTAATTTCAGTGTAGAGCCAAATAGTTTGATGTTTATGAAGAACATGACTATTGCAGGTGGCTTTTTATTACTGGCAGTCACAGGCCCTGGTAAATTTAGTATTGACCATTTATTGAATAGAAAATGGTAAAAGTTGCTTTTTCATCATTAACCTTTACTTGATAAATTGATAACCGAATTTGGTTGCACCTCTATAGTGCTATATAGAGGTGCTTTTTTACTCTTTATTTATTAGCAAATAATTTAGGTATTTCTCGTAAGCACCACGATTTTGCTTCACCCATACTGTCTCTGCGCCACGCCATAATAATATTCGTCTGATGGCTATATTCTGCACTGACTACACGCAAGCGCCCTTCACGAATATCTTGCTCTACCATTGGATATGGCATCGTTGCTACACCTAACCCTGCTAATAGCGCACTACGCTTATCTTCAATAGTGGAGACCGTTAATCTTTGCTGTTTATCTAATAACTGTACTGTAATAACTGGCCGTTCACGTGCGGTATCGGCCACCGCAATACCTCGATATTTAATACGTGTCGTATCTGACAGCGGCTCAGGCTCTTGGTGGATCGGGTGATCAGGGCTAGCAACATAGACATGGTTAACGCTGTATAACGACTTAGAGTTTATTTCTGAGGAGGAACGAAAGTGCATATCCGGTGCGATAACAATATCCGCCTTTCCACTTTCTAGCCGTTCCCACGCCCCTGCAAGTACTTCAGTTAAAATAGAAAGTTGCGTTTCGGATTTTTCAGCTAATTTATCCACTAACGGGAATAAGTAATACGCAGGAACTAATGCTTCACAAACAATGGTAAGGTGAGTTTCCCAACCTTTAGCGAGCGCTTCTGCATCGGATGTCAATTTTTCTGCGGCTTCAAGTAATACTCGACCTCGTTCTAACAACATCCTACCGACATTCGTAAATTTTGTTCTATGTCCTGAACGATCAAATAGAATAACATCCAACTCTTCTTCTAACTTTTGCATGGTATAACTGAGTGCTGAGGGCACTCGGCCCAATTCGTCAGCAGCAGCAGCAAAGCTACCACGCCGGTCGATTGCATCCATCACCCTTAATGATTCAAGTGTTAATGCTCTCTCTTTACTCATGGGATATCTCTTTCAGGAAATTTGAATGAAGTAAACAGATTAACTGGCTAACAATTCAACGTCCAGCTATTTATGATAACTCTATAAATTTATCAATTTTTGTGTATTTTTGTCGAGCGAAGGAGGGTTAGCCACCATGATGACATTAAGGGCAGTTAAGCACTGTGGAAAGGCTGACTATGGCTGGTTACAGGCACGTTATGCGTTTTCCTTCGGCCATTATTTTGACCCTGATTTTATGGGGTTTAAGACACTAAGAGTACTCAATCAGGAAGTTATTGCACCTGAAAGTGCGTTTCAGCCTAAAAGCTACCCACATGTCGATATTCTTAACTTTATACTACAAGGAAGTGCCGAATATCGCGATAGTTTAGGTAATAAAATCAATGTAAGTGAAGGCGAGTGTATTCGTTTCTCACCCCGTCCTGATTTAAGTTACAGTGAACATAATATGTGTCCATATAAGCCGTTAACTCGTTTGCAGTTATGGCTAAATGCTTGCCCACAGCAAGAGTACTATCCGGCCCAAAAAATTCAATTACCGCCTGATAGTAATATGTTAGTTGCTTCACCTGATGGCGAAAATGAGAGCATTCAATTACGTCAACAAATTTGGATTACACAGCTCAATATTACGCCTGAAAGTGCTCAACATATTAAGCTTAAGGGGAAAAATGCTTATCTCCAATCCATTCGTGGAGGAGCGACTCTCCAAGCAGAAAATGGCGAAACCATAGAAATGAGTTGTAATGATGGTGTATTTATCCAAAATGAAAATGCACTAACACTCTCATCATCAAAATCAATGCGCGCTTTACTCATTGACCTCGGTGCATGATCTTCAACGGGCCAAATGACCTTTTTGGCCCATACAAAAAGTGCACTATTTCTTAAAATCTCTCGGTTTTTGCGAAGATATTCTCAAATTTATGATCTGCCATACTCGGTATGTTGATAGGCTTATGATAGAGTCCAATCCATAGTCAGCCAAAATAAAAGAACTATTTTGGCTATTGAGCTTATGGTTTTAGGTCGAGAAGGTATTTTCGTGGCTTTATTCACTCAACAGCGACTCAATCAAATTTTTGCAAGTATCCTTGATGAGGTAGTGCCTCAAGATGAGCTAGCTAAGCGTTTTTCGGTATCAACCCGAACAATTCGCTCTGACATTAATGAGATAAATGCACTCATACAAAATTACAGCGCTCATATCCTCTATGAGCGAGGCCATGGTTACCGTTTAAAAGTCGATGATGAAGCGCTTTTTGCTAAACTTACCCAGCAAAACCAAGTCGAAAATAGTATTCCTCGTACCAGTAAAGAGCGTGTTGATGCGTTATTGCTAAAACTATTGATGCTCTCTTTACCCGTAAAATTGGACGATATCGCGGAAGAGTGGTTTATTAGCCGTGGAACGCTACAGCAAGATATGAGTGTTGTCAGAGAGCATCTACAAAAATACCAGATCTTATTAGAAAGCATTCCACATCAAGGGATCCGTCTTAACGGTAGTGAGTGGGCCATCCGAGCTTGCATGACCGAAACCCTATGGCGCCGCTTTTCACAGCAAATTAATCAAGACTTATCCATTTTCCAGCCTGAATGTTTAGATAACCTTGATTTGACCTATATCGATAAAGTTCTCCATAACAGTATGAACCGTTTTGATGTGCGTTTAAGTAATGAAGGGCATCTATATCTGGTATTTAATTGCGCTGTCACTATTTTACGGATCACTCGAGGCCATGAACTCACATCTATCGTTAAAGATCATGATAGTGAAGAGACGCTACGTAAAGCCTGTGAAGAAGTTTCGAAAGGGCTTATTTATTTTCTTGGCAGTGATCTATCAAGTGCAGAACTCAGCTATCTGCATGATCAAATCATCGCACAGCGCATTAGCCACCAAGATATTACTCAACAAAAAAATCATCATCATCATGAATTGGTTGAATATATTCTTAATTATATTAATGAATTATATAATTATGACTTACGTGATGATGAGAAACTCAAAAAGGATCTCAATACCCATATTGCGGCCCTGATGACACGTCTGCAATATCACATTATTACCCCTAACCCTTTGTTAAGTGATATCAAGCAATATTATCCTTTCGCCTATGATGTCACGCTCAGTGCACTGACCAGTGCAAGTAAGCAATTACTTCCTTATCCAATCAATGAAGATGAGCTTGGTTACCTTGCCGTTCACATTGGTGTCAGTTTGGAAAGGAATTATGGTGCCGGCTCTATTCGCCAGACAGAAGTGCTAGTTGTCACCGATGCGGGAAATTCCACATTTCGAGTCGTTGAATCAAAAATCATGCGTGAGTTTCCACAACTCAAATTTAGCCGAGGGTTAACTCTACAAGAATATGAGTCATTAGATGAAGTCGAAGAAGACTTTGTGATCACCACCGTTCGTATTTCTGAAAAAAATAAACCCGTGATCAAGATAGCGCCATTTCCGACGCCTTATCAACTAGAGCAGATCGGCAAATTAGCCATGATAGATCAAACCCGCCCCTATATTATTGAGCGCTTCTTTGATGAACGCTACTTTATGGTGATTAATGACAAAATCAGCCAAGAAACATTATTCCAAACGGTTTGCCATAAATTACAACAAGATGGCTATGTGACTGCGGATTTTTATCCATCATTACAAGAGCGCGAATCGATTGTTTCTACATTATTAGGCGAAGGAATTGCGCTTCCTCATTCACTGGGATTATTGGCAAATAAAACGGTTGTCGTGACGATTGTTGCCCCTAAAGGTATTGAATGGAACAAAGAGACGAAAGAAAACGCCTATGTGGTTTTCCTATTGGCGATTAGCAAGGCTGACTATGAGGAGGCTATGGCGATTTATGATCTTTTCGTTACCTTCGTAAAAGAGAAAACCACCCGTAGGCTGATTACGGTTAAAAATTTCAATGAATTCCAAGTGATCGCGAAAGACAGTCTGGCGCGTATCTAGTGGTTTGCTCGATTTATCAATCACTTTGCCTATCTCACTGCGTATTAAACGATAGGCAAAAATTCAGTGTGATAAAACGGTAGCTTCCTACTCTCGAATCACAAGGGCCTCCGGTTGCCTGAAATGAGTTCAACATCTTTGTGGTTACAGCAACTTTTAACGCAGATCATCGCTCACTTCCACTTGTTAGCGGAAAAGGGAAGAATCGACTATTTTGCGTGATCATAACCGCAATTCTGTTATTTTGTTTTTCACCAAAAATCGCCTGTTTCAGGGCTAATCTCTCTAAGTGGAAATGCTCAGTTCCCTTTTATACCTATTTCCACTTTTCGATTTCCACTTTATTTACAGCGGCTATTTCGCCTTTCCAGTTCTATCATTACATTGCTAATAATTTGAATTTCAAAAGATTTAATAAATAAATTACTTAGTTATGCTTATTTTAGACACTCCAATATTGAGTTATTTTCCATTTTATTTCCGGTTGGTTTAATTTTTATACGCATTACACTTATTTTCCCTTCCAATTTATTTCCACTTACAAGTGGAAATTCAATGTCTGCACAACTCCTATAGAACCGACTAAGGTATTCATCATGAAGGAACAAAGCGGTTTAATTGCATTATTACCTTGGATTTTAAACAGTTATGAGTGAATCAGTTGTCGTTTTCAAGATGTCGGAAGATAACCTCGATATCGATGAAGTAACACAGGAGCTGTTGGTCATCATTAGTGGCTGGCTTCAACAAGAAGATTGCTACACCACCGATGTACAACAACAGATGTTGGAGTCTCATCTGAGAGCCATGGTTGCGAGAGCAAAAACGGGTGAAGCGTTACCAGAAGTCGATATCAGTTTGTTCGATGAGATTTCGGCGCACTCGATAGCATTATCACAACGTGTTGTCGATGCACTTCCTGGATTAGCGCCAGAAGAGACATTTTTACTCTCTGTTCACTTTGAAGTTATCCGTTCGAATGATTAATTTTTGGGGAATATCACTATGAAACAAGTTGTTGTTGCTATCGGAGATCGTTTAGGGAAAGGCCAAAAAGTTGCCGCAGGTGTAGAGGCAGCAGGTGGCAAAGCGATTGTTGTGCCTGGCGTTGCCGCTGATATGAAGCTAGGTGATGTCATGAATGCCGAACACGCTGATTTGGGGATCTCGTTTTGTGGTAGTGGCGGCGCTGGAGCCATCACTGCACAAACCAAATATGGCTACAAAGCACGTTACGGTATGCGTTCAATTGAAGAAGGAGAAACCGCCATCGCAGAAGGCTGCACTGTATTAGGTTTCGGTTTTATGGATAAAGAAGAATTAGGTGAGCGCTTGGTTAAAGCTTATATCAAAAAATACGGCGACGCGTAATGAAGAAATCTATCGAAACGGTTGTGCGAGTCTCGGGGCAAGGTGACAGCAAGCAAAAAGCGATCGCTGATGCACTGAACTCGGTTCAACGCACGGTACTAAAAGAGAGCAATGACATAATCCTGCGAATCGAACCTAAGGATGTTGCCGTTGTAAGTGCACACTCGCACTCGCGGACAGAAAAATTTCTTTTCGTCTTTCTGCCGCGTAAACGTGAACATTTCCGTGTGGTGCTCGACGTTTCGCTAGATGTCACCCTACTTTCTGTCAACGAAATACCATTTACAGAACAATAAAAACAATTCAGGTCTGGAGGCATTTCTATGAGTGAAACTGCATCTTTCTTAGAAATATTGGGTATGTCCCTCATCATCGGCGGCCTATGTGGCTTTGGCCTTGGTGCAGGGGCTGCTCGTATGTTCCATGCCCCTACAGTGCAAGGAATGGGGGCATTCCGTACACTTGGGGAACTTAATGCCTGTGAAGGAGATCCCGCATCTCACTTCTCATTCGGTTTAGGATTCTTTTTCAACGCATGGGCATCATCCGTTGCCGCGGGTGCATTCACACAAGACGTTGATCACCGCATTATTCCTAACTGGGGGGCAGCCGCTTTATTATCCAAAAATCGTAATGTGGCTGAAACACTGCATAACCCGAAAAAAATGGCGATTGCCTGTACCGTGATCGGGGCCTTAGTCGTCGCGTTCTTAAATACGACCGCTTCTGCTGTTCCTGCTGCGCTGCAAACAACCGCAATTAATGTGTTAGTTCCTGCGGCAAACCTGTTGGTTAACACAGTGATGCCTGTGATTTTCTGGCTAGCCGCTATGGATGCAGGTCGACGCTCTGGCTTCTGGGCAACCCTTTTCGGTGGTTGTGCTCAGCTGATTATGGGAAATGCTATCCCAGGTTTAGTCCTCGGTATCCTGATCGGTAAAGGTGTTGATGATAACGGCTGGAACCGTGTGACACGCACAATGATGATCACTGTCGTATTGCTGTTTGTTTTGAGTGGCTTCTTCCGTGAATTTGACTTGAAGATGATCACCTCTTTCCATCTGGATAAACCTCTGTGGCTTGAATACATCCATGGACTATTGAGCGGGAAATAATCATGACAACTGAAATTAACAAACAAGATTTTTGGTACGCGGAGTGGTCCTTCCCAATCTTTGTCGGACTGTTATCTGCTGGAATTTTTGCCGGTACTCATATGTATGTTGTTTATGGGTTCGGGGCATTTAACGAAGTTGCGTTCGTGGCAATGTTAAAAGCCGGCTTAGATACGGGGGTTTACGGTGCAGTCGCCGCATTTGGTGCCAGCTTCCTATTTGCTCGTATTATCGAAGGTTCATTGGTTGGTATTTTAGATATTGGCGGTGCACTACAAACAGGGATAGGCCTCGGTGTTCCTGCACTGTTCCTTGCCGCCGGATGGGATATTTTAGTTACCAATTTCTGGATCTCACTGGTCACAGGTTTAGTGCTTGGTTTAATTATCGGCCTGATCATTATCTTTGCGCGTAAATTTACCATTGCACAAGCCAACTCCACCTTTGGTGCAGACATCATGATGGGGGCTGGTAATACCTCAGGTCGCTTCTTAGGGCCTTTGATTATCCTCGCCGCTATGGCTGCATCGATACCAATTGGTATTGGGTCACTAATTGGTTCATTGATCTTCTATGTATGGCAAAAACCCGTCGCAGGTGGCGCAATTTTAGGGGCGATGCTATTTGGGTATTTCTTCCCTCTTGCAGCCTAACCTCATGATAAAAAAGAAGGTAACTATGTATTCTCTAATCATCAAACAGGGTAAACGTATCGATGGAACACACATTGATATTCTTATTAAAGATGGAAAAATCGAAGCTGCAGGCCCTGAGTTGGCCTGCAACCAACAAGCTGAAAAATGGATTGATCTGAAAGGAAAAATCTACGTCAGTGCCGGATGGATTGATTCACATGCTCACTGTTTTGTTGAGTCTCCTATCTATTTCGATCAACCAGATTTAGCCGGTGCTGCTGGAGGTGTTACTTCATTAGTTGATGCAGGCAGTGTTGGTGCTGATGATATCGACAAATTTTATCAATTAACCCAAAAAGCCCAAACCAACGTCTTTTCATTATTAAATATCTCTCGTATCGGTATTATCGCGCAAAATGAGTTATCAGATATGAAGAATATTGATGAAACCTGTTTTCAGCAAGCGATTGAGCGCCATGAGGGTTTTGTCGTTGGTATGAAGGCTCGCATGAGTAAAAGTGTTGTTGGTGATAACGGTATTGAACCGCTGCTTAAAGCGAAACAAATGCAGAAAAAACATCGACTGCCACTTATGGTACATATCGGTAATAACCCCCCCAATATTGATGAAATTGCCGATCTCTTAACACGCGGCGACATTATTACTCACTGTTTCAACGGTAAACCGAATCAAATTCTCGGTAGTGATGGTAACTTAAAACCCTCTATTGCCCGAGCATTAGCTCGAGGAGTGATTTTGGATGTGGGTCATGGCGCTGAAAGCTTTAGTTTTAAAGTCGCCGAACAAGCCATGCGTATTGGTACCTACCCAGACATTATTAGTTCCGATATCTACCACCGTAACCGCGTTAATGGCCCTGTCTACAGCCTTGCATTTGTGATGACGAAATTCCTTTGCATGGGCTTTAGTGCTGAAAAAATAATTCGTTGTGTAACAGAAAAAGCTGCCGATTTATTAGCGCTTCCCGCAAAAGGCTACTTAAAACCTGGTTTTGATGCTGATATCACGCTATTTGACCTGAAAGAAGAACGCACAGAGCTGACGGATGCAGAAGGAGAATGTCGTACTGGCACTCATCGCTTTGTGCCTATAGCGGCAATTATTGGCGGAAAACATATTGTTCATGCAGAAGGTGAATCTGAATATGCAATCGATTTATGAGAAATATCAGCTAAGACATGTGATTAACGCCTCTGGCCGCATGACCATACTCGGCGTCTCTACGCCGAGTCCAGAAGTTGTCGAACGCGTAGCTTACGGCCTAAACCATTACTTTGAGATCAAAGATCTGGTTAATAAAACGGGCGATTATATTGCCAAATTGCTCAATGTCGAAAGCGCCGTTGTCGTCTCTTGTGCTTCAGCAGGGATAGCACAGGCGATTGCTGCGGTGATCGTGCGTGATGATGATGATTTACTGCTAAATCTGCACTCATCGTCAAAAAACGTACCACGGGAAATCATTTTACCGAAAGGCCATAATGTGAATTTCGGTGCGCCTGTCGATACTATGGTGGCATTAGGTGGTGGTAAGGTTATTGAAGCGGGCTTTGCCAATGAGTGTTCACCTACACAACTATCAGCTAAGGTAACGCCACAAACAGCAGCCATCCTCTATATTAAATCTCACCATACAGTTCAAAAAAGTATGCTCAGTGTTAGCGAAGCGGCTGCCGTTGCTCGCCAACACAATCTTCCTTTAATTGTTGATGCTGCTGCGGAAGAAGATCTCACCAGTTACTACCAATCCGGCGCTGATTTAGTTATTTACAGTGGCGCAAAGGCCATTGAAGGCCCTACAAGTGGGTTAGTGATCGGTAAAAAAACCTATGTGGAATGGGTAAAACGTCAGAGCCAAGGTATTGGCCGAGCCATGAAAGTCGGAAAAGAAGGGATTTTAGGCCTGACGCTCGCGATCGAGCAATATTTGACAGCCACTAAAGAAACTGGCGCGGAGATGGTTGAGCGCATGGGTGAATTTATCGAAGCACTCAATTCGCTGCCTGCCATTTCAGCACGTATCGTTTGGGATGCGGCTGGACGTGATATTGCACGTGCTGAAATTAGTTTCGATGAAAAAATGATAGGTAAAACAACTTACCAAATCATGAATGAATTAAAACAAGGGGATACGGCAATCTATTTCCGTGAATACAAAGCGAATGAAGGCAAAGTGGAAGCTGATATTCGTAGTGTTAGCAATGAGCAACTTAATACGATTGCTGAACGTATCCGATTGTTAGTTAAAGGAATGTAGTATGAAATTATCACCAAATTTTTATCAAGATCGGGTATGTTTAAATGTACTCGCAGGCAGCCATCAAAATGCCAAAGATATTTATGAAGCCGCGGAAACCTTTGTGGTCGTTGGCGTGCTCTCTAAAAATTACCCTGATTTAACCAGTGCCATTGCAGATATGCGCATCTATGCAAAAGAAACCAATAATGCGCTTTCTGTTGGTTTAGGGGCCGGTGACCCTAACCAATCCACAATGGTTTCGTTGATTTCAAAAGCGATCCAACCGCAACACGTTAACCAAGTCTTCACAGGCGCTCCAATTAGCCGCGCCCTGCTTGGGCAGGATGAAACCTTTGTCAATGCGCTGGTTTCACCAAGTGGAACAAAAGGCATGGTGAAAATATCAACGGGGCCATTAAGCTCCCAAGCACCTGATGGTATCGTGCCGGTAGAAACGGCGATTATGATGCTTAAAGACATGGGAGCTAGTTCAATCAAATTCTTTAATATGAAAGGGTTAACTTATATTGAAGAGTATAAAGTCGTTGCACAAGCCTGTGCCAAATTTGACTTTTCCCTTGAACCTACAGGGGGGATTGATTTGGAAAACTTTTCCCAAATTTTACAGATTGCATTAGATGCTGGTGTGAAAAAAATCATCCCTCATATCTATAGTTCAATCATTGATAAAGAGAGTGGAAATACACGTCCAGAAGATGTACGCCAACTGCTCACAATGGTTAAACAAGCACTAAAATAGCGTTAATCAGTTTGCCTCAAAGAGTAGAGGGGGATATTTTCCCCTCTACAATAAACATCTATTATTTTGTCTATCATAAAGAATAAAATTCATATCCATAGCTCCCCCTATTAATCGCCCATAACTATGTTGACTGGTATATCGCTTTTCCACCGGAACCAAAATCAGACCGATAATTTTTTATCTCATTCATTTCTCTTGTAAACCCATATTACCAACGGGGAAACTGAAAAATATTTTTCTAATAAAGTAATGAGTATCCTTATTCGCAAAAAACTCTATTAATTTTTTACTGCAACAGGCTATATCTAAATTAAAGTTTTTTCATCGCGATAGTTGCGTATTTTTCTTTCTGTATCATTAATAATGACTGGCTCACCTATTTATTACTTCTTAAACAAACGACACTTTTAAATTCCATCTAACTGACTTAATCTCCATTCATGACTAAATATACTATTTTCTACTCATCACTTTTCCAGCATTACTTTATCTTTAATAGTGATAACGTTTTTATTATTTTTAAAGCGCTCAACTTACACATTATAAAAAGGCAAAAAAAGAAATACACAAAGCAAAAATATAGCTTATTTGACGGACAATACGCTATTATATATGAGCTATTTAATTAGCTATTCATATGCAAATTTTTTCACTGGGTATTTGCGCTTAAACTCTTTCGATAATATCGTTGCTTTTCTTAGTTCATCAATGGTCATCTGTTTTTCCATGTTATTTAACGTATCCTCATCGTATTTAACGGAATAAGCAGCTATCGAATACCATGCGTAACCTGTAACTTTATCTCCCATGTTAAAAGTTTGTCGCCCCAATTCTGTTTGAGCGCGCTCATTTCCTTGTTCCGCCGAGGCTTTCAATAGTAATAATGCTTTTTGCGGATCTTTTTTAAGATAGCTCCCAGTTAGATAATGTTCAGCAAGATGTTTTTGTGCAACGGGGTCATTTTGAGCGGCTGATTTGTTTAAATATTCAATGCTGAGGCGTTTCATATTGACCTTATTTTTAACATTAGCCATCCAATAATCGTTTTCACTGGTGATATATTGCGCAATAGCATCCCCATGATCTGCCGCCTTTTTATGCCATTCAAATGCCATATCTCTATCACGCTGAATATGAACGGTATCCTTTTCATACATGTTACCTAGCTGATACTGCGCCTCAGCATTCCCAGTATCTGCCAGTTTATTGGTTTTAATAAACAGCTTAGAGGGTTCTCTTAATTTTTGCCCTTCCATTAATGGCTTATAATTAGGCGATAATAACGGAACGATAACATTGACTTCTTCGTCAGGCTTTAGCCAATGACGATTCACATTAGAAGGATAATTATTGAATATGGGGGCAGATGTACTTGATACACTTTGATAATGCTTATCACTATTATTTTTTAATTTAATTAGAAATAAATAGTTATGAGCAATTTCATTGAGCTTCATCATCCATTCATCATTGACGTCTAATCCAAATTCATCGTTACCATTTGCATGAAGTGATAATGTCTTTGGTGATGAACTTCCCCCTAAATCAATCGACGTTTCAAGCACAAGGAAATCTCGCCCATCAATCATTGAACAGTCAATAAATTTAGTATTTTCTAATTCTGTGACTTGTTCTTTTAATAAATTAACATTATCGCAACTTTCAATTATTGAAAAAAGATTAATTTTTTGTGTTGTCGCTTTTTCATTTATTATTGATTCTATATCAATTGGCTTATAATCAAGTAAATAAGCATTCGCGTCTATCACTATAAGACTTAGAAATAAAGCGAGATATTTCATTGTATAAACTCTCTTTTAGAATGGGATATTTCTCTTATCGGACTTCATTATATGGTATTACCAATATTATTCGAATACGATAATTTACTATAAAAATTTGGTATGCATGACACCCTATAAAAACGTACCAATGAAAAAAGATGCAGCCTTTAGGCTCCAAAAGATAGGCACTATCGCATATGAGTATAAAAAATGCCCCACCGTACTCATGCACGTTGGGGCGTTTATTTGAGGAGTCGGCCGATAAGCCGGGTTCTGTCGTGGACAACCATTCATCTAGGCCAGCACTTGCGCACTGGCTCCAGCAACCTACCCGAGTTCAATGCGGGCCGCACCATATGAACCCCTATTTGGTCTTGCTCCGGGTGGAGTTTACCGTGCCACGGACTGTTACCAGCCGCGCGGTGCGCTCTTACCGCACCCTTTCACCCTTACCTGAGCCTGTAAACAGGCCATCGGCGGTTTGCTCTCTGTTGCACTAGTCGTAGGCTTGCGCCTCCCAGACGTTATCTGGCACCCTGCCCTGTGGAGCCCGGACTTTCCTCCCCTCTACCCGTCTCCCAAAGGACAACGATAAAGCAGCGGTTGTCTAGCCAACTCCGAGGCGGATTATAGGCACTTTATCTATTCATGTATAGGGGTTTGTACCGTTATTCCTCGTCACTTGATTGTTCAAGCATCAATTTATATAAGCGGTTCTTTTTCAACCCGTATATTTCGGCGGTAATCGCAGCCGCTTTTTTCGGTGGCAACTCTTGCTGTAATAAGTTTAAGGTACGGATCACTTCCGGTGAAATATCATCCTCATCTAGATTCGCTTTATAGCCTTCAACAACCAGCACCATTTCGCCTCGATGACGGTTTTCATCTTCTTTAACCCACGCTAATAATTCACCGACAGGGCGCCCTTCGATTGACTCCCAAGTCTTGGTTATTTCACGAGCAAGTACAACATGCCGTTCTGGCCCCCACACTTCAACCATGTCTGCTAAACTATCGAGTAAGCGATGTGTTGACTCATAAAAAATTAATGTGCGAGTTTCTCGTTCAAGTGCTTTAAGGGCGTCTTTACGACCTTTACTTTTTGCGGGTAAAAAACCTTCATAGCAAAAACGGTCAGAAGGTAACCCCGCAGCACTGATGGCAGTGATAGCGGCGCATGCTCCCGGTAATGGAACAACGCGGATCCCGGCTTCACGGCAGCGAGTGACTAAATGATAACCAGGATCGTTAATTAAAGGTGTACCTGCATCGGAAACTAATGCGATACTATCACCCTGTTGAAGTCTGCTAATTAATTGATCTGCCTTCTGCTGTTCATTATGATCATGTAAGGCAAACATGCGTGCATTAATGGCAAAATTCTGCAACAGCATTCCTGAATGCCGTGTGTCTTCTGCAGCGACAAGGTCAACATGTTTAAGAACATCCAGCGCACGTTGCGTGATATCGCCCATATTACCGATAGGGGTAGGCACAATATACAGCGTGGATGCCATAACCACTGCTTGATTAGGTTGATTCATTGTTTCATCCGAATAGCCGGTTTAAAATTAAGCAACTGAAAATACACCACTGGATACAGTATGCGTCCTTCAATTTTTTTGCATGTAAAAAAAGGGTTAATCTGCACGGCAATGCTATCTGCTTTAGTGTTGTCAGGCTGTCAACTCACAGGGGATAACAGAGCACCGATCACCCCAACGACACCTGAGCAAATCAGCTCTGAAGTCAGTCGTTATCAGTCTATCATTGATTCTGCACAAGGTAAGCCTTCCGTTGAGGCTTTACGTGCCTATATCAGCCAAGAGCCATTGCTAACAGAACAAGCTGCTCATCAGGCAAATATCGATGGTACGTGGCAAATGTTAACACAAATGACACCTAATCAGGTGGAGGGAATTGGAGTCGAAGAAAATACCCTCGCTGGATGGGTTGATTTGTTGGATATCTACCTCAATAACCGTGACGATATTGATGCACTACGTGCCGGTATTAATGACTGGAAAATCCGTTATGCGGATCACCCAGCGGTAAAAACCCCACCAAATCAACTTACTCAGTCATTGCAACCACCAGTTGGAACCTCACCAAAAATTGCGCTTTTCCTTCCTATGAGCGGTCAAGGGAAAGTCTTTGGTGAAGCTATTATGCGGGGCTTTATGGATGCACAAAAAGGCTTACCACAAGCCCCTGTAGCAACCAGCAATAGTGCACCAGTAGCAACACCTGAGGCAAATAGCGGTAACGATGTATTAGAGCAAATCTATGCGGAAGTTGCAGCGACCACAGGTAATAGTAGCCCAAGCAGTGAGTCTGAAGTGGTCAATCCTTCGTTGAACATTGCGCCCGCGCCAACCAATACCCAAAGTGTCAAAGTCTTTGATACGAATGGGAAGTCACTGCCTCAGTTACTGCAACAAGCACAAAGTGAAGGCTTCACGTTAGTGGTTGGTCCACTATTGAAACCTGAAGTACAAGCGATTGCGCAAGCAGGATCGCCATTAAGTGTATTGGCACTGAATGAATTAGATGCCGATAAGCTACAGCCACGCCCAAATCTTTGCTATTTTTCCTTGTCGCCAGAAGATGAGGCCAAAAATGCTGCTGCACATATGATGGCCGATGGGAAACGTGCTCCATTGCTTCTCGTTCCTTCAAATGCCTTTGGTGAGCGTATTGCTAAAGCATTCGCTGAAGAGTGGCAATCAAAAGGTGGCGCAACCGTACTCAAACAGTCCTTTGGATCTACTGCATCGCTCAAAGAGTCGATAAACCGCGGCGCGGGTATTCGCATGACAGGTATACCTGTTATTGTTAATCAGCAAGTGGCGGCAAAATCAATCGATGGACAAAATTATCCTGAGCTTACTCAGCCTGAGCCGCAAGTAAGTTCAGCGAGTGCCGTTGATGCGGTCTATATTGTGGCGACTCGTGATGAATTAACTTTAATCAAACCAATGATTGAAATGGCGATTAGTAGCCGCCAACGCCCTGCGCTCTATGCTAGCTCACGCAGTAACCAAGCAGGTAATGGCGCTGATTTCCGTTTCGAAATGGAAGGGGTTAAATTCAGTGATATTCCATTGTTAGCGGGTGCAAATAATAATTTGCGCAAACAAGCTCAACAAAAGCTCAACAATGACTATTCCCTATTACGTCTTTATGCGTTAGGGGTCGATGCTTGGGCACTCGCGAATAACTATGATCAATTACAACACAATGCTCAATTCCGCTTACAAGGTGCATCTGGTGCCTTAAGTGTCGATAAAAACTGTGTTGTATACCGCGATCTTCCTTGGTTGCAATTCAATCAAGGGCAAATCAAATTGGCAAAATAAATTTTGTCGCGCAATTAGGATAATTGCCAAACTTTAAGACAAGGACGTCATGCAACCTCTCAAAAAAACATTAAAATGGTTAACTGGCCGGTACTATGAAAATCGGGTACTGGCTTTCCTGCAACAACAGGGGTTAACATTTATTGAACGAAATGCCAGAAATCGCCATGGTGAAATTGATCTTATCATGCGTGATAGCACTGGTTGGGTATTTGTTGAAGTACGTTTTCGCCAAGATAAGCAATATGGTGGAGCACTGTTATCAATTGATCGGTACAAACGCAGAAAACTGATTGCCACCGCTAAATATTGGCTTGCCGAAAAACAAGAAAGCTTCGAAACTACCGCATGTCGTTTTGATATCTGTGCGATTACTGGTCGTCAGTTTGAATGGATACAGAATGCCTTTAACGATAGTGAACATGTTGGTTAATTTCACAGGAAAATAAGCAAGTGCTGGATAGAATTAAAGTCTGTTTTACAGAAAGTATTCAAACTCAGATAGCAGCGGCAGAAGCATTGCCGGATGCAATATCACGGGCAGCAATGATGATGGTTCAATCACTGCTAAATGGTAATAAAATTTTGTGCTGTGGAAATGGTGCTTCAGCGGCAACAGCACAACGTTTTGCCGCGAGTATGATCCATCGGTTTGAAACTGAGCGTCCGAGTCTTCCCGCACTCGCACTAAATACGGACAATGCCGTTTTAACCGCGATTTCTGGTAGCAAACAACCAACTGAAATATATGCTAAACAGGTGAGAGCACTGGGTCAGCATGGTGATGTTTTAATGGCTATCTCAACACATGGAAATAGTAGCGATATTATCAAAGCGGTTGAAGCTGCTGTGACGCGGGATATGACGATTGTAGCACTGACGGGTTATGATGGTGGCGAGCTAGCTGGCCTCTTAGGCCCTCAAGATGTGGAAATACGCATTCCATCACAACGTAGTGTCAGGATCCAAGAGGTCCACCTTCTTACCGTGAATTGTCTTTGTGATCTCATCGATAATACACTTTTCCCCCATCAGGATGATTAAGGAGCAAAAATGCGATTACTCCCAATAGTAGCCATTGTTGTCAGCATGACAATGCTACAAGGCTGTATTGGCGCTGCCGTTGTTGGTTCAGCGGCGGTTGCCACCAAAAGTGCGACAGATCCTCGTACGGTCGGTCAGCAAGTTGATGATGGCACGTTAGAAGCTCGTGTCAGTGGTCAACTCAACAAAGATAAAGACATTACAGGCAAAGCGCGCATTATTGCGACAGCATATAAGGGAAATGTTCTGCTAACCGGCCAAAGTCCTGATATGTCATGGGCTGAGCGAGCGAAGCAGATAGCAGCAAATGTCGAGGGAACCAATGCGGTTTATAATGAGGTCCGCCAAGGAGAGCCCGTTACTTTAGGAACAGCGTCAAAAGATACTTGGCTCACAACCAAAATCAAATCCAAAATTCTCACTAGCGATGCGGTGAAGTCCTCCAGTGTGAAAGTGATTACTGAAAATGGTGAAGTATTCTTGCTAGGTGTTTTAACTAAGCAAGAAGGTGATGCTGCTGCAAAAATTGCCAGTGAAACAGATGGCGTCCGTCGTGTCACGACCGCTTTTACCTATCTCAATTAATCATAAACAATAATATATTGTTATAAAAACAAAAGTCATGAGTAAAAATTCATGACTTTTTTATTTGGTCGGACCAATAGCGTTGCTTTTCAGATAATTCCTACCTCCAAGAAGGTACATCTGATTCAAGATCCAAGCCTGCCGCTTTAACACATAAGAAGAAGGTGATTCTACCTTAAATCGATGAGGATTTGGTAGAACTGCTGCTAATAGTGCAGCTTCCTCCATAGTTAATTGATTTACTGACTTTTTAAAGAATTTTTTTGATGCCTCTTCAACCCCAAAAACCCCATCACCAAACTCAACTATGTTTAAATAAACAGTAAGGATTCGTGTTTTAGACCACATAACTTCCATAATAGGAGTCATTGTTGCTTCAAGCCCTTTTCTTATCCAACTTCTCCCATTCCATAACCAAAGGTTTTTTACTGTTTGTTGAGAGATAGTTGACGCGCCTTGAATCGTCTTTTTTTTACTCATATTATGCTTATAAGCCCTCTCTATCGCTTCGAGATCAAAACCCCAGTGATGAGGAAAATTTTGATCTTCGGCGGCTATTACCGCCAAATACAGATAGGGAGAAATGTGATTTTCATCAACCCACTCAGAATGAGAAACATAAGAAAAGTTTAAGTTTATCCATGCGGATATTTGCTTTTCTATCATGACGGCAGAAAATGGCACTGGTAAGAACTTAAATGCAATCACAGTCAAAAACCAAAAAGCGGCTAATGAAAGAAAAACTTTCCTTAACCAGCGCCATAATAGAGAAATTTTCACTCTCATTTAGTTGATCATGCCATTTCTAATACTTTCTCAACGAGCTTATTAATACCGATTTCAGCCTCTGAGATCGATTGAGCCAGCATATAAGCAGGTGTTGTAACGACTTTGTTAGCATGATCGACCACAATATTATCGACAGTACAGGTAATGTGCTTACCTCCCATCTTTTCAATGTGGGCAATCGTTTCCTTATCGTTACCAATTGTTAATTCAACTGATGTATTTAAAAGCTTAGGAAGCATAACGGGCGCAATACATATTAGGCCTAATGGCTTTTTCTGTTGGTGCATTTGTTGGACTAAACTTAATAGTTCTTTATTAATTTCACAGTCACTTCCTTTAACCGCGAAATCACATAAATTCTTTGCTGCACCAAAACCACCAGGAATTATGAGGGCATCTAGCTTATTTGCATCCGCAGAGGATAAAGGCGCTATTTTCCCACGAGAAATCCTTGCAGCCTCCTCCATTTGATTGCGTTTTTCTGTTTTTACTTCACCAGTAATATGATTTATAACAGTAGGTTGATCTTCATCTGTTGCAAAAAAGTGGACTTCGACATTTTTTTTACTTAAAGCTAGCATAGTTAATACTGACTCATGGATCTCGCTTCCATCAAAAACACCACATCCACTTAAAATAACCGCAATTGATTTCATATCTCGCTCCATTTGTAGTAAATTATCACTGAACCGCAAAAAGGGAATAAACATCAATCTTCATCACAGATTTTAATGAATCTTGTAACAAATTCGCTAATATTTGGTATCTTGGTATTATTCTCTTAAGCAGTAAACAGATTCTAAAGGTCTGCCCAAAAAGAAAACCATAGGTAGATCAACGATTTCCCTGGTGTTGGCGCAGTATTCGCGCACCCCAACTTCGGTTGGGGTTATTTTTTTGCACGCCCGTCAACGTAGTTTCTCAAAGTTTCTATATCCGACTTCCAATCCTGTTTTAACTCATCCACCCACTCTTGTACATTATCCCACCAAGCAGGTAGTTCAGGTGATTGAATTTGTTGTGCAATTTTTTGCAAATTTTTCAATCCTACAGAGCCTGCGGCCCCTTTAATTTTATGCGCTTCTTCGACGATACCTTTCTGATCTTTTGCCACCATATTGGAATCTAAAATCGCTAAATAGCTTGGTAGCATTTTTTCAAAGACTTCGAGGCCGTCATAAATAACTTGCGGGCCAACCAACTCCATATACTGTTCCAGCATCTCACAATCTAGCACGGACTCATCAGTATCGCCGCAAACGCTTTGTATGCCCTTCTGAGGCGTTTCATTCGCATGCTCACCCCAGAACTGCTCAATGACCTGTTTAAGGGCTGAGACGGCCAATGGCTTGCTTAATACGCCATCCATGCCTGCTTCGAAATACTCTTTCTTATCTTTCAAAACATTCGCCGTCAGTGCGATTAATGGAGGGAGATCCTCTTTCTGGTAGCGTTGATTCAATTCACGAGCAATATCAATTCCCGTCATATCTGGCAGTTGAATATCTAGTAGCACTAAATCGTATTCACCAGGAGCGAACATCGCTAATGCCTCTTTACCGTTCATGGCAACATCAACGGTATTTCCTAATTTCTCCAGCACAGAGCAGGCTACGACGACATTTAGCTCAATATCTTCCACAAGCAAGATATGTAAAGCAGGTAGTGGATACTCATCGTCATTGACTTGTGAATCAATCACTTCTTCTTCAATAACAGGTGCTACAATGGATAGCGTAAAAATTGAGCCTTGCCCAATTTCACTTTCAACTTGAATATCCCCGCCCATATTTTGTGCGAGGCGACGTGATACCGACAGCCCGATCCCTGTGCCTGTTGCGGGTTTGCCACCCGCACTGTCTGTTACTTGGTAATACATCGCAAAAATTTTATCTAGCTCATCTTTCGGAATACCAATACCGCTATCTTGAACACGGAAGAATAGCTTATCTTCCCCTTCTCGCCAGATACTCAATTTAACTTCACCTTGCTGAGTGAACTTGACGGCGTTTCCAATGAGATTCCAGAGAATTTGACGAAGTCGGGTGCCATCTGTCAGCACTTTTTCAGGCAGTCCAGCCGCCACATCCATGACAAATTTCAACCCTTTCGGTTGAACTAAAAGACCACTGAGATTTTCTAAGTCATTGACAAATTGAGGTAAAGCAACAGGTTGATTATCTAATTGAACTTTACGACGTTCTATCTTATCCATTTCGATCACGTCATTGAAAATGTTCCCTAATGTGACCGCACTAACATGGATGGTTTTCAGATAATTCATTTGTTCCGCCGTTAGGTCGGTGTCTAACAAAATACGGCTTAGCCCGACAATACCATTGAGCGGCGTGCGAAGTTCGTGGCTAATTGTTGAAATAAATGTCGTTTTATCGCGGCTTGCGTTCTCCAATGCCTCTTGATAGCGCTTACGCTCTGTAATATCACGCCCAAAGCCCATTAGACCATGTCGCTTACCAACCCGATCATAAAACGGCACTTTACGTAGCTCAAAACACGCTTTTCGCCCATCCGGATAAACGAGCCACTGTTCATAGGTGAGAGAAACATTGTGGCGGAATACCTTTTCGTCGGTTTCCATCACTTTAGAGGCGATTTCAACATCATAAATATCTAACGGGGTTAACCCAACAAGGTGTTTTTCACTCTTACCTGTTAACAGCTCCATTGCCCGGTTACACCCTGAAAACTCATTGTTTTCATTACGGTAATAGACCAAATCTGGCGATGCATCAAGAAACGAACGCAATAATGTGGACTGCTGCTCAAGCTCAATTTGTGTTTGCTCGCGGTGTTTCATTTCTTGTTTTAATTGCTCAAGCAATTCAAGATGCGCGCTTTCCGCTTTTTCCCGCTCAATAATTTCCTGATTAAGCTGCTCTATGTTGCCTTGCAATTGCGTATTAAGTTCAGCATCGCGCTTACGCATCACTTCCAGCTTATCGACCATGCGAGAAAGGCGCTGCCGAGACTCTTCAAGTTGTTCAACCACCACCGATAAAAAATAGACAGCTAATGGTGTAATAATTAAACCAAAGAAAATAGAGCCAACCAAATCAAGGCTATCAACTTGACCACGCAATACAATTGTCACCGCCATTTGCATTATCATTGCGAGAACAACCAATGCAGATGCGAGTAAGAGCGAAAACCGGACGAGTCCGAGCTTCATCATTAAATCGACATAATATTGCGCAAGACCGCGAAGTACTTTCATAACCACCCCTTAATATGATACTCATTGAATCATATATCAAATAAGGCAAATCCGAGTCATTGTTGATAAGAAATGTCGATCCTGCTCATCAATAAAAGGGATTTTTTGTTACTCATACGATTACCACCCCTCTTTATTCACGGTCTTTATGCTCGATACCTTATTATTCAAAAATAAAATAATACGCGATATTCTTTAATTGAAGCACGTTCCTTATCTAAAATACACTTTATTTTTCAAAAATATAAGCATTTATAATAACAAACAACTACATTATTAATTTTATAAAACAACAAAAAACAGAATAAAAAACCAGCCTAACTCTTAAACTAAAAACATTTAATTATTTAATAAGTAAAACTCGATAGAGTTAGCGCAAAAAAAATCAATTTATTGGTGATGTATATCACAGTATTTACAAAAACAAGACGTGCATCACAAAAGCATTTTTGATAAGTTTTTCTTTCTTTATCAAATAAATAACATTATTTTATCTTGCAAATAATGCTTATTACGCACTATTTGACCTAGAAAAAGAATCTCGCTAAGTTAAAACCTGACCGTGTACCGCCCTCTCTGCTGATGACGTATACATAACAATTACTCCCATACACTGTTTATTTTTTATTAAGAATAGAAACAGCGACTCATTGGCGCTGTTGTTTGGTGTGCTCAAAAGATAACCAGCAAAAAAGATGAGTAAATGAATGAATTAACCCAAAGCAATAAGCCAGAGCAATAAATAGAAGAAACCAAGATAACCCATTGAATTTATTTACAGTGAAGAGCAAAGAAGTACGCCAATACAGTTGTAGTTAAAACCTCTACGGTAGCTATTTCCTAGATATTTCGCGCTACAACTAGGCATAAAGAACCGGTTCCCTGAAAGTAGAGCAACACTCTCTATTCAGCGGAAAAAACATAGCAATAACGTTGTAGTACGAAAGACGACGGAGAATCTATGCTGTACGATAAAAGATTAGAGAAAGACAACTGTGGCTTTGGCCTGATTGCCCATATCGAAGGTGAACCTAGCCATAAAATCGTCAGAACCGCTATCCATGCACTCGCCAGAATGCAGCATCGCGGTGCAATCCTCGCTGATGGAAAAACAGGCGATGGTTGCGGCTTATTGTTACAGAAACCTGACCGCTTTTTCCATTTAGTGGCACAAGAGCAAGGGTGGCGTTTAGCACGTAACTATGCCGTTGGGATGATCTTTCTAAGTCAAGATGAAACCATTGCAGCAGATTGCCGACGTATTATTGAAGAAGAGATCTTAGATGAAACCTTAGCGATTGTTGGGTGGCGTGAAGTTCCTATTAACCGTGAAATTCTTGGCAGCATTGCACTTTCTAGCCTCCCGAAAATTGAGCAGCTATTTATCAATGCCCCTGCCGGCTGGCGACCACGAGACCTTGAAAGACGCTTATTCGTTGCCCGTCGTCGTATCGAAAAACGTATTCATGACGATGATTTTTATATCTGTAGCCTATCTAACCTTGTCACCATTTATAAAGGGTTATGTATGGCAACGGATCTGCCCCGTTTTTACCCTGATCTCGCCGACTTACGAATGGAATCTGCTATCTGCCTTTTCCACCAGCGCTTTTCAACCAATACCGTACCACGTTGGCCACTGGCCCAGCCATTTCGCTATTTAGCGCATAACGGGGAAATTAATACCATTACAGGCAACCGCCAATGGGCGCGGGCGCGCTCATACAAGTTTCGTACCCCCCTGATCCCCGATTTGCAAACAGCGGCACCTTTTGTCAATGAAACCGGATCAGATTCAAGCTCTCTCGACAATATGCTCGAATTATTGCTCAATGGAGGGATGGATCTTATTCGAGCGATCCGTTTACTTGTTCCCCCCGCTTGGCAAAATAACCCCGACATGGATGAAGATCTCAAAGCCTTTTTTGACTTCAACTCCATGCATATGGAGCCTTGGGATGGCCCAGCAGGTTTAGTCATGTCTGATGGCCGTTATGCTGCTTGTAACCTAGATAGAAATGGTCTACGCCCAGCCCGTTATGTGATTACCAAAGATAAGCTCATTACATGCGCTTCTGAAGTTGGCATTTGGGATTACCAACCTGATGAGGTGGTCGAAAAAGGCCGTGTTGGCCCCGGTGAGCTAATGCTAATCGACACCCAAGAGGGGCGTATTTTGCACAGTGCGGAAACAGATAATGACCTAAAGAGTCGTCATCCGTACAAAGAGTGGCTTGAAAAAAACGTTATTCGGTTAACGCCATTTGAAGCCATGGAGCAAGCGCAAGATGCGGTAGGGCAACGCTCCATGGACAACCAAACCCTTGCCTCATATCAAAAGCAATTTGCTTACAGCAGCGAAGAGTTAGAGCAAGTTATCCGAGTCCTTGGTGAAAATGGCCAAGAAGCCACAGGGTCAATGGGGGATGACACCCCATTTGCCGTGCTTTCACAGCGTCCACGCATTCTTTATGATTACTTTCGCCAGTCATTTGCACAAGTCACTAACCCCCCTATCGATCCACTTAGGGAAGCACATGTGATGTCGCTTGCCACCTGTATTGGGCGAGAAATGAATGTGTTTTGTGAAGCGGAAGGGCAAGCGCATCGGCTCAGTTTTAAATCCCCTATTTTGCTCTATTCTGATTTCCAGCAATTATGCCAACAAGATAGTCGCTACTATCAAACAGCCACTGTCGATATTACCTATCCACCTTCTGTTTATTCATTAAAACAAGCGATTGAAAATCTGTGCCAAGAAGCACAGCAAAAAGTACGTGATGGCGCCGTATTATTAGTGCTTTCTGACCGTAATATTTCACCAGAGCGCTTGCCTATTCCTGCCGCAATGGCCGTAGGTGCCGTCCAGCACTGTTTAGTTGAAAACCATTTACGTTGCGATGCTAACTTAATTGTCGAAACAGCCAGCGCCAGAGACCCACACCACTTTGCGGTGTTATTAGGTTTTGGAGCAACGGCTATCTACCCTTACTTAGCCTATGAATCACTCGCAGCAATGGCGGAAAAACAGCTGTTTGATAAGCCTCTTGGTAATGTTTTGCTGAATTACCGCAATGGTATTAATAAGGGGCTATATAAGATCATGTCGAAAATGGGGATTTCGACAGTGGCCTCATATCGCTGTTCAAAATTGTTTGAAGCCGTTGGCTTACATGAAGAAGTCACCCAACTGTGCTTTGACGGTGTAGTCAGTCGAGTTAGTGGAGCTAACTTTAGTGACTTTGAATTAGACCTATTTAATTTATCCCGTAAAGCATGGCTACCGCGTCTACCTATAGAGCAAGGCGGTTTACTCAAATATATGCACAATGGTGAGTACCATGCCTACAACCCTGATGTGGTAAAAACCTTACAGCAAGCCGTCCACAGTGGTGACTACAATGATTATCTAAAATATGCGCAACTGGTGAATAATCGCCCAGTCACGACGTTCCGTGATTTACTCGCCTTAAAATTTTCAGATAATGGAATTTTGCTGGACGATGTAGAGCCTGAAGAAGCGCTATTTTCACGTTTCGATACCGCTGCAATGTCGATTGGGGCATTAAGCCCAGAAGCACATGAAGCGTTAGCCATCGCAATGAACACGCTCGGTGGTTTTTCCAATTCAGGCGAAGGTGGAGAAGACCCCGCACGCTACGGTACACAAAAACGTTCACGTATCAAACAAGTCGCTTCTGGGCGTTTCGGCGTCACTCCGGCTTATTTAGTCAATGCTGATGTCATTCAAATCAAGGTGGCTCAAGGCGCGAAACCGGGTGAAGGTGGGCAATTACCGGGAGACAAGGTCACCCCGTATATTGCACGTTTACGTTATTCCGTGCCCGGTGTCACCTTAATTTCACCACCACCACATCACGATATTTATTCAATTGAAGATTTGGCACAGCTTATTTTTGACCTCAAACAAGTCAACCCTCACGCTCTTATTTCCGTCAAACTGGTATCTGAGCCGGGTGTTGGCACTATAGCGACAGGGGTTGCAAAGGCATATGCTGATTTGATCACCGTCGCAGGTTATGATGGCGGAACTGGAGCGAGTCCAATTACCTCGGTTAAATACGCTGGGTGCCCATGGGAGCTTGGCCTTGTAGAAACGCAGCAAGCTCTTGTCGCCAATGGGTTACGTCATAAAATTCGGCTACAAACAGATGGCGGCCTAAAAACGGGCCTTGATATCATCAAAGCCGCTATATTAGGCGCCGAAAGCTTTGGTTTCGGCACAGGCCCCATGGTTGCATTAGGTTGCAAATACTTACGCATATGCCATCTCAATAACTGTGCAACCGGTGTTGCAACACAAGATGATTCCCTGAGGCAACATCACTATCATGGGTTACCTGAGCGGGTGATTAATTACTTTCGATTTATTGCAAGGGAAACCCGCGAGCTAATGGCGGCATTGGGTGTGACTAAACTGACTGATTTAATTGGTCGCACAGATTTACTTGAAATTATTGAAGGTACTACGGCAAAACAGAGCAAAATTAACTTGCAAAGCCTATTAGCGACGAGCGTACCACAGGCTGGCACAGCGGTGTTTTGTACTGAAAAGAACCCTTCTTTTGATGAAGGTTTATTAAACCAACGTATTTTACGTGATGCAGAGCCTTATTTAGCCCAAAAACAATCAAAAACCTTTTTCTACGATATCATGAATACCGATCGTTCCGTTGGTGCCGCACTCTCTGGTGAAATTGCTCGTCGTTTTGGTGACCAAGGCTTTGCAGCAACACCGTTACAACTCTATTTTACAGGAACAGCGGGGCAGAGCTTTGGCGTGTGGAATGCAGGTGGTGTCGAGTTGATTTTAACGGGTGATGCTAATGATTATGTTGGCAAAGGCATGACGGGAGGGATTATCGCGATCCGTCCACCGGTAGGCTCTTCCTTTGCAACACATAAAACCACCATCGCGGGTAACACCTGTTTATATGGCGCCACAGGCGGTAAACTCTATGCAGCGGGTCTAGCTGGTGAACGTTTTGCGGTACGTAATTCAGGTGCAACCGCCGTCATTGAGGGGATTGGTGATAATGGTTGCGAATATATGACAGGTGGGATCGTCTGTGTGCTTGGTAATACAGGGATCAATTTTGGGGCTGGTATGACAGGCGGATTCGCTTATGTTCTTGACGAAGAAGATAACTTTTCACGTCGAGTTAACAATGAAATGGTTGAGTTGCTATCCGTCAATGAGTTGCCTATCCACGCAGAGCATTTACGTGGGCTCATCACTGAACATGTCCGCTTAACACATTCATCCCGTGGCGAAGCTATCTTAGCTGATTGGGAGTACTGGGTAAGCCGTTTTGCATTGGTGAAGCCCAAATCCAGTGACATCAATGCGCTCTTAGGCCATCGTAGCCGTTCAGCAGCCGAATTACGCGTCCAAGCACAGTAAGGAGAGAAAAATGAGCCAGAATGTTTATCAATTTATCGACTTACAGCGTGTTGACCCGCCGAAGAAAACATTAAATGTTCGTAAGATTGAATTTGTGGAAATCTATGAACCTTTTAGCGCGATCCAAGCACAAACACAGGCAGATCGCTGCCTTTCATGCGGCAACCCATACTGTGAATGGAAATGCCCTGTACACAACTATATCCCTAATTGGTTAAAACTAGCGAATGAAGGGCGTATTATTGAAGCTGCTGAGCTTTCTCATCAAACCAACAGCTTACCTGAGGTATGTGGTCGAGTGTGTCCTCAAGATCGCCTATGTGAAGGCGCATGTACCCTAAACGATGAGTTTGGTGCTGTCACTATTGGTAATATTGAGCGTTATATTAATGACACTGCCTTTGCAATGGGCTGGCGTCCCTATCTTTCCCATGTTGTGCCAGTCAATAAACGTGTTGCAATTATCGGGGCTGGCCCTGCTGGTCTCGCCTGTGCCGATGTTTTAGCGCGCAATGGTGTTCAAGCAACCGTGTATGATCGCCACCCTGAAATTGGGGGATTACTCACTTTTGGTATCCCTGCCTTCAAACTCGAAAAAGAGATTATGTCTCGCCGTAGAGAGATTTTCACCGCTATGGGAATTGAGTTCAAACTGAATACGGAAATTGGCAAAGATCTGACTTTAAGTGATTTGCTCAATGAATATGACGCCGTATTTATAGGTACAGGAACTTATCAATCAACGAAAGGGCAGCTAGCCAATGAAAATGCCCATGGCGTCCATGATGCCTTGCCGTATCTGATTGCCAATACGCGTCATTTAATGGGGTTTGAGGAGTTACAGGATGCACCTTATATCGACCTCAACAATAAGCATGTTGTCGTGCTTGGTGGTGGTGATACTGCAATGGATTGTGTCCGTACTGCTATTCGGCAAGGTGCAAAAAGAGTTAGCTGCGCTTATCGTCGAGATGAAGCGAGTATGCCAGGGTCGCCTAGAGAGGTAAAAAATGCGCGTGAAGAAGGCGCTGAATTTTTATTTAATGTGCAGCCAGTCAGTATTGAAGTCGATCAACAAGGAAAAGTATGTGGTGTTAAGGTAGTGAAAACCAGTATGAGCACATCTAAAAATGGTCGTGCTCAAGCTGAAATCATTGAAGGGTCTGAGCATTTGCTCCCCGCAGATGCCGTGATCACCGCCTTTGGTTTTCGTCCACATGTTATGCCTTGGCTCGCAGATCACGATGTGCAACTCGATAATCAAGGGCGTATTATCGCGAGTCATGATGCGCTTTTGGCCTACCAGACTTCAAACCCCAAAATATTTGCAGGGGGGGATATTGTCCGAGGCTCTGATTTGGTTGTCACCGCAATCGCTGAAGGACGTAAAGCTGCCGATGGTATTTTATGTTTTATGGGAGTCTAATTGCTAACGCCTTAGTAAGCGACCGATAGGCTGTAGTGATACCCCCCTCCTAATGCCAGTCAGCTAAACTGACTGGCATTTTCTTGTCAGGATATTGATCGGATTTAGATTTATGGCTTATCCATGTATTGCAAAACACCGATTTTCGCGTTTTCTAGTTTGTTTCGTTTTCAACCTAAAGCTCATCTATCTCGCGAGTCAATCTCATCACACAAATACAAACCCATAAAAAATAGTGCGGTTCGATTTATCAATAGTCATGAGAGCCGCTATTTAATTATATTAGGAATGGTTATATAACGTTCATAACAAATATTGATGAGCGGCTTCGACTACTTATTAGTAATTTTAGCTGTATGTGTTTGTCACATCTAAAATGCTACAGCACGATACTATTTTATCTAAGCCTTAAGCTTCGTTAAATGGCTATAGAGGGTAACTCGTCTCACTCACTGATAAGGGATAATAAAGTCTACAATTCATCAGACGCTTTCTTTTCTCGATAATATTTTTCAATTATGCGTATTACGAATAAAACCATTTGTATAAAGATAATATCAATATACAAATGGCTATCTCGAAGTGATCGCCTAAATAGGTCACTGAGAGTTTTTATCGGCATGATTTAATCGCTATCTATACCGATTATGTTGAAATAAGTGACAATATTATTGATATTTATCTCACTCAACGAATAAAAGATCAGATCCACTCTCGTGATATCAGTTGGGATTATTATATTGATGCCCAAGATATATGTGATTTTTGACTAAGAAATATAACTGTAGAAGAGGCTAGATAAAGCCAAAGTAAAAGTAGCTTTCAGTAATTATACGTATCACCCAGCATCGCTAGTTGAATTATTAAAAAGGTTTATCTGGCTGGAAAATTGATGCTGTAGTTCTTCTTGAACGCGATAGCAAGCAGCTTACTGATTAACTGGGTAATATAAATTGGTGTATCTCAATCAATAAGGAGTGGACAGCATCACCGATCTAGAAGTAAGTAGACTCAATCAGCAACACCATAAAAAAATCCGATATTATATTCCTTAATATCGGATTTTATATATTCAAAGGGTCATCAGCCATTTCGCCAATTTTTTCTTTATTGATCAGCGTCGAAGATGCTCTTCCCTCTATTTTTTAACCTAGATAACTTACCAACTATTTGATAACTCTGAGAGATGGCCTACCTTTAGGGGGTGGCGTTGGTTCATCATCCGATGCTGTAGATTCATCACTTGTCGGCTCTGATTCGTGAACTAACATGATGTTATCCGCTGGGTTATCTTCAACCACTTCTGGCTCACCTGATAATTGCTCTTCATAGGCTGTTTCAGGTTCGAACATCATGCCAGCCCCATTTTCACGAGAGTAGATAGCGATAATCGCAGCCATCGGAACATACACCTGACGAGGTACGCCACCAAATCGTGCGTTAAAACGTACTTCATCATTTGTGATCTCAAAATTACCAACCGCACGCGGCGCCACGTTCAAGACAATTTGCCCATCACGAACAAATTCCATTGGTACGTTGGTATTAGGAACGGAGACATCAACTACCAAATGCGGCGTCATATCGTTATCGAGCAGCCACTCGTAATGCGCGCGTAACAGATACGGGCGTCGAGGTGTCATTGGTGCCATTTCCATCATGACACTTAGCCTCGTGCCGAAAGACGCATTTCGCGCTCTAATTCAGTCAGTGAAGCCAAAAATGCGTCACGTTCAAAAACACGTTGCATATACATTTGCAGGTGCTTGCTGCTTGAAGGCTTCAGTTCAATACCCAATACAGGTAAACGCCATAATAGCGGTGCTAAATAGCAATCAACGAGACTGAACTCTTCGCTCATAAAGAAAGGCATTTCAGCAAAAACGGGTGACACCGCAATCAGCTCTTCAGCTAATTGGCGACGCGCGTTATCGGCTTCCTGTGCACTTCCCTTCTCAATTTTGTACATCAGAGAATACCAGTCTTTTTCAATGCGATGCATCAGTTGACGGCTAGTACCACGCGCAACTGGATAAACAGGCATTAATGGAGGATGAGGGAAACGCTCATCAAGGTATTCCATGATGATATGTGGGTCATATAGGGTCAGATCACGGTCAACAAGAGTAGGAACACTCTGGTATGGGTTTAGATCAATCAGATCTTGAGGCAGATGACCTTGTTCGACATGTTCAATCTCAACGCTAACCCCTTTCTCAGCCAAAACGATACGGACTTGATGACTAAAGATGTCGGTTGGCCCTGAAAATAATGTCATTACCGAACGTTTGTTAGGAGCGACAGCCATTAAAACCTCCAAGTTGCATAAAAATGAACTAAACTGTAATAAGTTTTTTAATAATTACGAGCCCGCTCATTTTAAAATCCCCTGTGCTAAAACTCTCATTTATCCATATTGAAAGCCAGCACAACCCTCTCGCAATAATGCTGCGAGAAATAAGAAAATAAAAAGCAGTCGCATATTCTAGCAGATTTTGTGCAACTTAGGGGGATGTTGATGAAAAAATCATAACTAAATGTCTTTTAAGACAAATAAAAACATAAAAAATAGAGCATTAACATACTTAATGAAAACTTATTAGCATATAAACCTTGAAGTTAACTCTAAAGTTATCATTTTCAGAAAGAAAATGGTTTTTCTCAAAAGTGAGTAAATTACCTAAAGATCAGTAACTGAGACTAACAATATACTGTTTGCATAATTTTTATATGCAATAGATTTATATTAGCGAATCACTTACCCTTTTTCACCACAATAAATAATATTCAATCTCTTCCAGCCTAAAAAGATAAAGCGTTACAACATATTGGATACCATTCCCCTAAAAGATCCGCTCCCCCACAACGATAAATTCAAGACAATAAAAAACCCGCCATAAAGACGGGTTTTGTCATCAATTTTATGCCCAAAGGGCAACAAATTAACGTTTGGAGAACTGTGGACGACGACGTGCTTTGCGTAGACCAACTTTTTTACGTTCAACAGAACGCGCATCACGGGTAACGAAACCAGCTTTACGCAGATCAGAACGAAGAGTCTCATCATAAGCCATCAGTGCACGAGTGATACCGTGACGGATTGCGCCTGCCTGACCTGAAATACCACCACCTTTAACAGTGATGTACAGATCCAGTTTTTCCAACATTTCAACCAACTCTAGCGGCTGACGAACGACCATGCGCGCAGTTTCGCGGCCAAAGTACTGTTCCAGTGTACGCTGATTGATTGTGATGTTACCGCTACCTGGCTTAATGAAGACACGAGCGGAAGAGCTTTTGCGGCGACCAGTGCCGTAGTATTGATTTTCAGCCATTGCCTATAATCCCGATTAAATGTCAAGAACTTGCGGTTGTTGTGCCGCGTGGTTGTGCTCGTTACCTGCGTAAACTTTCAGTTTACGGTACATTGCACGACCCAGAGGCCCTTTTGGCAACATGCCTTTAACCGCGATTTCAATCACACGCTCAGGACTGCGAGCAATCATTTCTTCGAAAGTCGCTTGCTTAATTCCACCTACATGGCCTGTGTGGCGATAGTAGATTTTGTCTTCGCGCTTATTGCCGGTAACAGCAATTTTTTCTGCATTCAGAACGATGATATAATCACCAGTATCCACGTGCGGAGTATATTCCGCTTTATGCTTACCGCGCAGACGGCGAGCCAATTCAGTTGCAAGACGACCTAAAGTTTTGCCATCTGCATCAACAACGTACCAGTCGCGTTTTACGGTCTCTGGTTTAGCTGTAAAAGTTTTCATTAAAACTTACCCAATATTGAAGTTACACGTTGGTGAACACTCATGTTCATAAGCTTTGTGAGGTTCACACGACTCTTGTCCAGCAAACCTACCCCTTCGAGCAGCCTAGCCGGCATTATGCGATATTTCTTGGGAAATAAGAAAATATCGCTGTAACGTGGGGTCGCAAGATTATAGAGAAGTCAGCAATAAAAATCGACCCCAAAACACATTTTTTTTCACCACGCGGTGAACTGCGTCTTTTTTGTGCGAATAGCATGCCGGTATTTAATCGACTTAAGCCAAATGCGGGATCTTTAAATACTCTTCGCTTTGCATTTCCTGTAAACGAGAAAGGCAGCGCTGATATTCAAAGGCTAATAAATTACCTTGGTACAGCGATTCCATCGGCACCTGTGCGTTAATGATCAATTTAACCTTACGCTCATAAAACTCATCCACTAACGCCAAAAACCGCCGTGCTGCATTTTCTTGTTTGGAATCTAACGCTGGCACATCATATAAAATGACAGTGTGATAACAATTGGCTAGATAAATATAGTCATTTTGGCTACGAGGCTCATCACACAATGCTTTAAAACCAATCGCAAGTACCCCTTCTGCGCTGCTGATAGCCTGCATTTTGCGATGATTCACTTCTAATACAGGTTGTTGTTCGCCTTGCTTACCTGCCAGCTTCACGAAAATTTCATTGAGATGCTGGCGATTTTCTTCATTTATTGGAGAGAGGAAAAGATGAGCCTGAGTTAATGTTCTTAGCCGATAATCAACCCCAGCATCAACATTCATCACTTCGCAATATTTTTTAATTTGTTCAATTGCAGGTAGAAAACGAGCGCGTTGCAGACCATTACGATACAGCTCATCAGGGATAATATTGGATGTCGCAATAAGCGTGATGCCTCGGGCAAATAGCCCCTCAAGCAATGTGCCTAAAATCATCGCATCCGTGATATCAGAGACAAAAAACTCGTCAAAACAAAGGACATCCGTCTGTTTTTTAAACTCATCAGCAATAATATCTAGCGGGTTTTCTTGACCTTGCAGAGCCATCAAGTCTTCTTGGACTTTTTTCATAAACCGATGAAAATGCAAACGAAGTTTCCGGTTTCCCGGTAAACTTTCATAAAACATATCCATAAGCCAAGTTTTACCTCGACCAACTCCCCCCCACATGTATAACCCTTGTACAGGTTCAGTCACAGCAGCATGCTTTTTGCCTAGTAGACGTTCTAAGCGCATTTTCAACCCAGAAGGCTTTTCCTTTTGTTCATTTGAAGAGGATGACGCGATCAGTTGCTGATAAATTTCATCTAAACGCTCTACAGCACGTTTTTGTACGTCATCAGGCTGGTAGTGACCTTCAGCAAGAGCCTGCTGATAACGCATAGTAGGAGACATCGGCGACATTAACTGAATAATCCTTAAAAAATTTTCGGTTTTTTTACCGTTATATGGTATACACTGCCCTTATTATAACCAGATTCATTTATTATTTAACGTCTAGTTAACGAATGCTAAATAGAGTAAGGAATTTCACCTTAGTATTCCACTCTTTAGTGATTAACAGGTATAGTTATAGGTAGCCAAGCTTAATTTCTGCGAACAGTGAAGTAAACGAAGGAGTCAGCATGACCTGGGAGTATGCACTAATTGGATTAGTTATTGGTTTCATCATCGGCGCATTAGTTGTCCGTTATGGGAACCCAAAACTTCGTCAACAAAAAACAGCACAAGCTGAATTAGACAAGAAAAACACTGAGCTAGAAGAGTACCGTAAGGAGCTAGTCGGTCATTTTGCTCGCAGTGCAGAATTACTTGATAATATGGCTCGTGATTATCGTCAGCTATATCAGCATATGGCTCAAAGCTCATCTGAGTTAATGCCAGATATGCCAGCGCAAGATAACCCGTTCAATTATCGCTTAACAGAATCAGAAGCGGATAATGACCAAGCACCCGTCAAAATGCCACCAAGAGATTATTCCGATGGGGCATCAGGGTTATTCCGTCCTATTGACGAAAAAGAGAAGTAATTATTCATTTATGCTCTAAAGTATTTGAGGGGCAGCGCGCGAACAATAGCTTCATCCAGCAAGCTGCAACTTAAAATATAACGAGTCGAACCACCAGCAAAGCAATTTGCTGGTGGATACCAAATATCATTTTCTATTTACACTAAACCAACGAGTTTGCTGCTGTAAATTAATCAGTTAACTCTATTTCACAATATATCGTTTCATATTAAATATTTCTTTTTATTTCAAAACTGTATAGAAATTAAGTCCTCATCTACAATACATGTAAATAGATGTAAAATAATGGATAACCGCTACCCGTTGTATGAACTTTTGCGCATAATCCATGGTCATAGTTATCAGTAAAATCAAATCTGATATGAGAAAAATATCCTGATTGGTGTAGCAAGGCTACAACCTGATAAATTTTATTCTTGAGAGAATCTACGGAATGATGAAAAGAAAAAATTTCTTTCTCACTGCAGTCGCAATGAGCCTAGGGTTATCCCTTTCAATTTTACCTTCAATTAGCAGTGCTGCTTTGCCTGCGACATTACCAGCAACGGCACAAAGCCAAAATATGCCAAGCTTGGCACCTATGCTTGAAAAAGTACTGCCAGCGGTGGTGAATATCCATGTTTCTGGTACGCGCGTTCAAAATCAGCAGATCCCAGAAGAATTAAAATTCTTCTTTGGCCCAAATATCCCTTCACAACAACAAAGTGTTAGGCCATTTGAGGGCTTAGGCTCTGGCGTTATTATTGACGCACAACAAGGCTACATTTTAACGAATAATCACGTGATTGATGGCGCGGATAAGATCCAAATCCAACTGAATGATGGGCGTGAAATTGATGTCAAACTCATTGGTAAAGACGCGCAAACCGATATTGCGTTACTGAAAATCACCAATGCGAAAGATATCAAAAACCTTACCGCCGTTAGCATGGCAGATTCAGATAAACTCCGTGTTGGTGACTTTGCCGTTGCCGTTGGTAACCCATTTGGTTTAGGGCAAACAGCGACTTCAGGTATCATTTCGGCACTGGGTCGTAGTGGTTTAAACCTTGAAGGGTTAGAAAACTTTATCCAAACCGATGCTTCTATCAACCGCGGTAACTCCGGTGGTGCTCTGGTTAACTTAAACGGTGAATTGATTGGTATCAATACCGCAATCTTAGCTCCAGGCGGTGGTAACATCGGTATCGGCTTCGCTATCCCAAGTAATATGGCGAAAAACCTCAGTGAGCAGTTAATTAAGCACGGTGAAGTAAGACGCGGTATTTTGGGTATTAAAGGCACCGAAATGAATTCAGATATTGCTAAAGCCTTTAATATCGATGCTCAACGCGGCGCATTCGTCAGTGAAGTTCTGCCTAAATCTTCTGCCGCAAAAGCAGGCATTAAATCAGGCGACGTCCTCGTGTCTGTTGATGGTAAACGTATCAACAGCTTTGCTGAGCTGAGAGCCAAAATTGGTACTAGCCAGATTGGTAAAGAGATCACGATTGGTTTGATCCGCTCAGGAAAACCAATGGATGTTAAAGTGGTTTTAGAAAACAATGAAGGCGAAGCCACTAAAGCGGAAAAACTGAGTGAATCATTACTTGGTGCAACATTATCTAACGCAACAGTTAATAACACCAAAGGTGTACAGATCGATAACGTAACACCTAAATCACCAGCAGCGGCTGTCGGTTTAGTGAAAGGTGACCTCATTTACGGTGTAAACGATGTTCGTGTCGAAACCATCGAACAGTTCCGTAAAGTCATTGATGCTAAACCACCAGTACTTGCTATGAAGGTTCTGCGTGGTGGTGAAACCTTATATCTGTTGATGAAAAACTAATTAGCCCTCTGTACTTCGAGTGACTGTCGGTTACATATGGCTTCCTTTAACTCGAAATATTTAGAGCGTTACACAAAATTGTTGTAAAAGATCAAAACAGGTACAGGACAAACTGCTGTGCCTGTTTTTTTATGTTATGCTCAAGTTCCCTTTATTAACATCAACAACCTGAATAATTCGATATCTTATGGTGAAAAAGCTTATCTGGGCAGCAATGCTAGGCCTATTAATCGCTATGATTATTATCGTTGCGGTTCCTTCCCTACGTCCTCAAGGCTTAGCAGATTTGCTTTATGGTAAAATAGATAGCGAACCTGTCAGTTATAATAAGGCTGTGCGTAAAGCCGCTCCAGCCGTTGTTTATGTTTATAGCAGCTCAAAAGGCAGTTTTTCTCAATCAGGCCGCGAATTGAAATCACTTGGCTCGGGTGTGATCATGAGTTCAAATGGCTATATCATCACCAATAAGCATGTGGTTGATAACCCTGATCAAATCTTAGTCGCCTTACAGGATGGCTCTATTTTTGATGCGCTATTAGTTGGCTCGGATGCTCTGACTGATTTAGCTGTACTAAAAATTGATGCAGAAAATCTTCCCGTTATCCCAATTAATAAATTCCGCGTCACCCATGTAGGCGATGTCGTGCTCGCTATCGGCAACCCATATAATATTGGTCAAACCGTCACCCAAGGGATTATCAGTGCAACAGGTCGTGTAGGGTTAAGCTCCACTCGGAGGCAAAACTTTTTACAAACCGATGCATCGATTAATTCAGGTAATTCAGGGGGAGCTTTGATTAATAGCGAAGGAGAGCTTGTCGGTATTAACACGCTTTCGTTCAGTGCAGGCCAAGGGGTTAGTTCAGAAGGCCTAAGTTTTGCTATCCCAACAGCACTGGCTACAAAAATTATGGAAAAACTGATCCGTGATGGGCGTGTGATCCGAGGTTATATTGGGATCACCGCACGTGAATTACCGCAAATTAGAACCAACAACAACAATATCGATCAGATTAAAGGTTTGCGCGTTTTCCAAGTTGCTCCCAATGGCCCAGCGGCTAAATCCGGCATTCTCCAAGGGGATATTATTTTATCCGTCGATAATAAGCCTGCAATATCAGCCGCTGAAACGATGGACTTAGTGGCAGAGATCCGCCCCGGTAGCAAAGTACCAGTAAAAATCTTACGTGATGGTGAAGTAAAAGATGTCGATGTGATCATCGAAGAGATACCTGAAGGGCAAGCGGGCTAGGCTATTTTCTGAGAGTCTCCCCACAGCAATACAAAAAAAAGTTGTTCAATTTGAACAACTTTTTATGTTTATCTTATCGCTCTCATCCACGAATTAATCGTCAGATTTGATCCGTTCGATATTCGCGCCTAAACCACGCAGCTTATCTTCAATATGCTCATATCCGCGGTCGATATGATAGATACGATCAACCGTTGTAGTACCTTCCGCGATACAACCTGCAATGACTAAGCTTGCTGATGCACGCAAATCTGTCGCCATGACTTGTGCTCCAGTTAGCTTTTCCACACCATGGCATAACACAGTATTACTTTCGATTTCAGCATGCGCGCCCATACGAATTAATTCAGGAATATGCATGAAACGATTTTCAAAAATTGTTTCTGTGATCATCCCTGCCCCCTCAGCCACTAAATTCAATAGGCTAAATTGAGCCTGCATATCTGTTGGGAAGCCAGGATGCGGTGCAGTACGCAAAGTAACCGCTTTAGGGCGTTTGCCTTGCATATCAAGACTGATCCAATCTTCGCCCACCTCAATTTTAGCACCTGCTTCGCGCAGCTTCGCCAAAACGGCATCTAGTGTATCTGGACGAGCGTTACGGCAAACCACTTTCCCTTTTGAAACTGCTGCTGCAATAAGGAAAGTACCTGTTTCAATACGATCAGGCAGTACACGATAGGTACCACCACCTAGGCGCTCAACCCCTTCAATAACAATGCGGTCAGTACCAGCACCGGTAATTTTGGCACCTAATGTATTTAAGAAATTAGCCGTATCTTCAATTTCTGGCTCGCGAGCGGCATTCTCAATAGTTGTCGTGCCCTCAGCTAATGTTGCCGCGGTCATAATAGTCACCGTAGCGCCAACACTCACTTTATCCATGACAATACAAGCGCCTTTTAAACGCCCATCAACCGTCGCTTTCACATAGCCGTCTTCTAGGATAATGTGCGCGCCGAGCTGCTCTAAGCCTGAGATATGTAGGTCAACAGGACGAGCGCCAATCGCGCAGCCTCCCGGTAAAGAAACTTCCCCGTGACCAAAACGAGCGACTAGCGGTGCGAGAGCCCAAATGGAAGCACGCATGGTTTTGACCAGATCATAAGGTGCACAGTATTCAGTGACATTTCTGGCATCAACATAAATGGAACCATTACGTTCAACTTTCGTTCCGAGTTGATTCAGCAGCTTAATCGTTGTATCGATATCCCTAAGCTTAGGTACATTTTGGATCTCTACCGGCTCTTCAGCCAACAGCGCAGCGAACAGAATTGGTAATGCGGCATTTTTCGCACCAGAAATTGTTACCTCACCTTCTAAGCGGGTAGGCCCTTTAACTAAAAATTTATCCATTCGGTTACTCTCGTATTCACACTCGCCATACTTCAAGTTGCGGATGTAATCGACTTCCTTGGTCCAGTGGCTTGCTAGAACTTCCTTTCATTGAGCGACGACAGGCAACGTGAAATATTTGGAGTATAGATTTTAAATACTGTTCGCGGATTTTTTATCAAAAACCGTTTAGCTTGCGGTCGCGAGCCCACTCTGCTGGGGTATATGCTTTTATTGAAAGCGCATGAATACGGTTATCCGCGATATACTCCATTAAAGGGGCATAAACAGCTTGTTGCTGTTTGACTCTGCTCATATTTTCAAACATGGCACCGACGGCAATAACCTGAAAGTGGCTGCCATCACCATTAACAATTACCTCATCCAGAGATAGCTTATCCATCAATACTTGTTTTATTTCGTTGGGTTCCATATATGACTCAATTTTATAATCATTGGTTACGGGTATAAATAGACGTCTATCCTAAAGGATCCGTCACAATTCTTAAACCAAAGAAAACGCCTCTGGTGCACAAAAACACGCAGAGGCGCCTTTCTTTACACAAACTGACCTTAACTTAGCAATAATGACTTAACACCATAAAGCTCCATCAAGGTTGTTAGATTATCACTCATACCGACTATCTTCAGTGAGCGTTTTTCTGTTGCCAATTCGCCTTTTAGGCGCACTAGCATTGCTAGCCCTGTTGAATCAACGTGTTCCAAGCCCGAAACATCGATTTGCTCAACCTCAGCAAGTAATGATTTTCGCTTTTCCCAGAACACCAGCAAAGAGTCTCGGCCTAATGTGCCGGACAGTAACAATGCCGATGATGACTTTTCCCACGTAAGATCATGACTCATTTGACTATTTCTCTTCCAGCGTAATAGGTGCTTTCGCACTGATTTCTAACTGTTTTGTTAAGCCATCAATGCCTTGTTTACGCAGGATATCACCCCATTCGTTTTGTTTGGTCGTGATCATACTGACGCCCTCTGCAATCATATCATAGGCCTGCCAGTTACCTGTTTTACTGTTTTTGCGCCATTGGAAATCAAGGCGTACTGGTGGACGGCCATTTGGATCTATGATGGTGACTCGAATAGCAACAATGTTTTTATTCCCAATAGGTTGCTCTGGTGCTATCTGATAAGTTTGACCATGGTACATCGCGAGTGCTTGACCATAAACTTGCTCAAGATACGCTTCGAAAGCAGTAAAGTAAGCGTCACGCTGCGCAGGCGTCGCGTTCTTGTAGTAAGTGCCTAAGACTAAAGCCCCTGCATATTTAATTTGTACATATGGCAATAATTCTTCACGAACAATAGTTCTCAGGTAGTTAGGGTCTTTACGAATTTGCGGCTGCTCATTCTTTAAACGGGTAAAGGTTTTTTCAGCCGCTTCATCCATCAGTTTATACGGGTTGGTTTGATCTATCGCCATTGCAAATGGTGCAATCGCTAACATTGCTATCATCATTAAGCGCTTAAACATAAGTTATTCCTTCTAAATTCGTCTTAACATCGAATCAATTAGCAGCAGGAGCAGGTTGAGATTCAGCGCCTTGGCTATCGCCGCTCTTATACAAGAATTGACCTATCAAATCCTCTAAAACCATCGCAGGTTTGGTATCTTCAATACGTCCACCATCTTTCAATAATTCTGCATCGAGACCTTCACCATAGGGCCCGATATTCATCGCAATATATTGCTCACCGAGTAAGCCGGAAGTACGAATAGATAATGAGCTGGTATCAGGAATATTATTATATTCACTTAGTAGGTCAATTTTAACATCAGGCACATAGGTCTCTTTGTTAAGCGTAATGCTAGCAACGCGCCCAATCACAACGCCCCCCACTTTCACTGGGGAACCTTCTTTTAAGCCACCAATATTTTCAAAAGAGGCCGAAATCTGATAAGTCGATTGGCTACCGAGCGATTTTATATCCGCCACTTTTAGGCACAGAAAAATAATTGCCGCAATCGCTAGCAATATAAAACAACCTACCCATACTTCACTTTTTTTACTTTGCATGACTTAGTTCCCAAACATCAGTGCTGTAAGTACAAAATCTAGACCAAGAACCGCTAACGATGCATGGACCACGGTTCGTGTTGTCGCTTGGCTAATCCCTTCCGATGTTGGGATAGCGTCATAGCCGTTGAACAACGCAATCCAAGTCACCGTTATGGCAAACACTAAGCTCTTGATAAAGCAATTTACAATGTCCATCCGCCAATCAACGGAGGATTGCATTGAGGCCCAAAAGAACCCTTCATCAATCCCTTTCCAATCAACGCCAACCAATGCACCACCTAGGATACCTACTGCAACAAATATCAGTGATAGCAATGGCATGCTAATAAAACCAGCCCAAAAACGCGGTGCTATCACTCGACGAAGAGGATCCACCGCCATCATTTCAAGGCTAGAAATTTGTTCTGTTGCTTTCATTAAGCCAATTTCAGCCGTCAATGCAGAGCCTGCCCGCCCTGCAAACAAAAGGGCTGTCACAACCGGACCAAGTTCACGCAACAAAGATAGTGCCACCATCATACCAAGGCTGGCTTCCGCGCTAAACGTTGTCAGAACTAAATAGCCCTGTAACCCAAGCACCATACCAATAAATAGCCCTGAGACAGCGACAATCAAGAGTGATTGCACACCAACAGCATATAACTGCTTAATTAATAATGGCCACTGCTTGGAAAACTCAGGTTTCCCAATTAATGAGCGAAATAGCATATAACCCGCTCGCCCAAAGGCCGAAAAAATTTCAATCCACCGACGTCCGAGGGCAGCAATTGCCTCTACTATCATCTTATTTTACCCTAATAAATCAGCCAGATAATCATTGGCGGGGAAACGGAACGGTACAGGCCCGTCAGCAATACCATCTAAAAACTGCCTAACACGCGGGTCTTGGTTGTTACGTAGTTCATCCCCCGTTCCTTTCGCAATCACATGCTGCTGAGCCACAATATAGGCTTTATCCGCAATGCTCAGTACTTCAGGAACATCATGAGAAACCACAACACAAGTCACGCCTAACGCCTGATTAAGCTCATCAATCAATTTGACCAAAACTCCCATCGTAATGGGGTCTTGCCCAACGAAAGGCTCATCAAACATGATCAGTTCAGGATCAAGTGCAATCGCTCGAGCTAGTGCAGCTCGTCTTGCCATCCCGCCTGATAACTCTGAAGGCATCAATTTCGCAGCACCACGCAAACCAACCGCCTCTAGTTTCATCATCACCGTTGTGTGGATCAATGACTCGGGTAAGTTGGTATGTTCACGCAGCGGAAATGCGACGTTATTGAACACATTCATATCCGTAAACAGCGCACCAGACTGGAAAAGCATGCTCATCTTTTTACGCGACTGGTACAATTTTGAACGTGATAACGCTGGAATATTATCACCATCAAACCAAATTTCACCTTGTTCTGGGCGTAGCTGACCACCAATGAGACGTAATAAGGTGGTTTTACCAATCCCTGAAGGCCCCATAATTGCCGTTATCTTACCGCGTGGTACGGTTAGGTTAATATCCTCGAATATTTTCCGACTACCACGGGTAAAAGACATGTTACGTACTTCAATTAAGTTGTCTGTCTGTGCTTGCATTTGTTTGATAGCTCATTACACCATGAATTTTGTCTTTTAGACGCACCAAGAGCACGATCTTACAGAAAGATAAACCGAAAATCGTCTAATATCGCATCTGATTGTATTTATAGTATTATAACGTTCGAAATATGTCTGTTGATGTTCAAAATGTGTATTTATATAACTAAAAGGAACATAAAACAGTTCAACGACTTATAGTTAACCAGATTTTTACGCAATTAAAGCAGATAGCTCTTAGACTTTAAAAATTTGTTATCGTTTGAGAATACTAAAGTTTATCATCTTTTATTTGGTTTATGATGCTAATAAATGCAAAGCGCTCTTTGACTTAAGTTTTTGTTAATCACAACACCGTTAGTATTCATTAAAGTACAATGAATATTCGACTAATTTGACAAAGCACTTACTGATAGTAAGTATTCGTTATACAATTCGCGCTCGCTAATCCGATTAACTGAAAAGCTACGCATGGAACAGAAAATGTCAAACATCGATTTTCAGCAAGTAGGCAAAGAAGTTCTCCATATCGAAAGTGAAGGCCTAAAAAACTTAGAACAATATATCAACGATGACTTTACTCACGCTTGCCAGCGCATTTTTGCCTGCCAAGGGAAGGTTGTTGTGATGGGCATGGGGAAATCGGGACATATTGGGCGAAAAATTGCAGCAACATTAGCCAGCACAGGTACCCCTTCTTTCTTTGTTCACCCCGGAGAAGCCAGCCATGGTGACTTAGGGATGATCACCAATAAAGATATTGTATTGGCGATTTCTAATTCAGGAGAGTCAAGTGAGATCCTTGCGCTGCTGCCTGTTTTAAAGCGAATTAAAGTTCCGCTGATCTGTATGACCAATAATCCCAATAGCAGTATGGGCAAATATGCAGATATCCATCTATGCATCAAAGTACCAAAAGAAGCTTGCCCACTGGGACTTGCACCAACCACCAGTACAACAGCAACGCTGGTAATGGGGGATGCTTTAGCTATTGCGCTACTGACGGCAAGAGGCTTTACGCCAGAAGATTTCGCCCTTTCCCACCCAGGTGGCGCACTAGGGCGCAAACTTTTACTACTAGTTCGTGATTTAATGAACGTTGGCGATGATATTCCGCATATTCCTCAAACAGCAACGTTACGTGAAGCTTTAATTGAGATTACTCGCAAAAAATTGGGGATGACGGTTATTTGTGATGACGAAATGAATATTGCTGGTATTTTTACCGACGGTGATTTGCGTCGTATTTTCGACATGGGCATCGATCTTAATAATGCCAAAATCGCCGATGTAATGACCCGTGGTGGAATTAGAGTGTCACAGAATATGCTAGCAGTAGAAGCACTCAACCTAATGCAGTCTAAACATATTACTTCGTTAATGGTTGCTGAAGGTAATAAATTAGTGGGTGTCTTGCATATGCACGACCTCTTACAAGCAGGCGTGGTATAAAAAGGAATGATTATGGATCCGCACTATCAGGATACCTGTTATGGCCCAGTCGCCGAGACAGTATTGCAGAAAGCCGCTAAAGTTAAATTATTAATCTGTGATGTCGATGGCGTTATGTCTGACGGACTGATTTATATGGGTAATAACGGCGAAGAACTCAAAGCCTTCAATGTCCGTGATGGATACGGTATTCGCTGCTTACTCACCTCTGGTATCGAAGTGGCGATTATCACCGGTCGAAAAGCCAAATTGCTTGAAGATCGCGCGAAGACATTAGGGATTACATATCTTTACCAAGGTCAAAGCGATAAGCTTTTGGCGTATCATGAACTGTTAGATACACTGAAGATAACAGAAGAAGAAGCGGCCTATATTGGGGATGACCTTATTGATTGGCCTGTTATGGCAAAAGTTGGGCTATCGGCAGCGGTTGCTGATGCACATCCATTATTACTACCAAAGGCAGATTACGTCACACGTCTTGGTGGGGGTAAAGGGGCGGTACGTGAACTTTGCGACCTCATCCTTCTAGCGCAAAATAAACTGGAAGAAGCTAAAGGCTTATCGATTTAAAGAATAAAGACACCCATGAGTAACGCTAAAAAGTGGTTAATTATCCTGTTATCATTGATAGCACTTGGTCTGATCGGCTGGAACCTTGCCGGTCTTGACACAGACACGCCCACAAACAGTGTCCTTGATAACAGCCAACCTAATTATCAAACCGATGATTCAGTGACATTTGTCTATAATCCAGCGGGTGATTTGGCCTATAAATTAGTATCAGATAAAATTGATAATTATACGGCTGAAAAAATCACTTGGTTTGCTAACCCTGTTTTAACAACATACAACGAAGTCGGTGTACCCACTTGGACTGTACGGGCGCTAAAAGCCAAGTTAACAAATGATAGAGTGCTCTATCTGTATAACGATGTACAGGCCGATAGTTTAAGCCCGGATTCCCAAATCCAACGGATTTCAACCCAAAGTGCCGTCGTTAACCTGATAACACAAGATGTTTCATCAGATGACAAAGTCACTATTATCGGGCAAGGCCTTAATTCTACCGGTCTAAAAATGCGCGGTAACCTGCGCTCAAGAACCGCAGAGTTAATTGAAGATGTAAAAACACATTACGTGCTACAAAAAGAAGAGCAAAAAAATGAATCAAGTAAATAAAAAGCGTTTTATTCAAGGAGCCGTTGCCAGCGCAATTTTTGCTCTTAGCGTACCAGCTTCTGCATTAAAAACTGACACGCAACAGCCAATGACGATTAATTCAGTCAAGCAATCCCTTGATTTAGAAAAAAATGTCACCACATTTACTGATGATGTCGTTATTAAGCAAGGCTCTATTGATATCCGAGCAAATAAGGTGGTTGTGACGCGCCCTAGCAGTAATTCAGATAAAATTACGATAGAAGCGTTTGGTAACCCAGTGACCTTCTATCAATTACAAGATGATGGTAAGCCAATTAAAGGCCGAGCGTCAAAAGCACGCTATGAGGTGGATAAAGAGCTCCTCACATTAACTGGCAATGCTTATCTTGAGCAGTTAGACAGTAATATTAAAGGTGATAAGATCACCTATATCGTGCCAACGCAGCAAATGGAAGCGTTTAGTGATAAAGGGAAACGTGTCACGACAGTATTATTGCCATCACAGCTACAAGAAAAAGGCCCAGCGGCAAACAACGGAAAGAGTAAATAATCGTTATGGCGACATTAACCGCAGAGAATCTGGCAAAAGCCTATAAAAAACGCAAGGTCGTTGAAGATGTTAGCCTTGAGGTGAAATCTGGCGAAATTGTTGGTCTTTTGGGCCCTAATGGTGCGGGAAAAACGACCACCTTTTATATGGTCGTCGGCATCGTCCAGCGGGATGCAGGCAAAATTACCATTGATGGTGAAGATATTAGTCTCCTTCCGCTTCATGAACGTGCGCGCCGTGGTATTGGCTATCTTCCTCAAGAGGCGTCGATTTTCCGTCGCTTGAGTGTTTATGATAATCTAATGGCAGTGCTAGAAATACGCCATGACCTCAACACTGAGCAACGCAAAGAGCGTGCAGAAGAGTTAATGGAAGAATTTAGCATTACCCATTTGCGTGATAGCATTGGCCAATCGTTGTCTGGTGGGGAACGTCGCCGCGTAGAGATTGCTCGTGCATTAGCAGCAAACCCGAAATTTATTCTATTAGATGAACCGTTTGCAGGTGTTGACCCGATTTCGGTATTAGATATTAAAAAAATTATCCAACATTTACGTGATTATGGCTTAGGAGTACTCATCACTGACCATAACGTACGTGAAACGCTCGATGTTTGTGAAAGAGCCTATATTGTCAGTCAAGGGCACTTAATTGCTCATGGCACACCTGAAATGATCCTAGAAAACGAACAAGTAAAACGGGTATATTTAGGGGAAGGTTTCCGGTTGTAAGTCATTGGTTAAGCATTCAATTGAGGTGGAGATAAAAGCACATTCATGAAGCAAAGTTTGCAGCTCAGAATCAGTCAACAACTTGCAATGACTCCTCAATTGCAACAGGCTATCCGTCTGTTGCAACTTTCTACGCTTGAGCTACAACAAGAGATCCAACTCGCCCTAGAAACTAACCCGCTTCTGGAACAAGAAGAAAACACCTCTGACTTAGACTCCCTTGATAGTCTCGATATTCATACTGACAGCAGTGAAATCGATACTAAAGATGCCCTTGAAAAAAGTGATATGCCAGATGAGCTTCCTTTGGATGCGAATTGGGATGAAATTTATACTGCGGGTACGCCATCGGGTACAAATAATGACTATAGCTTTGATGAGTTACCCGTCTATCAAGGGGAAACCACACAAACGCTGCAAGACTATTTGTTATGGCAATCTGAATTAACGCCTTTTACAGACACAGACAGAGCGATTGCTACCGCGATTATTGACTCAATTGATGATTCTGGCTATCTGACAACGCCAATAAAAGAGATCCACGAAGGTATCAATAACCCAGATATCACACTTGAAGAAGTGGTCGCTGTTTTAAAACGCATTCAGCATTTTGATCCGCTTGGTGTGGCAGCACAAGATCTAAAAGAGTGCTTATTTATCCAGCTATCCCTTTACCCAAAAGATACTGACGGGCTAGATGAGGCTCGGTTGATTATTAGTCAACATATTGATTTACTGGCTAATCGTGATTTTCGCCAGCTCAGTAAACTCACCCGTCTAAAAGAGGATGCTTTAAAAACCGCTATTGACCTGATATTGACGTTGAACCCTAAACCGGGCCAATCTATCAATACCGGAGAGTCGGAATATGTTATTCCCGATGTTTTGGTGAAAAAAATCAACGGGCACTGGCAAGTTGAATTAAATACAGATAGCATCCCTAAATTAGGTATCAATAATCACTATGCTTCTTTGATAAAAGATTCCGTGAACGAAAGTGATTCACAATATATTCGTAGTCACTTACAAGATGCCAAATGGCTGATAAAAAGCTTAGAAAGCCGTAATGAAACTTTGTTAAAAGTGGCGACTTGTATTGTAGAGCAACAACAAGAATTCTTTGAGTTCGGTGAAGAGTACATGAAACCCATGATATTGGCAGATATTGCTTATCAAGTGGATATGCACGAATCAACGATTTCGAGAGTGACAACTCAAAAGTTTCTCCATAGCCCGCGAGGAATTTTCGAGTTGAAGTATTTTTTCTCTAGCCACGTCAGTACCGATACAGGAGGTGAAGCCTCTTCAACGGCAATACGTGCGTTAGTGAAAAAACTGGTTGCTGCTGAAAACCCAGCAAAACCATTAAGTGACAGTAAATTGACAAGCATGCTAGCCGAACAGGGCATTCAGGTTGCACGTCGAACTGTCGCTAAGTACCGTGAATCGTTATCTATTCCGCCCTCAAACCAACGCAAACAGTTGGTTTAATTGATAAAATAAGGAAGGTTGTATGGAATTTCAGATTACTGGACACAATATTGAAGTCACCCCTGCATTACGTGAAACTGTTGAGAAAAAGATCAGAAAATTGGAACAATTGTTTGATCGCATTAACGGTATTCAAGTCATTCTGAAAGTTGAAAAAGTTCAGCAAATTGCTGAAGCAACTGTGCAGGTTAATGGTGCTGAACTCCATGCGTCAGCGGAAGAAAGTGATATGTACGCTGCAATTGACCAACTGGTAGACAAACTGTCACGCCAATTAACTAAACATAAAGAAAAACTGAGACAACACTAATACATTTATGGTGAAATCACAGGTTGATTTCAGGCCTTCACCAGACCTTCAATGTTTAGTGGCGGTCATTAGGGATTGTAAAAATAAGCGTCGAAAGCCAAACGGTTGGTTTTCAACGTATGAAACAATGCGAACAACAGTATGCGTTCCCAGTTTGTTAACAACAATCCCAAATCATACTGTGGTGTATAACTAATAAATGGCTTAAACCAGATGGTGGCATACACCATCTGGTTTTGTAGTCCTAAGTGAACAATAAAATGAACAGTGATATAGAAATCCAATTAAGCGCCGTATTATCTTCAGCTTGTACACGCAATAACCTTACTTGTACTAGTAAAAAAAGAGCACTTGAGATTATTAGTGAACTGGCTGCCGCAGAGTTGGGATTACCGGAAAACACGGTATTTGAAGCTTTACTCACCAGAGAAAAAGTAGGAACAACAGGTATTGGCGGAGGAATCGCCATCCCTCACGGCAAGCTAGCAGAAGGTGAACATACACAAGCTGTTGGTGTTTTTTTGCATCTGGAAGAGCCAATCGCCTTCGATGCCATTGATAACCAACCTGTTGATCTGCTTTTTGCGCTATTAGTGCCCGCAGATCAGTGTAAAACGCATCTACACACTTTATCATTAATCGCGAAAAAATTAGCCGACAAATCTCTTTGTAAGCGTCTGAGATCGGCACAAAGCGATGCAGAGTTATATAGTATTATTACTGAGTAGCCTATAATTAAATAACTTCGTCATCACAGGGTTACATGTCTATGAAATTTTGATATTTTCTATATAGCTGTACTGACATAGACTGTGATGTTCTGATAAGTAAGCAAACGATCTATTCAACTATCGGGGTCCTATGATCACCGAAAAGAAACAAAAGGGAGTTAGCTCATGGTGCTGATGATTGTCAGCGGCCGTTCCGGTTCGGGAAAATCCGTTGCCTTACGTGCGCTGGAAGATATGGGTTTCTATTGTGTGGATAACCTGCCGGTTGTGCTGCTTCCAGAACTGGCCAATTCACTCGCAGATCGTAATATTTCAGCTGCTGTGAGCATTGATGTGCGTAATATGCCTGACAACCCAGAAATCTTTGAAGAGGCTTTAGGTAGATTACCTTCTAGCTTTTCGCCGCAATTGCTATTTCTGGATGCCGATCGCAACACATTAATTCGCCGCTATAGTGATACTCGTAGATTACATCCACTTTCGAGCAAAAACTTGTCACTTGAAAGTGCTATCGATGAAGAAAATGAGCTTTTAGAGCCTTTACGGTCACGCGCTGATTTAGTGATTGATACCTCAGAAATGTCAGTCCATGAATTAGCCGAGATGCTCAGAACGCGTTTGATGGGTAAACGTGAACGAGAGCTAACCATGGTATTCGAATCTTTTGGTTTCAAACATGGTATTCCTATCGATGCAGACTATGTTTTCGATGTGCGCTTTTTACCGAACCCACATTGGGATCCGAAATTGCGCCCAATGACAGGCCTCGATCGCCCTGTTGCCGCATTCCTCGATAGGCACACAGAGGTACACAACTTTATTTATCAAACACGTAGCTACCTTGAATTATGGCTGCCTATGCTTGAGACCAATAACCGTAGTTACCTCACGGTGGCAATCGGCTGTACCGGAGGGAAACACCGTTCGGTCTATGTCGCTGAGCAATTAGCTGATTACTTCCGTTCTCGTGGTAAGAATGTGCAATCTCGCCACAGAACCCTAGAAAAACGCAAGTAATGACCTTAAAAGCGACAATCACATTAAAAAACCGGCTTGGTATGCATGCTAGGCCGGCAATGTTACTTTATGAATTAGTTAAAAAATTTAACTCTAAGGTTATTTTACGCAATAATAATCAGATTGAGGCTGAGGCCGATAGCGTTATTGCGATGTTGATGTTAGACTCAGAGCAAGGAAGTACCATTGATATTGAGGTTAGCGGCCCTGATGAGGATCAGGCTTTATCCGCGATTATTAACCTGTTCGAAAGTGGATTTGATGAAAGCTAGTATAATCCACCATTTATTTATGAACTAAATATCAATAATTTTACAAGTATTGGCTCAAAGATCGTGATCATGATCTCTTCCTTTTGGAGCTTGAAGAGCCTAATATTTTATACAATTTTATCACAGCGACACCCCCTACCTTATTGGGTGGGGGGTGTTTGCTTTGTACGTCTCTATTGGAGTGTGGTATGACAAAGCCAACAATTATTATCAATGATTTAGATGCAGAACGCCTAGATGCACTGTTGGAACAAGCAGCTTATGCGGGTACCCCAGTTGCTGACGCACTGAATGATGAACTTGATCGTGCAGACATCCTGTCACCACAGGAAATTCCTGCCGACGTCGTCACAATGAACAGTACGGTGCGTTTTCTTGATTTGATTAGCAATGAAGAACGCACACGCACTTTAGTTTACCCAGCCTCTTTAAAAGATAGTGCTGAGCAGCTCTCTGTTATGGCGCCAATCGGTGCGGCTTTGCTTGGTCTGCATGTTAATGATGAGATCAGTTGGGCATTGCCTAATGGTGTTGAAACACGCGTAAGAGTACTCGAAATTATTTATCAGCCAGAAGCCGCGGGTGAATACCATCGTTAATGGTATAAAATCGCCTAACTTAGCAATAACATCAATGTATTAAATAAGCAGGCTGACGTTAACAGAATAAAAAATGGGTTTCCCACGATAGGCTTTGCAGGCAAAGCGCTTGAAGCCACTTTATCAGGCAAAAAATAAATCTATTCTGTTTATTGATAAGGCACTTCAAAAGGAGTGCCTTATTCATTTGAGCAAATTACTCTCCCGCAATACTCATTTCAGGTAACAATACAGAGCCACACTGAATATTACTGCGAGTTTCAATATCATCGGCAATCGTGACGATATTTGCCCACATATCTTTTAAATTACCTGCTATTGTGATCTCGCTGACAGGATATTGGATCTCACCATTTTCCACCCAAAAACCGGAAGCACCACGTGAATAATCTCCGGTGATCCCACTGACCCCTTGCCCCATCAGTTCAGTAACAACCAGTCCTGTTCCCATTTGTTTTAGCAATGCTTCGAATGACAGCCCCTGACCAGCAATACGCCAGTTATGGATCCCTCCAGCATGCCCTGTACTTTGTAAGCCTAACTTTCTGGCTGAATAAGAGGTCATTAGCCACGTTTGCAACACACCATTTTCAATAATATTGCGCTCAGTGGTGCGAACCCCTTCACTGTCGAATGGCGATGACGCTAATCCACCGATTAAATGCGGCTGTTCAGTGATGGTTAACCAATCAGGTAAAATTTGCTTACCTAAGCTATCGAGTAGAAAAGAAGATTTGCGGTAAATACTACTTCCACTAATTGCCCCAACAAGATGACCAAACAACCCTGTCGCCACTTCAGCAGCAAAAATAACAGGTGCCTTCATCGTTGGCAGCTTTCTCGGTGAGAGGCGTGCCAATGTACGACGAGCGCACTCTTGCCCCACCCATTCAGGCGATTTCAAAGCACTTAAGCTGCGCCCGATGGTATAAGCATAATCACGTTCCATTTCACCATTTTGCTCTGCGATCACACAACTTGACATCGAATAACGGCTTGAGCAATAGCTTTGTAGCATACCGTGAGAGTTACCAAAAACCCGCACGCCATAATGACCATTAAAGCTTCCCCCTTCCGTATTCACAATACGCGGGTCAACCTTAAGTGCCGACATTTCCGCTTGTGACGCCAATTTAATTGCTTCTTCAGGAGTGATATTACTGGCTTGGAATAGTTGTAAATCAGGGGCATCAAAGGCTAATAGTGACTTCTCAGCAGGGCCTGCACATGGGTCTTCCGATGTGTAACGGGCAATGTCTACCGCAGCTTGCACTGTACGCTCAATCGCTTCGGGGCTTAAATCTGTTGAAGAGGCGCTCCCTTTACGTTGGTTGTGATAAACGGTGATCCCAAGTGCGCCATCACTATTGAATTCAACATTTTCGACTTCTCCTTGACGGGTACTGACACTAATTCCAGTGCTTTTGTTCACAGCAACTTCAGCGGCATCACAACGACTTTTTGCAAAATGAAGCGCCCGTGCAACCGCCTCTTCTAAATTTTTACGTTGTTCGCTGACTTGTTCAGTTAAATTCATCGATTCAATCCACATAAAATGGGGGAAACCCGGCTTTTTTTACACCAACTCACAAATGTCGGGTGTCATCAGGGCTTTTTCCCAGTTACAATACATAATATATGAATGTTAACATCCACAACGCGGCAGGTCATGCAATTACACGCTGCGTTCTGTAAAAAGGAAATCGATATATGGCCAAACAGCCTGAAGACTGGCTGGATGATGTCCCAGCGCCGCAAGATGAAGACGATGATGAGATCATTTGGGTCAGTAAAAGCGAAATTAAACGCGATGCTGAAGTTCTCAAAAAACTGGGGGCCGAACTTGTTGAATTAAGCAAAAATGAACTTGAGCGCATTCCACTTGATGCTCAGTTACTCGATGCCATTGAACTGGCACAAAAAATCAAGCGTGAAGGTCGTCGTCGCCAACTACAATATATTGGTAAGTTGCTACGCTCTCGAGACGTTGACCCCATCACAGAGGCTTTAGATAAACTGAAAAATCGCCATAATCAGCAAGTTGTCATTCTGCATAAGCTTGAAGACCTGCGTACACGCCTTATTGAAAATGGTGATGATGTTATCGAAGAAGTCGTTGCTCTGTTTCCCCATACAGATAGACAACAACTTAGGGCATTGGTACGTAACGCTAAAAAAGAGCGTGAAGGCAATAAGCCACCAAAAGCCTTCCGCCAAGTTTTTCAATATTTAAAAGAGCTGTCCGAAAGCGCTTAAATCACCATCCCCTATACCACTCACAATATGCTATAGGGGATGATGTCAAAAATAGATTAAAAACTAACCCCTAAACATTGCCTTGCTTCTTTTATATCAACTTCATATTCACCCATAATGAATTTTTTAAGGTTCTCTCTGAGTACGATTGCATCAATAATTGTTTGATCTTCTAAGACACTATCAATAACCAATGTATTCCAATTTTTGACGGCTAATAGTGCTTGAGCCACCTGATTACCATAGAACGGATTATCACTCTTTAGAAAATTAGCGATATATTGTAGCTTAGGAAGTTTTTGTAAAATATTGATATGACTTTCTTCCATATAGAGAATTGAAAAAGAGAGTTTTTTTAATTTTTTTAACTCAGAAAACTCATCAGGTAGCCATCTCATTTTATAATTATAACTCATATCCAAGTGTGTAAGATGTGTTGACTTGGTTAATGCAATTGGAAAAGTATCCATTAGACAATGGCTGATATTCAGTTCATATAATTTGGGTTGTGGTGCAGTAATATTGATATTTGCATTACCCGATAGCAGTAACACCTTTAAACTTTGAAGTGCTTTGTCGATAAGAAATAAGGTTTCTTCATCTTGAAAACCAAGATCTAAATATTCTAAATTGACTACCTGATATAAAATACAAGGGAACTCGGTAAAATTACAATGGCTTAACAATAGTTTTTTCAATTGATTGAGTACAGGTAGTTCTTCGGGTAAACTTGAAATAGTGTTAAAACTTAAATCAATGGATTCTATCTGATTGATATTTAATATATCTATTGGAAATTCAGTCAACGAGCAGTACGCTAAATTAATGGATTTTAAATGGTCAGTCTGCATTCCCTTCAACGATAATTCTTTTAGCGGATTATTTGATAAATCTAGCTCTTTAATATTTTCAAGCTGAAATATTTCTTCGGGTATTTCTGTAAGATTTAGGTTAGACAAATTAAGTTTAGCATTTTTTGATGCTTTAAACTTATCTATTGCCTTCTGAACTTGACTTACTATATTACCATTTTTCTTAATCGAATTACCTTTTTTTATCGCCTCAATGATTTTATCTATTTTGATATTTTCTTCGGCGTCATCATAATACTTTCCAGATAATACGTCTTTTGCATGATACCTTAAATCTTGGAAACCTAAAAAGATACCTTTACTCCCCTTATCATAGATTGAAAAACAGTGGTCATCCGAAATAATATATTCCGCTGTGACTTTACCTGTTATATTTATCACTCCATGATTATAAATTCCTATCATGGTTTGCTCAACGGTCACATCCCCCTTGATGATAATACAAGCTCCCCCAAATGCTATGTTCTTAGCTGATACATTCCCTTTTACAATAACGGTTGGACCATAATCTACATTACTTTGAGTTAACGCATTTTCGATAATAAGGTCTTTTTCAAAAAGAATAATAGTCCCTCCCATCTCGTCTATATCATCAATTTCTAAAGAGTCCAATGTGACACTTTCTTTGACCCGTAAAAGTCGACCGTTATAATAATCCTCAAGATAACTAGGTAGAAACTCGAGATGGTATTTTTTAACACAATCGGAAAAACTGATGTTTATTCTTTCAAAAAAATTCATTTCCCTTACCTTATTTAGCATTATTTTATTATAAATAAATCTAGCTTTAGTCATAAATATTCAATTATCATTAACCTTGAGATAAATGTAAAATGATTAAACCCAATAACAGTAGAATAATCATTATTAGGATATAAATAACGTAATAATCCTAAAAAACGTTAGCTATCTTGAATTTGCTTGATAGTCATACAATGTCTCCGTATGATACTGACGTTAATCATATTCTTACCCGTATTATCGCGGCTGCTATCCCCGATAACCTTATGTGGAAGATATGGATAATTCAAGAAATCGAGCATGGCGTAGAGCCAAAAATAGAATCCACTCGCCGCGAAAAAAACGAGATCGCTTTCCCGCTGAGAAAAACTGGAAACAGATGTATGGGCGTAGGAAAAAATTATTCGCGCGACACAGCTAGGTATGGCATACCCCCAAATCAGTAACAGACAGCTTGCTCTGAAAGGTTTGGAGGAAATACATAACAGTAAATGAATATTTTATTTATTTGTAGTCGTAACCAATGGCGTAGCCCAACCGCAGAGCAAATTTGGCGCCACCATCCAAGCTGGTCGGTACGCTCTGCTGGCACCAGTAGCAATGCAAGACGCCGAATTACCGCAGATTTGCTCCGTTGGGCTGATGTTATTTTTGTCATGGAACAAAAACATAAAGATCGGCTAAAAGCCAATTTTACTCGCCTACTCGAACACAAATCACTTTATGTACTCGATATTCCTGATGAGTATCAATACATGGACCCGCAATTAATTGAGATACTTAAAGATATTGTTCCAAGTTATCTCAGCGAGTTTATCCCGTAAGAAATGACGATAAGTGAAACCTTTTTTAATTACCCTTAAAGAAGGTTTTATCACAAAATTGATTGAGCCAACATCGAACCTACCGTGTTATCTATTTTATGATTAAAAAAACATTTTATTGGCTTATTCAATATAAAAACCCATAATTCAAACACAATAGGATGTTATCAAAAATGAAAAAATGGTTAGCCTCTCTTTTTAAAAAAGGACAAGAAAATTATCCTGTCGTTTGGAATACGAATATCACGCCAATCTATCAGCATTTATTGCCTTGGATAAACGAATTATCCCCACTCCCTGAATCACTGTCTGAGCTCCCAGATACAACTGAAGTCGATGAAAATACAATTCGTTGGGCTAATGGCGCTGAAGATGGTGTATTCAGCCACCACGGAATGGGGGCTTCTGAAATCACTGCTAGCGAAATTTACACTTCACTAAAAAGAGCGCTGGAGAAAAACGACAAAGAATCGGTTTATCATTTCTATCAGCAAGTCGCCGAACAAAGCCCGTTATCTTATATCGACGATCTAATCCATTTAATCGTCGATAAACAAGAGATCCATGCGCCAAAATTGGAAGCCTTTACCGACTGGTTACTCCACAATAGCCCCGATACTAATGTGGTTAAATTGGCCATTTCCTTTACTGTGTTTTTTCCAAGTGATGAACGCCTTAAGACACTTTATTGTCTTGCTTGCCATGATGAATTCACGCTTTACACTATTATCCCAATCCATGCGATGCTCACATCCACATCTGACTATGATGCAATGTGGCTAAAGTTAGCAAAACGTGTTGAAGGCTGGGGGCGCGTACATCTTATTGAACATCTACCCGATGAAATAAGTGAGGAAACCAAGCAATGGATACTGACTACAGGCTATCAAAATAGTGTTATGGTTGAATATACCGCTTGGCACTGTGCAACCTATTGCCACTTGGCAGATGCATTAGAAACACAAAATGATAGCCAATTATTAGTAGCCTCATCCGATATTATTCAAGCGTTGCTAGGCGGTGGACCGGCACGTGATATCAATGACTATGATGATGCTTTTCGTTGTTGCTTCAATTACTTGAGCCGCATTTTAGAACAAGATTATTTATTAGACTATTATTTTACTGTACTCGGCATTAATGATTATTTTCAAGAAAATAGCGAGAAATTTGAAAATAGCACAGCCATCACTTCATTAGCACAAACTATATTGGATAACCCTATATGGGATAAATTAATCGCTCAAGGTTTAAATAGTGATGATGATATCTTATTCCGTAATAGCACCAGTATAGCCAGAGCCCGTGGTCAAGATATCTTCCCTTATCTATACGAAAAACAGTTAAATCATCCTGAGAATGATTTGTGGTTTGAGTTAATGAAAACGAACGATATAGACCAAGTCAAACAAGTGATAGCCTTAGCAGAGCAGCAGCTCCCATTAGAAGCAATATCGACAGGGCCGAGTGATAGCCTTGGTCTTGGTGCTGGCTATGCACAACATGGAAAACTTGATTTTATTTTACAAGAATTACCGCGTTTTCCTGGTGTCGGTTTATCTATGATCCTCTGTGGGTTGCAAAGCCCTGTAGTGCGTAACCGTAATATGGCTCTTAGGGCATTAGCGAATTGGAAAAGAGAAGATTGGCCTCAAGACTTAGAGCCATTGCTGACTCAATGTCATGCCATTGAGCCGGATAACGAAGCCAAGGCAAGATTTGCAGCCCTCTTACGGGGCGAGCCACTTGAAGATTAATAAAATCAGGCTGGTTGACTTCAATCAGCCTGATTTTATATTCAGTTAAATTGAGTTTTTATTGAGTGAAGTAATGTTGGGAATTCTGTATACCCTTCTCTATCAAGGAAATGCCCAGCTTCTTCCTCAATAATCACTTCGGTTTGTAATGCCTTGGCGAGTGTTTGTGATGATTGTGGTGAAACGACCCAATCATTGGTAGAGATAATTGAAATCCTTTTATCTGCTATATCAATTAAATATGGGTAATCTAATCGGCTCAACGTGTGAGGCTTTAATTCAGGTAGTGTGCTTTGCTCCTGATCAAAACCCGCTACTAAAATATAGCCACCGACTTTATTGCCTTTTGCAACCTGCTGCTCTAAAAAGCGCAATACGGTCACACACCCTAGGCTATGCCCAATAAATAGGGTATTTTCATCAATCTCAATTGCTAAGTTTTTGAGATGTTGTTGCCACTTTAATGGCTCGGGTGATAGCGGTTCAGGCATTTCAGGTACATACACTAACGCGCCTAACGACGCTAACTCAGCCTTTAACCATGGAAACCAGTTTTTTTCTGGTGAAGCGGTATAACCATGCACAATGACAAACTTCTTACCTTTCAATGACTCATTTTGAGAAACGTCATTTGCCATTTTTATTTCTCCATAACCCTAATCAGTTGGCATATACTATACCATGCATAGTTTAATGGTTATTTAGAATTTTTCGTTATATCTAGGGCGAAAATAAACTCATCTTCCCACATATCTTGTGCATCATTCATTACATCAATAATATCCGAGAATTCTATCCGCTGAGTTGATGTCATGTGGCTAAAAACAATGGTAATAGGCAGCTCTAGCCCCGCAGAGACCATATCCCAAAGGGCATCAAGATTGTGACCAAACCAATTTGGCAGCGAGAACCGTTGTGAAAATTGCAAATAAAAGTCTTCAACTGTTTTGATCTGCCGAAAGTCAAAAACTATTTTTTGGTTCATCGCTGCTATCTCTTAGTTTACCTGCTGGAAGCTTTTATAGTGATCTGTAGTGACATAAATCATGCCATCGGAGGAGTATAGCAAACGGTCTGCACCGCGGTGCCCACAGTTGTAATTGATATCAGCCTCATACCATTGGCGATTCGGAGCGATGGGTAACCGCTTCTCTCGATTAGAGAACCTATCTCCCCCAATCGCTTTCCCAGGTAGCACATCACACAGGTTCCCCTGTTTCGGCTCCCAACCAGCCTGACGAGCCGCTTTTTTCGTGATGTAAAAACTCGGCAATTGCTGATGTTTTTGCATATAGCTCACCACATTTGCCTGTTTGGTTAGTTCATCAATTTTCTGGGGATGCGGCTGTTGTTCTGTTGTTTGCGCTGGCACTGAAACAGGCCTTTCGGCCTGTTTTTTGTCTTGTTGTTCACCCGCATTAAAATATAAGCTAAGCGCGATCAAGACCGCCATCAACAGCATTGAAATAATCCGTTTATTCATTGCTTAATTCCAATTTATGCGGTGCCGCCAACAGTCATTTTATCCAATTTCAGTGTCGGTTGCCCAACACCAACAGGCACACTTTGCCCTTCTTTTCCGCACACACCCACTCCCTTGTCGAGCGCAAGATCGTTACCTACCATGGAGATTTGCTGCATTGCTTCAACGCCAGAACCAATGAGCGTTGCGCCTTTAACCGGAGAGGTAATTTTGCCATTTTCAATTAGATAAGCTTCAGAAGTTGAAAAAACAAACTTACCGGAAGTAATATCAACCTGACCACCACCAAAATTAGGTGCGTAGATGCCTTTATCCACGCTAGAGATAATCTCTTCAGGCGTTGACGTACCTGACAACATATAGGTATTGGTCATACGAGGCATTGGTAGGTGCGCATAAGATTCACGACGCGCATTTCCGGTTGGTGCGACCCCCATTAAACGTGCATTCAATTTATCCTGCATGTAATTTTTCAAAATACCATTTTCAATCAAGATATTATACTGACCCGGTACACCTTCATCATCGATGGCTAAAGAGCCTCGACGGCCTGCAATTGTGCCATCATCAACGACAGTACAAAGAGGAGATGCAACCAGCTCACCAATTTGCCCTGAGAAAACAGACGTGCCTCGACGGTTAAAATCACCTTCTAAGCCATGTCCTACCGCTTCGTGAAGCAATACGCCCGGCCAGCCTGCCCCCAATACAACAGGCATCATACCAGCTGGCGCTGCAATCGCTGACAGATTAACCAGTGCCATACGTACCGCTTCTTTCGCATACTGCTCTGCAAGCACTTGTCCTTGATGAATTTCAAGAAAATATTCGTAGCCATAGCGCCCGCCGCCGCCGCTAGCACCGCGCTCACGCTTACCTTCATGCTCCACCAGCACACTGACAGATAAACGAACTAATGGGCGAATATCGGCCGCTAACGTACCGTCCGTTGCTGCTACTAATACTTGCTCATAAACACCCGTTAGGCTTGCATTGACTTCGATCACTCGCGGATCTTCTGCTCTTGCAACCTGATCAATACGGTGCAATAACGCAATTTTGTCCTCTCGTGACAAGCTTTGCAGTGGATCCGTTTCTGAGTATAGCTTCTTGTAGCCCACTTCAGTCAAAATTTGTGATTTACCGTTACCTTGCTCGCTGACGATGCTACGTGCCGCAGTCGCGCTTTGCTGTAACGCCATCAACGAAACCTGATCGGCATAGGCAAATCCCGTTTTTTCGCCACTTATCGCTCTAACACCGACGCCTTGGTCAATGTTATAAGAGCCGTCCTTGATGATGCGATCTTCTAATACCCACGCTTCGTGGTAGCTTGATTGAAAATAGAGATCCGCATAATCAATTTTACGCTCAGATAACAAGCCTAGTGTGTCGTACAGTTTTTGATGGTCAAGACCATTGGCGGCCAGCAAATGTTCGCTGACAGAAGCTAAACTCATATTGGTTACTCTTTTATTGTGTCTTTTTTAATCAATGAAGTCAGTTGCGGCCTAAAGCGGTTATGTTTCACCACTCGGATTTGTTCCCGCATCCCACTTAAATTTTCAGTTTGAATATTTAAAACCGTCGATGCTACAGCATCAACGTTCTTTTTCATAACTTTACCCCAACCATCGACGGCTAAGGTGTGGCCCCACGTTCTGCGCGTACCATGTACACCAACTTGAGCGGGCGCTAATATAAAACATTGGTTCTCTATCGCCCTTGCACGCAGCAGTGGCTCCCAATGTGCTTTACCGGTATAACGCGTGAAAGCGGCAGGTACAGAGATAATCTCAGCCCCCTGCTCACGCAAGGCTTGGAATAAACCAGGGAAGCGGAGATCATAACAGATTGTCATACCTAATCGGCCTACAGGCGTATCAACCACCGTGATATGTTCACCACGCTGATAAATAACCGATTCATTATAGGTTCCCTGCTCATCTTCAATATTCACATCAAACATGTGGATCTTGTCATAGCGTGCCTGAATCTGCCCTTGGGAATCAATTAAAATACTGCTGCTCGTAATGCGTTCAGGATCCTCACGGCTGATCAATGGCATTGAGCCAATTAAAATCCAGACATTGTAGCGCTTCGCCATATTGGCAATAGCTTCTTGTAAAGGGCCTTGCCCTTCTTTTTCGGCCTGTTTACGGTAAGTCGCCGCATCTGCGAACAACAAGGCATTTTCAGGTGTCAATACTAGCTCAACAGTCTCTGGCAACTGCTTAATTTGCTGCTCAATCTGTGCCAAATTATGTTTCGTATTTTTACCGCTGCATAACTGCAAAAGTGCAACATTGCCATTTTTCATTACTCTTGAGTCTCCTTTAGCTGACGCAATACTTCATCAATTTTGGGTTCATCCAAGCTTCCTGTCACACGGTAACGTATCACAGAAATTTTGCTCCATAGCGGACCTAATACTTTTGATGCAGCAAAAACCGCTGCACCCGCAATCGGGTTAACTGCAAATGCCGTTGCTACTCCTACTGTAGCAGATATTTCGGGCGTCACGACCGCTTCACCGTTAATTTGGCGTTTCACCAAATCAATTTCCCCACTTAACGTAATATCGGCAACTAACCCATCAATGTACACATCTTTTGCTAATAGAATACCATTACGGATCTTGGCATTACCTTTAATTGAGTCAAAGTCAAAGTCATTACTAAAGGTATCGCGAAAATCAAATTGAAGTTTGCGTAATAGTGCATCAAAACTCACTAGCCGTAACAGTTGGCCCGCTCGCCCTCCGCCCATTTTAGCGATCGCGCCTTTACCAAGCTTACTTGATAACGCGCCATTAAGGGTTGCAATATCTGGCGACCAAGGTACATCTTGCCAATTGAGTTCGAAATCAAGCGTATAAGGTGAACCGATAATAGGAACTAAAATACCATAGTAAGCGGCTGTTTCATCAAATTGCTCCCCACTTAAGGAGCCTGCAATTTGTGTACGGTTTTGTTTACCGCTTTGCCATAAAGCATCTAATTTTAATTGAGTGGCGCTATTACTTAATGTTCCACCACTTAGTTGCAATGTATTTCCTTGCGGCTTCAAGTGGGCACTCAATTTCCCTAATTTTTGTCCACCTGCCCAGCAATCTTGGCAATTAACCGTCATTTCAGGCCAATGGCTAAAGTTGAATGAGGAAGAGTCATTGCTACTGGTTGTTTGTTCCCCAGGGAATGCCATTGGGTTGTAATACAGGTAATCGATATTCAGCACCCAAGGCTGTTGAGCAAAAATCTGTAATTCCCCTTTAAGATTTTCGCTTGATACCTTAATTTGCTGCTCTTTAGCCAACAAGTTAAATGAGAGGTCTAAATTTTGCCATGCTTGTCCACCTAAAGACAGGGATGGTGTCTTCACTCTCACTGTTTCAGGTAAGCCAATATTTATCGATTTACCACCTTGATCTGCTGAAAAAAATGTATCGACTGTTTTTACCCATTGTGGGTTAGTAATCACTGGCAAATCAGCAAGTAGCATTGATGACTGCGGTAACTCTGGTGGCTTGCCATTCCATTTTGCCAGAGTGCCTTTTTCTAAACGTAATTGTGGTGCTCTCAGATCCCAACGCGTGTTGAAACCAATACGCCGACCAATATCACCGCCTATATTTAAATGCGTCGATGAGCCTTTAGCTGTTGCATTGACCGTCCCTAACTCTTTAAGTAAGCGATCGTCCAATGCAGGGAGGCGGCTTTTCAGTTTTTTTAAACCAGCAGAGAATTCCACGGCAAGAGCCATATCATCGGACGGCGAATGTGGAAGTGTAATTTCAATATGACTGTTCCAATCGCTGGTTCCCGCCACTTTTTGCTTTAATGAATCAGGCAATTGAGCAATTTTTGCTATATCCCAATTTCCCCCTAGATCCACCTTCACTTGGTAATCTTTAGGGTTATCAACCGTTGAAAAATTGACGTCGACAGGTTGCCCCAGCCATTGTGCTTTTAATTTATCACCGACCAAATCGCCGTTGTTAAATTTAAACTGCCCCGTCAACTCCGTGAGCTTACTGTCGATAGGCTTAATCAATAAATCATTTTTATTCAGATTGATATTCCCTTTCGCGTTAACTTCCTTGCCGTGTGCTAACGGAATAGATAAAGCGAGATCACCTGTTACCATGCCTCCAATTTGCAACTCATCTAACGTATTCCCAATCGAGCTTTTCAGTGGTGTCATACTAAAATACTGCTGTATTTGTGAGCCTGTACCCGCTAAATCAGCCTTAATAAATAGCATTTCATTTTGATAATTCGGGATATCAGCGGTTAGCTGTGTGGCTGTTGCTTCACCTAATTTGACACTGTCTGCACGCATTGCCAGACCTGAACGTTTAAAATCAAGGTTAATGTCTAAATTAGATAAAGCAGGCCAACCTTTATCATACTCAAAGGTCGCTTTGCGTAAGGGCACAAAGACTTGGAACTGGCCATCGTTCTGATTAAATGGGAAATGTTTAGGGTCACCCTTGAAGACGACTGTCGCATCTTTCGCTTGCCCTGCGATGATAGCGTTTGATAGGTAGTCCGCTAGGCTTTCCCCCATCAACTGTTGCGGGAAATAGCGCCACGCTTCTCCCGCATTATCAATATTGACGCCCGCTAAGATGCTCAGGTCAGTATCATCACTTTTTTTCGACTGATAAAAACTAAACTGCCCATTCGCCCATAATGAAGAGGCCTGTATATCCAGTTGGTCGCTCCACAACTTGAATTGATTGTCATCATTTTGCCAATACAGTTGTCCGCGTGCTTTATCAATTTGAAAAGGGGCTTTAAATTGAGGCTCATAGTCAACATAACTCTTATCTAATGTCGCAGAGAGAACCCCTCGCTGCGCATTCCCGACCAAGACCCCCGTGAAGTGATCAACCGAAGGGAGTTGTTTCCATTTTTTCCAACTGACATCCTGCCAGTCCATATCAATTTGCGTGTGCTCAAGTTGATCGGGAGTAATATCTAGAGCAAAAACGGATAATAAACCTTTCGGTTGGCGATGCTGCCATTCTTGCACCGTTTCTGGCGTCACAAATGAAAAAGTAGGTAAGATTTCACTAAGGCGCTCTAACTCAATATTTTTAGCTCGGATCCGCCAGTGATCTTTTTGGTGGTATTTCATCGATGAAGGCAGATAAAGTACCGAAACACTCCCATTCGGCCAAATATATTCATTGGTTTTTAATGTATCTAACTCAGGAATATTAAATAACCAGCCTTCCCCTTGCCTTCTCATGCGGATGAGTAAATCATTAACTTGTAGGTTTTGCGCTAAAGGGGCTTCCCCCCAATTCGCTTCGCCTTGTCGTAACTGCAAGAGGCCGCTATCAATACGATTATTTTTGATGGTAACCCAAGAGGATAAGCTAAAATTGGCATCGCGCAGCCCAGTATTTTCACGTAACCAGCGACTTAACCATGGCTGCATATCTATATTGTCAGCTTGTAGATAAATGGTGCCGTCGCTCAAGATGCCGTTTTTATCTTTAATATCAATTTTGACTTGCAAAAAACCATGCTGTTTGTTGATCGTTTCTAAGCTAACAAACCCTTGGGCACGGTGGCGGCGTTGCTCATTCAACCAAGTTAATTCAGGTAAAATCAGGGTTGTTTTTTGCTCTGATGGCGTCAGAAAGGTCAGTTGGCTATTTTTGAGAGTAAAATGGTTAAATTGCTTTAGAAATAGCCCTTCAATACTATCACTATCAATCGGTTGTGCGCGGCCTTCAAAACTAAAAGGCACTTTATAATCGACATTGAGCTGGTAGAAAGTGATGTCACGAAAACGCCATGTTAAAGAAAGTAACGAGCTCCAAATATCGAGTTCAACGGCGATTTTGCTGGCTTTTGCATCGACTTCTTCATTGCGAACAACCACATCGGTTAAGGTCAGAACCGGCCCAAACGATTGCCATGCCCCCTCAATTTCACCTATTTGTAAGGTGATATCCGTGTTTTTTTCAATATAGCCAATGATATCTTGCCGGTAATAGTTGATATTCGGTAAGAAGAAACGTAGCCCAGTGAGCAGCAATGCACCAAGCAGCAGCACGATAGCCGTCGTCATCCATACTACCCGTGGCAGTCGTTTCACCCGTTTCTCCTTCACGTAAAAACTACATCATGATGACATCAAACTGTTCCTGACTGTATAACGATTCAGTCTGAACTTTAACCTGCTTACCGACAAAAATTTCCACTTCCGCAAGGGCATGAGACTCGTCACCAGTCAGTGCATCAACCACTGATTGGGAAGCATAAACTAAGAACCTATCTGCATCGATTGTGCGATGAACACGAACAATTTCTCGTAAAATTTCATAACACACGGTTTCAACCGATTTTACTGTGCCACGCCCTTGGCAAGTTGGGCACACATCACACAAAACATGCTCAAGGCTCTCCCGGGTACGCTTACGCGTCATTTCCACTAGCCCTAGCTGAGAAAAGCCATTGATCGTGGTTTTTACTTTATCTTTACTAAGCGCCTGCTCCAAAGAGGCTAAAACACGGCGACGGTGCTCGATATCACTCATATCAATAAAATCGATAATAATAATACCGCCCAAATTTCTCAGCCGTAACTGACGAGCAATCGCTTGGGTCGCCTCTATATTGGTGTTAAAGATGGTCTCCTCAAGATTGCGATGCCCTACAAACGCCCCTGTATTGATATCGATTGTCGTCATCGCTTCAGTTTGATCGATAATCAAATAACCACCTGATTTCAATTCGACTTTCCGATCCATCGCGCGTTGGATCTCGTTCTCTACGTCAAACAAATCAAAAATCGGCTGGTTACCTTGATACAATTCAAGCTTAGCTGTCATTTCAGGAACATATTCTTCAATAAACTCCTGTAACTCCTTATAGGTTAGACGAGAATCCACACGAATTCTATCTAATGAAGCCCCCGCAAAATCACGAATTATCCGGTAAGCGAGTGATAATTCGCCATAAATTTTGGTGCGAGTGACATTACGTTTCTTCCGTTCAATGACTTTAGCCCACAAACGTTTGAGAAATGCCGCATCTTGCTTCACTTCATCTTCACCCACCCCTTCAGCAGCGGTGCGTATGATAAAGCCACCATTTTCATCGCAATATTGAGACACGCACTCTTTTAAACGCTCGCGTTCACTTTCACTTTCAATGCGCTGTGACACACCAACATGTGAAGCTCCCGGCATAAATACCAGATAGCGAGAAGGCAATGTAATATCTGTCGTGAGCCTTGCACCTTTCGTGCCTAAGGGATCCTTCACGACTTGAACAATCAAGTCTTGCCCTTGTTTAACAAGTTCAGCGATATCTCTAACATGGAAATTCTTTTGCTCATCCCCAGCAATGCACTCGGTATGAGGCATAATATCGGAGGCATGTAAGAAGGCAGCTTTATCCAGACCAATATCAACAAAGGCCGCCTGCATACCGGGCAACACACGGCTCACACGACCTTTGTAGATATTCCCTACAATTCCTCTTTTTGCTTCTCGCTCTACGTGGATTTCTTGCAAAATCCCACCATCAATATAAGCAACGCGCGTTTCAGATGGTGTAACATTTACTAGTAACTCAGCCGTCATGACATCCCCTTACCATCACTTAACGCTAAAAATCGTTGTATTAATTCATCTGTTTCTACTAACGGTAAACCAACAACTGCATGATAGCTGCCATTTATACGCCTTACATAACAGCCACCCTTACCTTGGATCCCATAGGCTCCAGCTTTATCCATAGGCTCCCCTGACTTTATATAATCCTGTATTTCAGTTAAAGATAACTCGCGGAACGTCACATCTGTCACAATCAATGCGCTGAGTGTGCGATCCATATCCGAGATTGCGACAGCCGTCATCACTTGGTGCGTATTTCCCGAAAGGGCTGACAGCATTTCTTGAGCATGCTGTTCATGGCGAGGTTTCTCTAGGATTTGATTATTAAGAACAACAATGGTGTCTGCCCCAATTACCGGGCATTTTTTAGGCGCTATTTTAACCCCCGCCTGTGATTTCTCCCGCGCCAAACGTTGAACATACGCTTCAGGAGTTTCACCCGGTTGCCATTGTTCCTCAACGTTGGGAAGCAAGATATCAAAATGATATCCTAATAGTTGCACAAGCTCTCTTCTTCTCGGCGAACCAGAAGCCAAATAAATATAACTCATAAAACGATATTCCAGAGATAATTGCCAGCCGGTAAAAATCTTAACACACTGAAAACTGACGACGAATTTTCCGTAATAGCAAAAACAGCCATGGCCACAGAATACCATTTACGAGACTATTCCAGAATACTTGAGGGTGGAATAATACCTGAGAAGAGACAAATTCAGCCCAAAAAACAGTCATATCCAGTATGATTGTCAGCAACACAATGATTAAGGCTTGCTGCCACAGCGCCATATTTCTCAGTAATTGGTATTTATAGGAGACAAGATAACAAATAATACTGTATGAAAGGGCGTGAACCCCCAATGCCGAACCTTGAATAGAGTCAACAATAATGCCAAGAATAAAGCTCGTTCCCACACTTACACGGTGCGGTAACGCCATAACCCAGTAGATAAGGATCAAAAGTAACCATGATGGCCGATAAAACGTAAATTGTTCCGGCCATGGGACCAATTGCAAAATCAATGCAATGAAAAAAGAAATCCAAATAATACTGCGACCATTACCGCGATATTCATCCATTTAACTAACCCTCTTTACCCATAGCCATTATACCTTCCTTTATGGTTGGGCTTCTTGAGACATTGATGGAGGTAACGGTGGCCCCTGAATTTCACTCGGGTTTGGTAATACTTGTGGGAGCACCTTCATCAGACGCTCATTGGCAGCGCGATAGACCTCTGAAGGCTGTAATGGTGTAACGGCATCGTTATCATTACCCCATAATAGTAACAAATAGCGTAAGCGCTGCAACTCAGCACTTGGCCTTGCGCTAATAATCGTATAAGCCCGCTGAGTATCGTGCTTAACATTAGAGACAACGGCCACAGGGTAGCCTTCAGGGAAACGACCACCTAAACCGGATGTGACCAAAACATCCCCAACGCGAATATCCGTATTTTCAGGCAGTGGCTCTAACTGTAAGTCATCGGCACACCCCGACCCCGCGGCGATCACTCGGATATCATTACGTAATACCTGTACCGGTAGCGCATGGGTCGTGTCACAAATCAGCAAGACGCGACTATTAAATTGGCTAACACCAACGACTTGCCCTACAACCCCTTTATCACTAATGACGGGCTGCCCTTCGTACACATTATCATTTTCACCTTTATCGATAACGACTTGGTCTCGATAAGGCGTGTTCGCTCCCGAGATCACTTGTGTGACCATCATGTGTTCATCTTGACGGAGCGGTGAGCCAAGTAATTCTCTCAGGCGAGCATTCTCTTGCTTTAATTGTTCGAGCAAAAGACTATCTGCTTTTTTCAACAACAATTCCTGACGCAATGCCTTATTTTCAAACTGGAGTTGTTCACGCGAGGAGAAATTTTCCGAAATATTATCAAGAAATTGACGTGGGCCATTAGCCAAAAAGTAAAATGGGCTAACCGCCGTGTCTAGATAGTTACGGATTTTATTGAAAGGCTCAAAGCGGTGATCGATCACGACCAGTGCGATTGCGGCAATAACAGCAATAAAAATACGCAGCTGGAGCGATGGACCTCGCCTAAAAATCGGCTTCATGTATGGCTGTGTTTCACTAAGTTCGGAGGAACAAAAATAGGCAAATCAGCAGCCGGGGCCAAAACCCCAGCTTGCCTATAGCGTTATTTAGTCATCGCTAAACAGATCGCCACCGTGCATATCAATCATCTCTAGTGCTTTACCGCCACCACGAGCAACACAGGTCAAAGGATCTTCAGCAACGATAACAGGTATACCTGTCTCTTCCATTAGTAAGCGATCGAGGTTACGTAGCAGAGCACCGCCGCCAGTTAATACCATACCGCGTTCTGAAATATCAGAAGCTAATTCAGGAGGGCACTGTTCTAATGCTAACATGACAGCACTAACAATACCGGTTAGTGGCTCTTGCAATGCCTCTAAAATTTCATTTGAATTCATTTTGAAGCCGCGCGGCACACCTTCAGCGAGGTTACGACCACGAACTTCTATTTCATAAACTTCATCAGTTGGGTAAGCAGAACCGATACCATGCTTAATACGCTCAGCGGTTGCTTCACCAATTAAAGAGCCATAGTTGCGACGAACATAGTTAATGATCGCCTCATCAAAACGGTCACCCCCAATGCGAACAGAAGAAGAATAGACAACACCATTCAACGAAATAACCGCTACCTCGGTAGTACCACCACCGATATCAACAACCATTGAACCTGTCGCTTCAGAAACCGGCAACCCAGCACCAATTGCCGCAGCCATAGGTTCTTCAATTAAAAAGACTTCACGTGCACCCGCACTTAACGCAGATTCACGAATTGCTTTACGTTCAACTTGAGTTGCGCCAACAGGAACGCAGACCAGCACGCGAGGGCTTGGGCGAAGGAAACTATTGCTATGAACCTGTTTGATAAAATGCTGAAGCATTTTTTCAGTTAAGAAAAAGTCTGCAATAACACCATCTTTCATTGGTCTTATCGCTGAAATGTTACCTGGTGTACGCCCCAGCATTTGCTTAGCTTCACCACCAACAGCCGCGACGCTTTTTGGCGTACCTGAGCGGTCTTGGCGAATAGCGACAACAGAAGGTTCATTTAATTTTACGCCTTGTCCTTTGACATAAATAAGGGTATTGGCCGTACCCAAGTCAATTGACAAGTCATTAGAAAACATGCCACGAAATTTTTTAAACATAACGAAAGGGTTATCCTGCAAGCTGGGGACGAATAAAAACCCGTCTACTCTACCAACCACTTGAAGCTGTCTCAAGGCGTTAATGAGCCGCTTCGAAAAATATGGTTAATCCATCTGTTGTTACAGCACAAATGACTGTACATGCCTCTTTAGAAAACGAAGCAGATAACAACCTTTAAAAAGAGCCATTTATTGGTGAGTAAATTTAACTTATTTATGCATAAATTTATCAACAGACAATAGCACTTTGGTTGTTATATACGCCGTCTTCTCTTCCACCCTGTGTTGACAAGTTTTTATAGCTACAAGTTCAAATAATATTTTGTTATTTTTTTTATTGTTGTACATCGACTAGCTTCACAGCTAAACACGTGCATTTTCTGTATGTTAGTTCCATTACTCACTAAAGAAACTAGGTAATGGTACTTATTCACAAACAGAAATCTTCGTAACGTGATATTTTGCACGATAAAACAGTGTTTATGCCAGAAAAAATTACATTTTTACAAATTAATTACAATAGTAATGATACGAGCGTCACAACTCACTCGGTTGCGATAAAGTTGCCATGATAGATATCATTCATTATTCTTAAATTGACTAAAAAATCCCCTCAAAATTAGGAGCGAAGTATGAAAGCCCTCGTCCTACAGAAACACGATGACCAACTCACATCCGATATCCAATCCATTCCCACTGAACAACTTCCTGCTGGCGATGTTATCGTGGATATTTATTGGTCCACATTAAATTATAAAGATGCCCTCGCTATCAGTGGTAAGGCAGGGATTGTACGTCAATACCCCATGGTGCCTGGCATTGATTTCTCGGGTGTCGTACACCACAGCGAAGATCCTCGCTTTAGTGTCGGCCAACATGTTTTACTCACAGGCTGGGGTGTAGGCGAAACGCACTGGGGTGGACTGGCGACACAAGCTCGTGTTCCCGCAGATTACCTCACCCCGCTTCCTGAAGATTTATCATTACGCCAAGCGATGATTATCGGTACGGCAGGCTTCACCGCTATGCTCTGTGTCAACGCATTAGAAGATGCTGGGATCACGCCAGAGAGAGGGGAAATTATTGTCAGTGGCGCTAGCGGCGGTGTCGGCTCTACCGCAATACAGCTTTTATCATCGTTAGGCTATGATGTCGTTGCCATCTCAGGACGCGCCGAAAACAGTGACTATTTGCAGCAAATAGGGGCGAAAAGAGTGCTACCACGAAGCCAATTTACCTCCCCGGCCAAACCACTTGATAAGCAATATTGGGCTGGTGCAATTGATACGGTAGGCGCAGAGGTACTCGCGAATATATTAGCCCAAACACAATATAATGGCGCTGTCGCGGCTTGTGGCCTAGCCGGAGGATTTTCATTACCGACGACTGTCATGCCATTTATTTTGCGCAATATTCGCCTGCAAGGCGTCGATTCTGTTTACTACCCTGCCGCGAAGCGCTCCGCCGTTTGGCAACGCCTCACGCAATTACTTCCTGAGTCATTTTATACACAGGTTACCTCAGAAATTACCTTAACGCAGTCCATTGAGTACGCACAAAAGATCTTAAAAAATCAGATAACAGGGCGTACACTGGTGAACATTTCGCGTTCATAATTTGAATTTGTGCGGAGATATTCAGAAATTTGGATTACCGCACAATTCAAAAAATAAATTCGGGTAATTTCTCTGATAAGACCAGTATTTTGCTGTCATATGCCACGAAATAATTATAATAGCGTTTTTTATCGATAAAGATTTCATTTATTTTTATGATAAAAGATGACAAACCGCCAACATCAGGTTATGTTGTCAGGTTATTGACATATCGTCGGAGTTAGCACCACAATGACAGAAGATATTCACATTTTACTCCTCAATGGACCGAATCTAAACCTACTTGGCACAAGGGAGCCAGAGAAATATGGTAATCAAACTCTGGTAGATATTGTCTCCAAGTTAACCGCAGAAGCGGAACAGCTAGGTGTAAAATTGAGTCATTTTCAGTCTAATGCAGAACATGAGTTGATTGAAAAGATTCATGCTGCAAAAGATAACGTAGATTTTATTCTGATTAACCCGGCGGCATTCACACATACAAGTGTTGCCCTACGTGATGCATTATTAGCAGTTGCACTCCCGTTTATCGAGATCCATCTGTCTAATGTGCATGCCAGAGAACCGTTTCGCCATCACTCCTATCTTTCCGATAAAGCTGTCGGTGTGATTTGTGGTCTTGGTGCTGACGGTTACAGTTTCGCGTTACAGGCAGCGGTTAACCGTCTGTCATAAATCAATTAAATCCAAATATAAGAGTACGGAATCATATCCATGGATATTCGTAAAATTAAAAAGCTGATCGAACTGGTCGAAGAGTCTGGTATTTCTGAACTGGAAATTTCTGAAGGTGAAGAATCAGTACGCATCAGTCGCGTTTCAGCTACTTCTCAGGTCATGACGGCTCCTCAACAATTTTATTCAGCGCCAGCAGCTCAGCCAGCATTAGCTACCGCTGTTGCACCTGCTCAAGAAGCGGCGGCGGCAGCCCCAGCTCCAGCAGCGGCTGCTGTTGCGGGCCACCAAGTTCGCTCACCTATGGTGGGAACTTTCTACCGTTCACCAAGCCCTGAAGCAAAACCATTTATTGAAGTTGGCCAAACTGTCAACGTCGGTGATCCACTTTTCATCATCGAAGCAATGAAAATGATGAACCAAATCGAAGCAGAAAAAGCAGGTGTTGTGAAAGCAATCCTGGCAGAGAACGGCGAGCCAATTGAATATGACCAGCCGTTGGTGGTTATCGAATAACGAGGCGTTTCCATGCTGGAAAAAATTGTCATTGCTAACCGTGGCGAAATCGCACTGCGTATTCTTCGTGCCTGTAAAGAGTTAGGCATTAAGACCGTAGCTGTGCACTCCGCGGCAGATAGTGATTTAAAACATGTGCTGTTGGCAGACGAGACTATTTGTATCGGCCCAGCAGCCTCCGCAAAAAGCTACTTGAACATTCCCGCTATCATTTCAGCGGCAGAGATTTCAGGGGCTCAAGCTATTCACCCAGGATATGGTTTCCTGTCTGAAAATGCTGATTTTGCTGAACAAGTTGAACGCTCAGGCTTTATTTTTATCGGACCAAAAGCTGAAACCATCCGCCTAATGGGCGATAAAGTTTCCGCTATCGAAGCGATGAAAATTGCCGGTGTTCCTTGTGTACCAGGTTCTGATGGTCCACTAGGCAGCGATACTGATAAAAACAAAGCTATCGCACAACGTATCGGCTATCCTGTTATCATCAAAGCCTCTGGCGGCGGCGGTGGTCGTGGTATGCGTGTTGTGCGTAACGAAAAAGATTTGGAATCTTCCATCAATCTGACGCGTGCAGAAGCTAAAGCGGCCTTCAATAATGATATGGTTTACATGGAAAAATACCTTGAAAACCCTCGTCATGTTGAAATCCAAGTTATGGCTGATGGTCAAGGCAATGCCATTTACTTGGCAGAGCGTGACTGCTCAATGCAACGTCGCCACCAAAAAGTCGTTGAAGAAGCCCCAGCACCAGGTATTACTCCTGAAGTTCGCCGCAATATCGGTGAGCGTTGTGCTAATGCTTGTATAGAAATTGGCTATCGTGGTGCAGGTACTTTCGAATTCCTCTATGAGAATGGTGAATTCTACTTTATTGAGATGAACACCCGTATTCAGGTTGAGCATCCAGTAACAGAGATGGTCACTGGCGTTGACTTGATCAAAGAACAGTTACGCATCGCATCTGGTTTACCATTATCAGTAAAACAGGAAGATGTTATCGTTCGTGGTCATGCGATTGAATGTCGTATCAATGCTGAAGATCCGAATACCTTTATGCCTAGCCCAGGTAAGATCACCCGTTTCCATTCGCCAGGTGGCTTTGGTGTTCGTTGGGAATCTCACATTTATGCAGGCTATAGCGTACCGCCATACTATGACTCAATGATTGGTAAATTGATCACCTACGGTGAAACACGTGAAATCGCCATTATGCGTATGAAGAATGCGCTTAATGAGCTGATCATCGATGGCATCAAAACCAATATTGAACTGCACCAAATGATCATGAATGATGAAAACTTCCAAAAAGGTGGCACTAACATCCACTATCTGGAGAAAAAACTCGGTATTCAGGAGTAATGACTGAAACACTGAGATTCACCTCTCATTCATCAAATACCGGAAAGTCACCTTTCCGGTATTTTTTTATCTCATAATCAAGCTATCATGAGTCACATACCCCAAACACCACCACGACAATCAACATAGTGAAAAAACCATGTCTTTTAAACGTAATAAGTGGAAAAACATTGGAAAAACGCCAGACTATCGATTCTCATTGGCGAATGAAAGAACATTTCTAGCATGGATCAGAACCGCGTTAGCACTATTAGCGGGTGCTATTGCCATTGAACAGCTCCTACATGAGGCTGCCGCCCCTTGGCTAAGAACCTTATTAGCGGTTTTTCTTGCATCTGCGGGGGGGATTACCGCCATTATGGCTCTTTATCGCTGGCGACAAAACGAAATCGCTATGCGCAAAGAGGAGCCGTTACAATACACCTCCTTTCTTACTATGATGACGCTATTCATTACCGTCATTGCCGTCATTTCACTCTTCTACGTTCTGCTATAGGCACTATCATGCGTGATCCTGGTTTACAGCCGGAAAGAACACAACAAGCCTGGAGCCGTACTTTGCTCCTGTTAGCAATCAATGGGTTATTGTTCTTACGACTAGGGCTAATACAGTCATCATGGCTAGCATTATTAGGAGCTGTCATTGCGATCGCCCTACTGTGCTTAATTAGCTTCAAAAGGAGTATTTCAACAGCGTATCAAAATAGTGGACTTAAGATAGATAGCTCACTTTTTCTTTATATTACGGCTTTTGCTATTTTTACTATGTCCATCCTATTGATTGTGCACCTGCTGGTAGATAAATAATACTTACTATCCTACATACTCAAAATTATCTTTGGTTGTAAACTAAGCACCTTGGCTTTCCTTGGTCTGTTTTTTTACACACATTCCTAGGTTTATCGTACAATCCCTGATTATTTTTATTTCTATGAGGGGGAAATACGTATGGATAAACGTTTTCTTCAATCAAACAGGGAAGCTCGCTGGTCACTCTATCTGACGCTCGCCTATTTAGTTGGTTGGGTTATTTGTGCCTATCTTCCGAGTAATGCGATTGGCTTGACAGGTTTACCTTTATGGTTTGAATGGTCATGTCTCATCCTACCGGTCATTTTCATTTTACTGTGTATTATGATGGTCAAAATTATTTTTAAAGATATTCCGCTGGAGGATAGGGATGCAGACTGAAGTTCTACTACCTCTAATTGGTTATCTTGCACTCGTATTCTTGCTATCTGTGTACGCTTATCGCAAACGCACAAAGGGAGAATTCCTCAATGAGTATTTTTTAGGGAATCGCTCTATGGGGGGTTTTGTGCTCGCCATGACGATCACAGCAACCTATGTCAGCGCCAGTTCATTTATCGGTGGACCAGGAGCAGCCTATAAATATGGGCTAGGTTGGGTACTACTTGCCATGATCCAGCTTCCTGCTATCTGGCTATCACTGGGTGTACTAGGGAAAAAATTTGCCATCTTAGCTCGCCGATACAATGCAGTAACACTCAATGATATGCTTTATGCACGTTACCAAAGCCGCTTTTTAGTTGGGTTTGCAAGTATCAGTTTGCTCGTCGCCTTTTTCGGCGCAATGACCGTGCAATTTATTGGCGGTGCACGACTACTCGAAACCGCTGCGGGTATCCCTTATACCTATGGCTTAATGATTTTTGGTATCTCTATCGCACTCTATACCGCTATCGGTGGTTTTCGAGCTAGTGTGCTCAATGATGCCTTACAAGGCCTCGTTATGTTGTTAGGTACGGTTATTTTGCTTGTTGCGATCATTTACCATGCAGGTGGGCTTGGCGCGGCAGTCGAAAAAATTCAGGCCATTGACCCTAAACTGGTTTCCGTAGAAGGTGCCGATGATATTCTTAGTGGCCCTTTCCTTGCCTCTTTTTGGATTTTAGTCTGTTTTGGGGTGATTGGTTTGCCACACACGGCTGTACGCTGTATTTCCTACAAAGACAGTAAAGCCGTTCACCGTGGTATCGTAATAGGCACAATCGTGATGGCAATACTCATGTTTGGTATGCACTTTGCCGGAGCCTTAGGCCGCGCCGTCTTACCTGATCTCACTATTCCAGATCAGGTTATTCCAACATTGATGGTGCAAGTGCTACCACCTTTTGCGGCGGGTATTTTCTTAGCCGCACCAATGGCAGCAATCATGTCAACCATCAACGCACAGCTATTGCAGTCATCAGCTACGATTGTAAAAGATATCTATTTAAGCGCCGCCCCCGAACAAATTAAGAATGAGAAAAAGCTCTCCCGCATTTCGAGTTTTTCAACCTTAATACTCGGTATCTTGCTGCTGTTCGCGGCATGGGATCCCCCCAAAATGATCATTTGGCTCAACTTGCTGGCCTTTGGTGGACTGGAGGCAGTGTTTTTATGGCCACTGGTTTTAGGCCTATATTGGCAAAAAGCCAACAGCAAGGGAGCGATTAGCGGTATGATTGTAGGCGGCGTCTCTTATGCTCTACTGGCATCATTTAAAATCGAAATCATGGGGTTCCACGCCATCGTGCCTTCACTACTATTTAGCTTGATTGCTTTTATAATTGGTAATCTTTTCGGTAAAAATCCAGTACAATCGGCGCCCAATGAGCAGGCTACGCCTGCAAAAAATTAAGTTAAAAGAGAATAACTATGCCTTGGATACAACTCAGACTCAACTCAACAGGCCAACAAGCCGAAGCTCTCGGCGATGAACTTATTGAAAGTGGCGCAGTGTCAGTCACCTTTCAAGATAGTCATGATACCCCTGTTTTCGAACCGTTACCGGGAGAAACACGACTATGGGGCGATACGGATGTTATCGGCCTTTATGATGCTGAAACTGACATGAACATGGTTGTGGCACAACTTGAAAACAGCCCTCTGCTCGAAAAAGGTTTTGTTCACAAAATCGAGCAACTGGAAGATAAAGACTGGGAAAGAGAGTGGATGGACAATTTTCATCCTATGCGCTTTGGGCAACGCCTGTGGATCTGCCCAAGCTGGCGTGATGTTCCAGATCCTAACGCAGTCAATGTCATGTTAGACCCTGGCCTTGCCTTTGGTACAGGTACTCATCCAACAACGTCGTTATGTCTAGAGTGGCTGGATGGACTTGATCTTGAAGGTAAAACCGTCATCGATTTTGGTTGTGGATCCGGTATTCTTGCGATCGCCGCATTAAAATTAGGTGCAGCACAAGCTATCGGGATCGACATTGATCCACAGGCGATTATCGCAAGTCGTGATAATGCGGAGCGCAACGGTGTCTCAGAACGCCTATCGCTCTACTTGCCTAAAGACCAGCCAAAAGAGCTACAAGCCGATGTCGTGGTCGCCAATATCTTAGCTGGCCCATTACGTGAGTTAGCGCCTATGATAAGCGTATTGCCTCGTACAGGAGGTTTATTAGGGCTTTCAGGTGTCCTTGCTACCCAAGCAGAAGGGGTGGCCGATGCTTATCGTCAACTGTTTGAGATAGACCCTATCGCTGAAAAAGATGAATGGTGTCGTATCACTGGTGTCAAGCGTTTTTGACAAATTTATAATAAAAATCAGTGAATAATTTCTTTGAAATTAGGGCAGGAATAGATTATCTTATAGCTCAAATATTGTTCAACTGCTGGTGATATTCTATCCTGCTTGAGATTTGAACGGACTAACAGCGGTTTTCGTGTGCTTTTTTACAAACATACTTAACCCATTGTTATAAAAGACTAATAGTTGTATTTTGAAAAAATCAAGATAAAAAAGTTAGTGATAAATAACGGTTTGCTCAAAGTTTGTCCTTTCATATCTCGAAAAAAATGCGTAATATACGCGCCCTTGCAGTCACAGTATGGCCCCCTTTAGTTATGCGAATCGGACAATATCAGTTGAGAAACTGTCTTATTGCTGCCCCCATGGCAGGCATTACGGATAGACCATTTAGGTCACTCTGTTATGACATGGGTGCGGGGATGACGGTATCAGAAATGCTTTCTTCTAACCCACAGGTTTGGAAGACTGACAAATCGAGACTAAGAATGATCCATCGCGATGAACCGGGGGTGCGTTCCGTTCAAATAGCTGGCAATGATCCCGATGAAATGGCTGCCGCGGCTCAGATTAATGTTGAGAGTGGTGCCCAGATCATTGATATCAATATGGGCTGTCCAGCTAAGAAAGTGAATCGTAAGTTGGCAGGCTCTGCACTCTTGCGCTATCCCGATTTGGTGAAGTCTATCCTGTCGGCAGTCGTAAAAGCAGTAGATGTGCCTGTTACACTGAAGATCCGCACAGGTTGGTCACCTGAAGAACGAAACTGCATAGAAATTGCCAAATTGGCCGAAGATTGTGGTATTCAAGCGCTGACCATTCACGGCAGGACCCGTGCCTGTTTGTTTAATGGTGAAGCTGAGTACGACAACATACGGGCAGTTAAGCAGACTGTTGCCATACCGGTTATCGCCAATGGTGACATTACTGACCCGCTTAAAGCCAGAGCTGTCTTAGATTACACGGGGGCTGATGCCCTAATGGTAGGACGAGCAGCTCAGGGAAGACCCTGGATCTTTCGGGAAATCCAGCATTATCTGGACACAGGTGAAATGTTGCCCCCCATGCCTATGGCAGAGGTGAAGCGCATTATGATTGCGCACGTACAGGAGTTGCACGACTTTTATGGTCAAGGCAAAGGAGCCCGTATAGCGCGCAAACATGTCTCTTGGTATTTAAAAGAGCATGCACCTGATGACCAGTTCCGGCGCTCATTCAACGCCATTGAGGACGCCAGCGAACAGCTGGAGGTGTTGGAAGCATTTTTTGAATATTTTGCGTAAATAAAGATAAGAGCTGACAGAACTATGTTCGAACAACGCGTAAATTCTGACGTACTAACCGTTGCTACTGTAAATTCACAAGATCAAGTAACTCAAAAACCATTGCGTGATTCAGTTAAGCAAGCACTGAAGAACTATTTTGCTCAATTAAACAATCAAGATGTTAATGATTTATATGAGCTGGTATTGGCTGAGGTAGAGCAGCCTTTGTTGGACATGGTTATGCAATATACCCGTGGAAACCAGACCCGTGCAGCCCTGATGATGGGTATCAACCGCGGTACTCTGCGTAAGAAGCTGAAAAAATACGGCATGAACTAATCCTAGTCGGTTAATGCTTTGTTTTTAAAGGCGCAATAGTGAACAACTATTGCGCCTACCCCTTAAAACGACTACACAATTGACTGCACAGAGAAAACATAGTCTATAATGTTATTTTCATTTTATTCAAAATGACATACCTAGCCTATACCTTTAGGAAAACAGTGAAATTGTTCTTGCCATTCAATCTGTTCTGCTTTTATCCAGCCTATTTTATCCGACTCTACTAAATTGCCATACGGAGTGGCAGCCTGATAAAGCTGCACCCATGTGTTATCGGCAGTACGTTTAGCGACCCAAAAATACTTCAGTGATACAGGCTTTGGGTAGGAAGTAAAGAAGTAAAGGAAGGGCTATTTGGATACTCATAAACGATGATCGGGTTTTTAGGCTCGTTGAGAAAAGAAACACATTCACGATCACTGAATACAGAAGAAATCTTAAGGTCAATGCTGATGATCCCTAACAGTGAGAGCCCAATCGGCAGCATTTTATCGATATTGCGTGGAAACATTAGACAATGATCTCAATATGTTTAGCCAATATTTTTTGACGAATGGCAACGTTTCTCATGGCTGCTCACCTTGAGTCGTTAAAAAGTAATGGTGAATTTTTTTGTGGCTAAAAAATCCACAGCCAATCGCAATTAATAGCGCACAGACGATAATTAGGCCGATAATAACTGAGAGTGTTGTGCTGACTAGGTTAGGGCTAAGGCGAAAGGTGTAGTGGATACTGCGAAATGCACATATCACCCACAGCAGCAATTGGGCGAGACATTGAGGGATAATCAGTGCAAGTACATAAAGTATGAGGTAGAACAGCGGAATGGCAAAGGGGCTTAGGACTAGCCCCTCGAGGCTGAAATGTGTGACGAGTATTATGGTGAGTATGAAACACAGAATGAGGGTGATAATGAATGCGATGCGTTCAAGACCTAGGCGAATGTGTGCAAGGGTATTCATTAGATATCTCCTATTAATTTAAGCTTGCTGAAATGCTTGAGTTTGCTCTTGTGACGGAATGTGCCAATCATGACCGCAATCACGGCACATCCAGCCAGTTCCCCACAGAATAATGTCTTTATCAGAATGGCAATGTGGGCAATCGGTCGGGAGTGACGGAGGAGTAGACAAAATTGAATGATGTAGCATGGGATTATCCTTCTGTTGTTGAAATGAGGGGCATCAGCAATTGCGATATCAATCGAAAATGCGGTAACGCAGCGATAAAACTGTTTTGTTGCGAAAGTTGGTTGATATTTTTTTGGGGAATAAATGTACTGGATAGTGGTTTAACGGACTGAATATCTTCCAAAAGAAACACATGGACTTTCTGGTGGTATTCCGCCAATAAATACCATTGCCCTTCTCGATAAATTAATTGATAAGGGCATAACGGATGAAAACGGCGTTCCGCGGTCAGTAAGGTAAGGTAATGTGTTGATAGCCTATGATGGCATAGACTAATTGATAAAAATGCTCGGCATGCTCCGCTGAAGTTCGGTGGGCGTGATGCCAAATCAAATAAGGTGCATGTTGGCGTTGGGATAACAGCAAATTGAGTAAACGACTGTCTAGCCCCGGGAAAAGCCGTGTCATGCCCATTTGCTTGACGAACGTGAGAACATCTTTATCGCGATACGCTTTTAGCGTATTGAGTGGCAGGCGGTAAACCCTTTTTCGATATTCCACACCTAAATAGGCAAGGCGCTCTCGCAAATCACGCTGTAAGGTACGAGCAGGCACATTGAACTCGCAGGCAAGGTCGGTAAGGACAAGGTTTTCACCTGCCACCAATCGTGTAATCAGTGCCGATAAGCGCATAGCCATACGGTCATATTTTCGATTTGTTGGAAGCATAAACGCGTGCTCTTGTGTACAAACATCATGTTGTTATAAAAAGGAAAAGTGTAACGGAGGGAGAGGACAGGTTATGTCTGTTGGGAAAAATTCTCATTGAGCTATTTAGTGATAAAAAGTGAATTCTAATGAATTGATAAATAAGGTTATGTTGTTTATTTAGACAATGAGAAAAATGAGGGATGACGACACAACCTGTCAGGGAGGGAAAATTAGTTGGGTTGGCGAGAAGCGAGTTGGTTAAATAAGGTATCCGCCATCACCCACAGGGCTTTATTAAGTTTGATATCGCCATCAATCCCATTCACTGAACGAGTGCGAGCGCGCTTACCTTTTGCGGTACGACCTGATAATCCCCCTTTAATCAGATTTTCTTGTAGGCGTTGGTACACTGTCCATAAGTCTTCTTTTTTATCTTCAAAACGGCGAGGCTGTAGAACTTGTTCTCGTGTGACAGGCTGGAATTCTTCACCAAAGCGGTAGGTCAAAGCCGCTTCAGCAAAGGCTTGCTGGGCGGGTGGCGGTAACAATAGCGACTGCATACTTTCGCATTTTTCAGTGACCTGTTCGAACGTATCGAGTACCTCATAAGCGCCTTCAATTACTTTGCCCACCACATCCCCTTTATGAGGCACACGCACTTCCCCCAATACATCGCCGTAAATCAGCCCATTCGCACAGACTTGGCGAAATAATCCCGGCAACATTTGGTAGCTGCTGGTGCCATCATGGCTATTGAGCAAGATAAATTCAGGGACTTGGCTCCCCGTAATTTGGTCATGGCGACGTAATCGAAGCATATGCTTGGTGTATTCTCGGCGGCTGACATCACGCACGCGAGTTTGACAGGCAAAGAACGGGTAAAAACCTTCTTTTTGTAGACTGTCTAACAAGGTGATGGTGGGAATGTAAGTATAGCGTTCACTACGTGACCCATGCTTATCTTCGGAGAAAACGCTCGGTACAGTACGGAATAATTCTTCAATGGTGAGTGGACGGTCACGACGAATACTGTTAGCAGAACCAAAACGCGGAGCTAATAAACTCATGATAGACTCCTGATCAATCAATTAAGTGGAAAATGGCAGCTGATTCGGAATGTTGTGAAGCGTAGTCACGCAACTGATAAAAGCGGTCGCACATCACTTCGCTTTCTGTTTGGAATGACCAGATGCTATACAGGATAAGGCATACCGCAATGCCTGCCGCCTCTTGGCGCACGGTGGCTTCATTGCCGTTGTGCATGTTGAATAGGGTTAAGGTGTCCGCGTTGATATCGGGGTAGAAAAACACCACCATTACTGAGCGTGCCGTACTCCCAATAACCGCCACGGTATTCATCGCAGAATTGTCCCATTGTGGTGAAGATCACCACTTCAAATGTGGCCCAACCTTTTACTGCACCAAAATGGTTGAACCAAAAATCAAGGCGTTGTTCATCGGGAACGAGTGTCATTGCAATAGCAGATTCAGTTTTATTATTCATCAGTTGATACTCCAGGAAAAAGAAATAAAAAAGCGCCAATCCCGTTAAGGACTGGCGCTGAGAGTGATAAGTAATGAGTTAAGTTAAGAAGCTAAAAGAACAGGCTCCACAAGGATTTAGCGACGGATACGATACTGTTTTTAACGGTGCTAACCGTACTTCTTATCAATGGTGGCAAGGGAATGATATCGATTAAGGTATCCACAATATCACTGACACATTGACCAAAATCGTTACGTGCGGCGTTCTCCACCGATTGCGTCCGGTAAGCGCTGTTCAATTGCCTAGCGACACCGCTGCTGGCTTGTGCTGGTAACGTCTGTATTAATTGCTCTGCTAATTCAGTCAGTTGATAGTTTTCGATTGCAGATACAATCATCACAGGGTTATGTGGCTTAAAGGCGGTTACTACGGCTTTTTGCTTCAATTCTAAGTTAGCCGATTGCTCAGGGGATGGCTGGTGGTACAGCTCATTCCACTGGCGACAGGGCTCTATTTTGTCGGCTTGGTTCAGTACGAATAGAAAGCGGTTTGGATGATAACCACATTGTTCAGTCAGAAAGTGGTAGCACTGTTCATCCGATGACCATGCTCTGTCATCGGCTTTGAGTACCCAGATGATAAAATCCAGTTCTGGCAATAAGTTACGGTATAGCGAGTGGCACTCTTTATCTCGCTCAAGGCTTTCTCCTACGCCGGGTAAATCCACAAAGGTGAGTGTGTGGTTGTTCATCGTCATACTGAAGCGCTGAACCTGTCGTGTGCAGCCAGAGACATTACTGACATGGGATAGAGAGGACTGAAATAGCGCGTTGATAAGGCTGGATTTTCCTGCACCTGTCTTACCCATGATTCCAATGGTGGGTGAGTAATTGATTAAGTGGTTGAGTTGGGTGGAAAAGAGCGTTTGAAATGAATGCGGTAAGGCGGATAGTGCTGTTTTAAATGGATTCCTTTGGGACATATTGCTCCTTGAAATAAAAGAAAATAACAATTATTCAAAGAGATAATATATATCTGAGATTATTTGTAATGATACGAATGGTGGCACGGTTTTCAAAGAACACTCACCGAGCTTTAACGACAACCAATTGTGCATATAAGGTGAATAAACATAAAATGAGTTGATGAATGACAGGGCTTTAGTAAAGTAAAAAAGCGCCTCTGTAAGCCGAGGCAAATACTTGGAATATTGATTACTTATTCTATGAATACCCAAATTTCAAATGGGTAGACGAATGATATCAACAAAAGTTATTTAATCCAGAAATAAATTATAACAAATTACAAGGGTGATGATTTGTAAACGATTGGCTTACGATGAATATCTATATTCAATAAGTTAGATTAATTGAAGCTGACGTCTTTTTCTCAATAGGAAAGGATAGAGAGTGTACGATGTAATATCGTGACAAATATTCTGAAAAAATGGAAAATGGACATAAAAAAATGTTTTTTTATATGTTAATTCGATAAATCACTAAGTGTTGGAATAAAATACATTTTAAGCGTGGATTTTAAGAGCATTACACTATGCTGTTAAGACGGTTAATCCCTGTGGAATTAAATGTTAATCTAAGAGTGTGTTTTTATTTTTATTAATCAATGAGTTATCTCATTTTTCTGTATGAAATATTTAGTTACATAGTTTATTTCTATGTACATTAGAACTTACAGGGTTCATCTTGTATTAGTGCGTTTTTTGCTCGATGATTATTCTGGTATGGTTTGTTTTTATCGTTTTTATTGGAATTATATAGCGAAATTTCAACTAGTTTACGCTAAGTCACTTATCCTAGAGAGATACAAAAAGGTCGACAGGTTTACAGTCCATTCATAAGATTTTATTATCCTTAATGTAAATCTTACCGTGCGCACTGGCTGAGATGACGGAAATTAATAGGTAATTACATTTACCTAACTCAACTTGTCATTTTGGATAAAGGATATCGCTATGCCAACTCCATGTTATATCTCTATCGAAGGTAAAACGCAGGGCAACATCACTGCGGGAGCATTTACCCCTGAATCCGTCGGTAACATCTATGTACAAGGTCATGAAGACCAGATGCTGGTACAAGAGTTTTCCCACATTGTGACCGTACCGACTGACCCTCAATCCGGTCAGCCTTCAGGCCAACGTGCTCACAAGCCATTCCGTTTTACGGTGGCATTAAACAAAGCGGTACCACTGCTGTATAACGCACTGGCGTCCGGCGAAATGCTGCCAAAAGTGGAACTGAAATGGTATCGCACGTCTGTTGAAGGGAAACAAGAGCATTTCTTCACCACCACACTGACGGATGCGACTATCGTTAACATCGATTGCCAGATGCCGCATTGCCAAGACCCAGCGAAAGCCGATTTCACGCAGCTTATCGAAGTGTCTCTGTCTTACCGTAAAGTGGACTGGGAACACACGGTTGCAGGCACATCAGGTGCCGATGACTGGCGCGCACCGCTCGAAGCGTAATTTATAAGATACGGTTCCAATGCGTGAGCGATTATTTTTGTGTAGTTCGCGCATTTTACGTGGGAGGCATTGCATGGCAAGAACCACAGTGCAAGGGAAAAAAGTCGGATTACATCAAGACAAAACTACCACAGGGGCAACTTGCCTAGCCAGTATTTCAACAGTCACCAATGACGGCACTCGTGTATTACGGGTCGGTGACAAAGCCACACGTTGCCCACAATGTAAAAAAGAGGGCACGCTGGTGACAGGAGAGGAAGGCATGATATTGCACGGACGCTACGTTGCCGTTGAAGGTTCGGTTGTGCAATGTGGGTGTGTCTACGGGGTAAATCGCTTGGTGTGTTGAGCTTTTCTTTTGAATTTATAAGGGTATATCGGTATGGATGGATTGGTTTTTACCTGTCAATTTAAAGGTGTACCACCAGATACGTTTGCGGTGACTGAATTTCAACTGACAGAGCACTTGTCTGAGTTGTTTACCTTATCGCTAACGGTCGTCAGCGCGCTTCCTTCCATTCCATTTGATGACATGTTGGGATTCGCCTGCTCATTAACCGTGATGCGGAATGGTAAACCGATACGTACTGTACGCGGGTTATTAGCCAGCGCAGAGCAACAAAATACAGACGGTAACCGAACGTGGTATCATTTTATTATTCGCCCTGAAATCTGGGTAATGTCATTAGGGCAAAATAGCCGTATTTTTCGTCAGATGACTGTGCCTGATTTACTTGAACAGCTGTTGTCAGAATCCCACATTAAAGCGGATTGCAAGTTTTACGCAAAAGCACCTTACCCGAAACGCGATTACATCACGCAGAAACGCGAATCCAATTACCAATTTTTTTGTCGTTTAGCTGCTGAAGAAGGCATTAGCTTTTGGTTTGAAGATGCAGGGCAAGAACCTCGGCTGTTTTATAGCGATGCTCATTTGGGAATGACGGCGGGAATTGATTTGGTGTATAACCCCCAATACGATACCGATACCCAAGACCATACTGCGTATCACTGGCGCTATCGCGAGTCGTTGCTATCTGGCAAAACCCTCTATAAGGATTACAATCCTGAGCGCCCCTCTTACCCATTAGAACATGAAATAAAAGGGGATGTGCATGGTCAGCACCCCTTTTACGAAAGTTATGGACGTTTTCAAACCCAAGAGGATGCAGACCGCTTTACAGCGCTTCGCCATGAAGGGAGTCAGCAATACCGTTGTGTCGGTAGTGCGACCACTAACTGCTTTGCTTTGATGCCGGGTAAAATTTTCTCATTGTCATCCCACCCGAATCTTGACATGAACCGCCATTGGCAAGTGGTGTCGGTTTCTCATCACGGAGTTCAGCCTTTAGCAGATAATAGTGGTGGCGAAGGTACGACTTTATCCAATCAACTGACTTTTATTCCGAGTGAACTAGATTGGCGCCCGCCGTTTATTCATAAACCCACCGCCGATGGGGATGAATTGGCGACTGTGGTTGGGCCGGATGGGGAAGAAATCTACACGAACAAAGACGGGGCAGTGAAAATCTATTTTCACTGGGACCGATATCGTGAACCTGATTTAAGCAGCTCTTGTTGGGTACGTGTCGCACAAGGTTGGAATGGGGATGGATATGGATTTATGGCGATACCCAGAATCGGTCAGGAAGTGCTTGTCAGCTATCTGAATGGGGATATTGATAGGCCAATTATCACGGGATGTACTTATAATGGGCGCAATGCACCGCCGTTAAATCTCCCCAATGAGATGACCCGCACTACGTTTAAAACCCAAACCCACAAAGGGGACGGTTTTAACGAATTGCGTTTTGAAGACAGAGCAGGCCAAGAGGAAATTTATTTCCATGCCCAACGCGACATGAATGTGCACATTGAACACGATACGCATTGGCATATTCAGCATGACGCTAAACATCGTATAGATAACGACCGTTTTACAGAAATTGCAGGCAATGAGCATTTCATCCTCAAAGGCAGCCAAAAGGAAAATATTACAGGCAACGCCTCTTTGCATATCGAAGGTGACCAACAGACACAAGTTGACGGGAAAACGGTGCATGAAAGCAGCCAGCAAACCCATTTAGTCAGCGGCGGGAAAATCGTTCTGGAAGCGAATACGGAAATCACGTTGAAAGTGGGGGGCAGTTTTATTCGTATTACGCCCGGCACGATATTTACCTCTAGCGATATGGTGGTCGGTGGTGGCAGTGCCGGCAGTGGCGCCTCAGTTGCTTTGGAATTGCCAGAAGGCGTCGCGCCGTTTGAACAGCCACCGTACCCCGTCAAAAAATACTGTGCCTTGGCCGCGCAGCAAGCGGGGGGATTAACCGTGAAGCCGAATGAGGACGAGTAATGCCACAGACAGTGATACAACAGCAGATGCTCACACAAACATCAATTTCGACCCCAGGTTCAACCTGGTTATCCTGGTTAACGGCTACCCCACAAAATGATGTGTATTTTTTGATTAATACCCTATCAGACCCCAATCCGGTTAAACGGTTTTATGCTCATGATTGGATTGAGGAAGCCTTCCCGATATACCACGGAACGGCATTAGCACATTTAGCGGAAGTGAGCCCGTGGCTCGTGAAAGTCAAACGGTCACAATTATTTCACCTCGGTAAAATGTTAGACAGTGAGCCGTTTAGCGACCCCAGTTGGGGCTGGGCATATCAAAGTCAATTGGATTGGCGTACCCAAATCACCCACTGGCAAAAATACCAATTTGCTTGGATGGGGGAGGAGAAAATCATTTTTCGCTTCTTTGATGCTCGCATTGCGCGTACGTTGTTACCTAAATTAGGCCGAGGCGACTGGGCATTACTGATGATGCCCGTTGAGGACTGCTTTATTGAAGAGAGTGAAACGAAGGTGATTTATTCACGCCCTCCATATGCAGAGCCGTTCATTAGCCCTGCTGATTATATTCTCAGTGAAGCGTTGATTAAGGTCTGGCGAAATTCAGAACAAGCCTATCTGAATGTGATTGATAATTTTTATATTCAATTTTGGGAAAACCATCCGACCTTAGCTGACTCGTTAGATGAGCCAGAAGGGCGTTTAATTGCGCTTATCCGTGAATGGATGGACGAGTGTCAACAAAAGCGCTTAGACACCGCGTATCTCTTTGATGATTTATTTTTGCGTTACCTTGATGAAAAAGGCTATTTACCCGACATGACAAGGAGTGCCAATGCCGTATCAGTATAATGACCCTTATTGTGCAGATTGTTCTAAGCGCAAGGCATGGATAGAATGTGTGCTGGTTGATGAACAGAATCAGCCCTTGGCAGGTTTGTCTTACACCTTAAAAGTCCGCAACGGGGTTATTAGAAAAGGTGTTACTGATGCACAAGGGTATTTGAGGCAAGAAGACTTACCTCGTACAGTGGCAACATTGACCATTGAGGCTCAAAAACTCACCGATGAAATGGAAAAACGCCCACTGAGAACCCTTCGAGGGGAGGCTCACTCGACCGTCAAACCGGATGCACTATTACAAGGCTATTCCTATCGGTATGCAGTTATCGGGGAATTATGCGATAAAGCCCCGGATATCGATAAATGGGAATCCGCTCGTTTTGGAC